>DATFGV010000183.1:0-16122 GCA_035249115.1 Vineibacter sp.
GTGCATGATCCACACCGACACGCTCAACGAGAGCGGCTTCGTCGAGGAGACCATCAAGGCCTTCAAGGGCCGCACGATCCACGCCTTCCACACCGAGGGCGCGGGCGGCGGCCATGCGCCCGACATCATCCGCGTCTGCGGCCTGCCCAACGTGCTGCCGTCGTCGACCAACCCGACGATGCCCTACACGGTGAACACCGCCGACGAGCATCTCGACATGTTGATGGTCTGCCACCACCTCGATCCGCGGATTCCCGAGGACGTGGCCTTCGCCGAAAGCCGCATCCGGCGCGAGACCATCGCGGCCGAGGACATCCTGCACGACATGGGCGCCTTCAGCATGATGTCGTCCGACAGCCAGGCGATGGGCCGGGTCGGCGAGGTCGTGATCCGCACCTGGCAGACCGCCGACAAGATGAAGAAGCAGCGCGGTCGGCTGAAGGAAGAGCAGGGAGACAACGACAACGCGCGGGTCAAGCGGTACCTGGCCAAGTACACCATCAACCCCGCCATCGCGCAGGGCATCGGCCGCTACGTCGGTTCGCTCGAAGTGGGCAAGCTGGCCGACATCGTGATCTGGTCGCCGGCGTTTTTCGGCGTGAAGCCTGACATGGTGCTGAAGTCAGGCAGCATCGCCGCCGCGCCGATGGGCGATCCCAACGCCTCGATCCCGACGCCGCAGCCGGTGCACTACCGGCCGATGTTCGCCGCCCATGGCCGCAACCGGGTGCAGAGCTCGGTACTGTTCACCTCGGCGGCGGCGATCGCCGGCAAGGTGGCGCAGACCTGGGGCCTGCAGCGCGCGCTGTTGCCAGTGCAGGGCACGCGCGCCATTGGCAAGCAGCACATGATCCACAACGCGGCGCTGCCGCGCATCGAAGTCAATCCCGAGACCTACGAGGTGCGGGCCGACGGCGAGCTGCTGACCTGCGAGCCCGCCACCGTGCTCGCCATGGCACAGCGGTATTTCTTGTTCTGATTTCCTCCCAAGCATCGCTGGGGAGGTGCCCCGCAGGGGCGGAGGGGAGCCTTGGAGATCAACGTAACTGAGACCACATCGGCTCCCCATCCGGCCTTCGGCGACCTTCCCCGCGACGCGGGGAAGGGAAAGTTGCCATCATGAAGCGCGCTGCCGCGGTGGCACGCGCCGGCGCCTGGCCGGCGTCGCAGCGCGTCGATTCGATCACCTTGATCTACGACGACCGCTACCGTCGCCGGCTGCGGCTTCGGGGTGATGGCGGCACCGACTTCCTGCTCGACCTGTCCGAGCCAACGGTGCTGAGCGACGGCGATGGGCTGAAGCTCGACGATGGTGGCTATGTCCAGGTGAAAGCGGCCGACGAGCCGCTGGTCGAGATCCGCGCCCGCGATGCCGCGCTGTTTACGCGGCTGGCCTGGCATCTCGGCAACCGCCATCTGCCGACCCAGATCGACGGCGATCGCCTGCTGATCCGCGACGATCACGTGATCGTCGACATGCTGCAGGGCCTTGGTGCCGAAGTGCGCCGCGTATCGGCGCCGTTCAATCCCGAGGGTGGCGCCTACGGCCAGCACAACCACGACCTTCGCCACCCGCACGCCCACGGCAGCGAGGGCCGGCATGGGCATTGAGGACACGTTCCTCCCCAACGCGGTTGGGGAGGTGGCCCGAAGGGCCGGAGGGGAGCCGACGTGGTCTATCGGCTGGAGACACCACGTTGGCTCCCCATCCGGCCTTCGGCCACCTTCCCCGCAAGCGGGGAAGGGAAGTTGCCCATGACCCCCGCCGCGCTGCACCGGCTGCTGGCGTGGCTGTCGCCGGCGTATCCGATCGGCGCCTTCAGCTATTCGCACGGGCTGGAGGCGGCGATCGAGGCGGGGCTGGTGACGGATCGCGGCTCGCTCACGGCATGGATCGGCGGCGTGCTCGATCACGGCACCGGCCGAAGCGATGCCGCGCTGTTCGCGGCGGCGTGGCGCGCGGCGCGACGCAACGACGAGGCGGCGCTGAACGACATCGCCGACCTGGCGGCCGCCTGGCGCGGCACGGCCGAGATGGCGCTGGAGGCGCGCCAGCAGGGCGCCGCGTTCCTCTCGATCACGCGCAGCGCCTGGCCTGACGCACGGCTCGACACCTTCGCCGCACGCCGCGATGGGCAGTGCGCTTTGCCGGTGGCGGTCGCCATCGCGGCGGCATGGCATGGTATCGATCTTGAACCGGCACTGAGCGGCTACCTGCATGCCTTTGCCGCCAATCTCTGCTCGGCCGCCGTCCGCGCCATTCCCCTGGGGCAGTCGGATGGCCAGCGGGCGTTGTCGGTGCTTGCGTCGTCAGTCGAGAACGCGGTCGCGGCGGCGCTGTCGGTCGCATCGCTCGACGACGTCGGTACGGCGTCGCCCGTTCTTGACTGGTGCTCGATGCGCCACGAAATCCAGTACACGAGGTTGTTCCGATCATGACCACCCACGGACCCTTGCGTGTCGGCGTTGGCGGCCCAGTTGGCTCCGGCAAGACGGCGCTGGTCGAGCGCCTGTGCAAGCTGATGCGCGGCGCCTACGACATCGCCGTCGTCACCAACGACATCTACACCCGCGAGGACGCGCAATTCCTGACCCGTGCCGGCGCGCTGGCGCCAGAGCGCATCGTCGGCGTCGAGACCGGTGGGTGTCCGCACACCGCGATCCGCGAGGACGCCTCGATCAACCTCGCCGCCGTTGCCGACCTCAACCGCGCCTTTCCCGCGCTGGAGATCATGTTCGTCGAGTCTGGCGGCGACAATCTCGCCGCCACCTTCTCGCCGGAGCTCGCTGACCTGACGATCTACGTCATCGACGTCTCGGCCGGCGACAAGATCCCGCGCAAGGGCGGGCCCGGCATCACCCGCTCGGACCTGCTGGTGATCAACAAGATCGACCTCGCGCCGCTGGTCGGCGCCGATCTCGGCGTGATGGATCGGGACGCAAAAAAGATGCGCGGCGTGCGGCCCTTCGTGTTCAGCAACCTCAAGGAGAACAAGGGCGTCGCCGACATCGCCGCCTTCATCGTGCGCCAGGGCGGCCTGCCCGAGCGACCGATGCGCATGCCTGATGCGGCGTGAACCACGCTTGGCCTGATTCGCTGCCTTCTCTCATTGCCTGAAACTGACGACACCAAGGAGATATGCCATGGCCCGACTGATTGGTCTGACCACCGCCTTGCTGGCCATTGCGGCAAGTACGGCGCAGGCACACACCGGCCACGCGCTGGGCGGCGCCGGTGCGGGTTTCGCCCACCCGTTTGTCGGGCTGGATCACGTGCTGGCGATGGTCGGCGTCGGCATCTGGGCGGCGCATGTCGCCACGCGTGACAGCCGCGCCGTGTGGCTGGTGCCGGCCGCCTTCGTGGCGGTGATGGCGCTCGGTGGTCTGCTGGCAATCGCCGGTCTGCATCTGCCGATGGTCGAAACCGGCGTTCTGGGCTCGGTGCTGCTGCTGGGCCTGATCCTGCTGGCGGCGCCAAGCCTGCCCGTATGGGTGCCGATGGTCATTGTCGCCCTGTTCGCGCTGGCGCACGGATACGCCCATGGCAGCGAGATGCCCGACGCCGCCTCGCCCTTGGCCTACGCCGCGGGATTCCTGGTCGCGACCGCGGCGCTGCACGCGCTGGGAGTCGGAATCGGTCTGGCCGCGCGCCGGATCAGCGGCACCTTCGGCACGCGCGCGCTGGGTGGTCTCGTCTTGATCGGCGGCGTGGCGCTGGCCACCGTAGGTTAGCGCCGCGTTCGCGGTGCGCAGCACTTGTGAAGCATGGCGAGCAGCGACTACGTGATCCTGTTCCGGCCGGTCGGGCCGGCGGAACTGGATCTCATTCGACAGGCGAGTTACAGCGCGTTTCCGCCCCGTCTGCTCGAGCAGCCGATCTTTTACCCGGTGCTCACCGAGGAGTATGCCGTCAAGATTGCGCGCGACTGGAATGTGCCGGCGTCCGGGGCGGGATATGTCACGCGCTTCAAGGTCCTGCGTGTGTTCCTGGCGCGGTACAAAGTTCAGGACGCCGCTGGCCGACGATTCCAGGAGTATTGGATTCCGGCCGAGGACCTAGCCGAATTCAACCGCAACATCGTCGGCCCGATCGAGGTTATCGCCGAGTTTCACCGCGATGTTCCGTAAGCGTCCGCCGCCGGACGGTCGACGACCTCACACTGGCCGGTTGACGAAGGCCAACGCCGCACCGAGCAGGATCACCAGCAGGCCGCAGCCCTGGTGCACGCGTCGCATCAGCGCTGGCCGTCGCGCCAGCTGGCCGCGTGCGGTTGAGGCGGTGAGCGTCACGACGATGTCGATGATGCCGCTGGCGATCACCGTCAGCATGCCGAAGATCACGTACTGCAGCGGCACATTGCCCGCCGGATCGACGAAGCCGGGGATGAAGGCGAGGAAGAACGCCGCCGTCTTGGGGTTCAGGGCCTCCATCACGATACCGTCGCGGAACGCCTGGCGCAGGCCGCCGGCTCCCAGTGACGTGGCCGGCCGCTCGACGCCGGCCTCGCGGATCATCCTGATTCCCAGCCAAGCGAGAAAGGCGGCACCGGCCAGCTTGAGCACGGTGAACGCCTCGACGCTGGCCATGATCACCGCCGACACGCCGATGGCACCCGCGATGACGTGCACCATGCCGCCAACGGCGATCCCGAGGCTCGACGCCAAACCCTCGTTGCGACCGCCCGCCAGGGTGCGCGCCGGCACGTAGAAACTGTTGGGCCCGGGCGTGGCCGTCACGAACAGCGCCGCGGCGAAGACCAGGATCCCGCTGCCGGAGTCGACCAATACGAGTCCCTCGCTAGTCAATCTGCTGGCGACCAGCCGTCATCAAGGACGAAGGTTGGTCGCGCCCGGCGCGTCAACCGCGCCCCGCAAACGCCTCCACCCGCGATGGCCGGGCTTGTCTGGCAGGTTCGGCGCCGGAGGTCAAAGCAAACGGCGCGGCCCAGGCGGACCGCGCCGTCCCCAATCGTCCCCCTCGCAATCTAGCGGCGGAAGATGCGGATGGTGTCGCCGATCGTGCCGACGCCCCGCAGGACGTCGCCGGCCGACGGGCCTTGCTGCTGCGGCTGTGGCTGGGCTTGCGGCTGCGGCGCGGTCTGCGCCGTCGGCTGCTGTTGCGGCTGCGGCGTCGGCGCCGCCTGCTGGCGGGCGCGCTGCTGCTGCAGCCAGTTGGCGTAGGCCACCTCGGTCTGGGAGATCAGCTCTTTATACTGTTGCGCGTTGAGGTAACCCGACGCCGGCGCGAAGCTGCGCGACTGCTGCCAGCGGGAGATGGCATTGCGCGTGCCGGGGCCGAACGAGCCGTCGACGCCGCGGGTGTCGAACCCGACCAAGGTCAGGCGGCGCTGGACGCCGATGCGGTCGTTGGCCGTCATGCCGATCTGCAGCTCGCCGGCCTCGTCGGCATTGCTCTTCTGACTCTGGTCGGCGGAGCGGGTCGGATCGGCGGCGGCGGTGTTCACCGTGCCACCCTTCTTCAGCGTGTCGAGGCGGTTGCGCGCAATGCCGGCGAACTGGCCGTTCGGGTAGCGCTTCAGATACTCCTCGTAGTCGACCGATTGGCCGCTCTTCTCGGCCGCCTGCCACAGCGCCAGCTCGATCTGGCGGTCGTCAAAGCCCGACGGTGCTGCGGCGGTCGGCGCCGGCGCGGGCGGTACGCCGGCGGTCTCGCCGCCCTTGAGGTACAGCTCGCCGGTCAGCGAGGCGTTGGTCCACGGCCGCTGCCGCTCGCCGGTCGACTCGAAGACGTCCTTGGTGACGCGGCGCATCATCAGGCCGATCTCGATGCCGGGCGTCTCGATGTGCTTGAGCAGCGCGGATGTGAACGGGCTGTGGCGGCCGTCGCCGTCAAGCGCCACCGAGCCGGGATCGGTCGCGAAGGCGATCATGGTGCCGCCAGCGTTGCTCATCTCGGCCAGGCCCTTCTTGACCGTCGCCGAGCGCGTCTTGCTCATGCTGCGCGTAAGTTCCTTCTCGAACGGATTGTCGCGGCAGGCGTCGAGCAGGATGATCTTGACCTTGGCCTCGCGATCGAGCTGGCGGGTGATCAGGTCGAGCTTTACGGCGTTGAAGTCGAGGTCGGCCTCGGTGCGGATCGCGGCGTCGACCGGGATCAGGTAATTGTCGCCGCCGACCTGCAGGCCGTGGCCGGCGTAGAAGAACATCGCCACCTGGGCGCCGACCACCTTGTCGGCGAACGAACGGACAGTCTTGCGCAGGTCGGCGTTGCTGAGGTCGAAGCCCGACACGACCTCGAAGCCCAGCCGTTCCAGCGCCTGTGCCACCGCGCGCGCATCGTTGGCGGGATTGGCGAGCGGCGCCGCTTGCGTGTAAGCGCCGTTGCCGATCACCAGCGCGACCCGACGTTCGGCCTGGGCGGATGACGCGAATCCGACGCCCAGCAGAGCGACGACCAACGCGAAAACCCGGAACATGGATGCCTCCTGTGGCGAACGCTCTCAGTCTACAGAAATGAGTGAGCGCTCGTCAATCGAAAAAGTGACGCCATCATGGCAAGCGGCGATCGCTTCAATCGCACTGCAATAACATTGGGTGCAGTATATAGCAAACTTGCCCCCAGTTCAGCGCACGAAACGGACCGTCGCCGCGGTTCCGGACGTATCGGGTCAAATCCATATACGCACCTCGACGACATTATATTCCCGACGACGGTTGCGCATTGCCAAGTCGCCGCGCGCCACCTTTGTTAGCGGCCGGCCCGCTTGGCCGCTTCGACCGCTGATCCAACGCCAACGCCCTAAACGGCGTGGCGGACCACCCGGCCCACCCGCGCCAGGGCAAATCAGGCAGCATCTGATCATCAATTAAGCAATCAAACAGGACGAAAGCACCGGTCGTAACATCATCGCAATAGTTTTGCACAAAAAATAGTCACAAAAATAGCCCCTATGATGCCTTCCGCATCAGGCTGGGCGCCGCGGCAGCGCACCGCAATTCCTTCGCGCACAACCGGTCTCGAAATCCCGTTGGTGCCTGTAGCGACCACGGATTGCCTGCCATTTGGCCTGCCTCTTGCAGTGAAGCGCACACGCTCGGCCCATGCGGGCCGACGCGAACGCTCGCGAAGGGGGCAAGGCATGGGCAAATGGACGAATTGGGCGTCGGCGTCGGCCGTAGTGGCGACGGTGGCCGGGTGGACTCTGGGGGCGGCGGCCCAGCAACCACCGATCAAGGTCGGCGTGCTGCATTCGCTGTCGGGTACGATGGCGATCTCCGAGACCACGCTCAAGGACACCGTCCTGATGATGGTCGACGACATCAACAAGAAGGGTGGCCTGCTCGGCCGCAAGGTCGAGGCGGTGGTGGTCGACCCGGCGTCGAACTGGCCGCTGTTCGCCGAGAAGGCGCGCGAGCTTATCCAGAAGGAGAAGGTCGACGTCGTGTTCGGCTGCTGGACCTCGGTCAGCCGCAAGTCGGTGCTGCCGGTGTTCGAGGAGCTGAACGGCCTGCTGTTCTACCCCGTGCAATATGAGGGCGAGGAGAGCTCGCGCAACATCATCTACACCGGCGCCGCGCCCAATCAGCAGGCGATCCCGGCCGTCGAATACCTGATGTCGAAGGACGGCGGCGAGGTGAAGCGCTGGGTGCTGGCCGGCACCGACTACGTCTATCCGCGCACCACTAACAAGATCCTGGAAGCCTTCCTTCTCGCCAAGGGCGTGAAGAAGGAAGACATCATGATCAACTACACGCCGTTCGGTCACTCCGACTGGCAGACCATCGTGGCCGACATCAAGAAGTTCGCCTCGGCCGGCAAGAAGACCGCCGTCGTCTCGACCATCAACGGCGACGCCAACGTGCCGTTCTACAAGGAGCTCGCCAACGCCGGCATCAAGGCCTCCGACATTCCCGTGGTCGCATTCTCAGTCGGCGAGGAAGAGCTGGCCGGCATCGACACCAAGAACCTGGTTGGCCATCTGGCGGCCTGGAACTACTTCCAGTCGGTCAAGGCGCCGGTTAACGAGGCCTTCATCAAGCAGTGGAAGACCTTCATCAAGAACGACAAGCGCGTCACCAACGATCCGATGGAAGCGACCTACATCGGCTTCAAGATGTGGACGCAAGCGGTGCAGCAGGCCGGCACGACCAACGTCGATTCGGTCCGCCAGGCGCTCTACGGCCAGAAGGTCAAGGCGCCGTCGGGCGGCGAGTCGTTGCTGACCGCCAACCACCACATCACCAAGCCGGTGCTGATCGGCGAGATCCAGGCCAACGGCCAGTTCGAGATCGTCTGGCAGACCAAGGGCCCGGTGGTCGCCGACGCCTGGTCGAAGTTCATCCCGGAGAGCGCCAAGCTCACCGCCGACTGGACCTATCCTTGGGTCTGCGGCAACTGCGAAAAGCCGAAGTTCTCGCAGTAGTCGTTGATGGCTTTCCTTCCCCGCGCCTTGGCGTGGGGAAGGTGGCCGAAGGCCGAAGGGGAACCATCGTGGTGCCGCGAACGGGCACCAGGTTGGTTCCCCTCCGCACCTTCGGGACACCTCCTCACTGCGTGTGGAGGCTCGATTTTTTCGGCACGATGCTTGCAAACTAGGCAGTGCGCCAATAGGCAACAGCCGGAAGCCGCGCGGTTCGTTGGGGATGGGTCGACGACGCGACCGCAACGCTGTCGTCGACGGAGTCGGGGCTTCAATGTCGCGTCTGAAGGTTTTGGGTCGCACGCTGGTTGCGCTTCTGGCGCTGTCGCTGGCCTTCGCCACGCCGGCCAATGCCCAAAGCTTCGAGGAGTGGATCCGCAAGCTCGCCTCGGACGATTTTGCCGACAAGCTGCAGGCGGCGGAGAAGCTTGGCGATCTCGGTGACGGCCGGGCCGTGCCGGCGCTGAAGGCGCTGTCCGACGGCCAGATGTTTCAGCGTAAGGCCGACGGCGCGGCGCTGATCGCCGACGGCGCGCGCTACTTCGACGCCGCCACCGGCCAGGGCCTCGGCGAGTTGCCGGCCGCCGACGTCGAGAAGGTGAGGGTCAACAACCGCCTGCGCGGCGTTATCTCGGCCTCGCTCTCCAAGCTGTCACTGTTCAGCGACGATCGGGCGACGCGACTTGCGGCTGCCAGGGCCGCGTTCGCCAACCCGACGCCGGAAACCGCCGCCGCCCTGGAACGGGCGCAGAAGAGCGAGAAGGACGCCGAGGTGCTGGCGGCCATTCGCTTCAGCCTGGCCGCGGCGCGGGTCAACGCTGGCGATGTCGCCGACCGGATCAAGGCCATCGAGCAGCTGGCCGGCACCGCCGATCCGCAGGTGCGCAACCTGTTGGCCGGCGTGCGCAACAACCGCGAGTCGCCGCCCGACGTCCTGAAGGCGGCGGAATCGGCGCTGGCCTCGATCGAGCGCCGGCTTGCGATCGTTGGCCTCGCCGAAAACGTCTTCCAGGGCATCAGCCTGGGCTCGGTGCTGCTGCTCGCGGCGGTCGGGCTCGCCATCACCTTTGGCGTGATGGGCGTCATCAACATGGCGCATGGCGAAATGATCATGCTGGGCGCCTACACCGCCTACACCGTGCAGCTTGCCTGCCGCGCGCTGCTGCCCAAGGAATTCGTCGGCTTCTACCTCGTGATCTCGCTGCCCGTCGCGTTCCTGGTTTCCGGCGCGGTCGGCGTTCTGCTGGAACGTGGCGTCATCCGCTACCTCTACGGCCGGCCGCTGGAAACCATGCTGGCGACCTGGGGCATCAGCTTGGTGCTGCAGCAGGCGGTGCGCTCGATCTTCGACGCCCAGAACAAGGAGGTCGCCAACCCCGACTGGATGACCGGCGGCTTCGACCTGATGGGCGGCTTCTTTGTCGCCTGGAACCGGCTCTACATCATCGTCTTCTGCTTCCTGATGTTGGGTGTGATCGCGCTGATCCTACGGCGCACCGCGTTCGGGCTGCACATGCGCGCCGTCACCCAGAACCGCGACATGGCCTCGGCGATGGGAATCCCGACGGCGCGGGTCGATGCGCTGACCTTCGGGCTGGGCTCGGGTCTGGCCGGCATGGCCGGCGTGGCGCTCAGCCAGATCGGCAATGTCAGCCCCAACCTCGGCCAGATCTACATCGTCGACAGCTTCCTGGTCGTGGTGTTCGGCGGCGTCGGCAACCTGCTCGGCACCCTGGTGGCGTCGCTGTCGCTGGGAATCATCAACAAGATCCTGGAGCCCTTCGCCGGCGCCGTGCTCGGCAAGGTCGCGGTGCTGGTGTTCATCATCCTCTTCATCCAGTGGCGCCCGCGCGGCCTGTTCGCGCTCAAGGGCCGCTTCGTGGAGCAATGACGTGGTTGATAGTGGTCATGCTCCTGGGAGCGCGGGCGTCCCGCCCGCCCATGAGCGGGCCGGAGGCCCGCGCTCCCAGGGAAGCCTGCTCTCGCCGCGCGGCTGGCTGGCGTTCCTGGCGATCGGCTTCGCGCTGATCGTGCTGCTGCCGGTCGCCAACCGGCTGATGACGCCGGGCGGCGCGCTGCATCTGCCCGACTACCTGGTGCCGCTGATCGGCAAGTACTGCTGCTACGCCATGCTGGCGCTCGCCATGGATCTGATCTGGGGTTACGCCGGCATCCTCAGCCTGGGGCAGGGCGCCTTCTTCGCGCTCGGCGGATACTGCATGGGCATGTACCTGATGCGCCAGATCGGCGATCGCGGCGTCTACAAGCACGAGGTGCTGCCCGACTTCATGGTGTTCCTCAATTGGAAGGAGCTGCCCTGGTACTGGCACGGCTTCGACATGTTCTGGTTCGCCGCCCTGATGGTGGTGCTGGTGCCGGCGGCGCTGGCCTTCGTGCTCGGCTGGCTCGCCTTCCGCTCGCGCGTGACCGGCGTCTATTTGTCGATCATCACGCAGGCGATGACGTTCGCGCTGATGCTGGCCTTCTTTCGCAACAACATGGGCTTCGGCGGCAACAACGGGCTCACCGACTTCAAGGACCTGCTGGGTTTCCCGATCCAAACGCCGTCGACCCGGGTCGGCCTGCTGATCGCCTCGGCCGTCGGGCTCGGCCTGTCGTTCCTGCTGTGCCGCTGGATCGTCGCCTCGAAGCTCGGTCGCGTCTGCCTCGCCCTGCGCGACGCCGAAAGCCGGGTGCGATTCCTCGGCTACTCGCCGACCGGCGCCAAGCTGTTCGTGTTCGTCGTCGCCGCCATGATCTCAGGGCTCGCCGGTGCGCTCTACGTGCCGCAGGTCGGCATCATCAACCCCGGCGAGTTCTCGCCGGCCAATTCGATCGAGATCGCGATCTGGGTCGCGGTCGGCGGCCGCGGCACCTTGCTGGGTGCCATCCTCGGTGCCTTCATCGTCAACATCGCGAAAACCTGGCTGACCGGCGCTGCGCCCGAGATCTGGCTGTTCTTCCTCGGCGCGCTGTTCATCGTCGTCACCCTGTTCCTGCCCAACGGCGTGGTCGGCGTGGTGCGCGACTGGCAGGCGCGCCGCGCCACCGCGCGCGCCGGTGCCGCCGCGGCGCCGGAGCTTGCCAATGGCGCGGCCATCCCGGTGGATGGAGCTACCGTCGCCGCGGCCGTCGGCCCACCTGATGACGCCGGTGGCGCGCCGAAGGCCACCAGCCGGCCGGCGGTGGCGACATGAGCGTCGCGGCTGTTTCGGGTGAGCCGGATCCCGTCGCCGAGACGGCGCGGGGCGATACGCTGCTGTTTCTTGACGACGTCACGGTCAGCTTCGACGGCTTCAAGGCGCTGAACAACCTGTCGCTGGCGATCGGCAAGGGCGAGATGCGCACCGTCATCGGCCCCAATGGCGCCGGCAAGACGACGATGATGGACGTCATCACCGGCAAGACGCGGCCCGACACCGGTGTCGTGCAGTTCGCCGGCCGCATCGACCTGACGCGGCTCGACGAGGCGCAGGTCGCCAACCTCGGTATCGGGCGCAAGTTCCAGAAGCCGACCGTGTTCGAGAACCTGACGGTGTTCGAGAACCTCGAGCTGGCATTGCGCATGGACCGTCGCACGCTCGCCACATTGATGGCGCGGCTCGACGGCTCGGCGCGGCGCAAGATCGACGACATGCTCGGCCTGATCGGTCTCGGCGGTCAGCGCGCCCGTGCCGCCGGCGCACTGAGCCACGGCCAGAAACAGTGGCTGGAGATCGGCATGCTGCTGCTGGCCGAGCCGCAGCTGTTGCTGCTCGACGAGCCGGTGGCCGGCATGACCGATGTCGAGACCGAGCAGACGGCCCGGCTGTTCAAGGAGCTGGCCGGCGAGCGCACCCTGGTGGTGGTCGAGCACGACATGCAGTTCGTGCGCGAGCTCGGCGTGCGCGTCACCGTTCTGCACGAGGGTTCGGTGCTGGCCGAAGGCTCGCTCGACCACGTGCAGCGCGACCAGCGCGTCGTCGACGTGTACCTGGGGCGCTGAGATGCGGCGCGAGCCCCGAAACGGATTTGCCTCCCCACGAAGTGGGGAGGTGCCCCGAAGGGGCGGAGGGGACCCGACGTGGTCTCTCCATGACAATCACCACGTCGGCTCCCCATCCGGCCTTCGGCCACCTTCCCCACGCAAGCGTGGGGAAGGCATGAGTCCCTGACCATGCTCCGCGTCGAGTCGATCGACCTGTTCTACGGCGCCTCGCACGCGCTGCGCTCGGTCAGCGTCAAGGCCGAGACCGGCAAGATCGCCTGCGTGCTGGGCCGCAATGGCGTTGGCAAGACTTCGCTGCTGCGCGCCATCTTCGGCCTGCAGGCGATCAGGGGCGGCAAGATCTTCTGGAACGACGAGGACATCTCGACCTTGAAGCCGCACGAGCGCGCCCGCCGCGGCCTGGCGCTGGTGCCGCAGGGCCGCGAGATCTTCCCGCGGCTCACCGTGCTGGAAAACCTGCAGACCGGCTTCGCGCCACTGGCCAAGGCGCTGCGCCACGTGCCCGACGAGATCTTCACGCTGTTTCCGGTGCTGAAGGACATGCTCGGCCGCCGCGGCGGCGATCTGTCCGGCGGCCAGCAGCAGCAGCTCGCCATCGCCCGCGCGCTGGTGACGCGACCCAAGCTGCTGGTGCTCGATGAGCCAACCGAGGGCATCCAGCCGTCGATCATCAAGGATATCGAGCGTGTCATCCGATCGCTCGCCGCGCGTGGCGACATGGCCATCCTGCTGGTCGAACAGTATCTCGACTTCGCCCAATCGTTGGCCGACCACATCAGCGTGATGGACCGCGGCGAGGTCGTGCTGGAGGGGCCGGCCAAGGCGCTGACGCCGGAGCAGGTGCGCAAGCATTTGATGGTTTAGGCACCTCAGTAGTCGAGACGACCGCGCAGCTCGTGGAAAGGCACCATGACATGCGTGCGATAGGCCGATCGCGCCTGAAGGCGCTGGTACCAGGCGGTGACGTTCGGCACGTCGGGATGCTCGATATCCAGTTCGAAGTAGCGGTAGAGCGCCGTGCCAGCGGGTATGTCCGCCAGCGAGAACTGCTCGCCGGCGAGGAATTGTCGCGTGGCGAGCACGCGGTCAAGCAGACGGAAATGGCTGGAACAGCGGTCGATGCTCTTGCCGATCGCCTGCCGGTCGCGCTGTGCCTCCGGCGTTCGATAACAGCCCCAGAACACGCCCATCAGAAAATCCGGCTGCAATGCCGTTTGCGACCAGTCCATCCAGCCATCGATCCATGCCCGATCTGCGGGCTCATGTGGCCACAGTCCGCCGCGGTCGTAGCGGGTTGCGAGATAGCGGAGAATGGCGTGCGATTCCCATACGACAACGTCGTCGTCCTCAATCACCGGCACGCGTCCGTGCGGATTCATCCTTCGGAATGTGAGCTCGTCGAGGCGGCCGAAGTCGCCGCCGGCCGGGATATGCTCGTGAGCCAGCCCCAGCTCGCCAACGAGCCACAGCACCTTCTGGACGTTGAAGGAATTTCTGCGGCCCCAGACCTTCAGCATGGACAGCTCCCGGTTAGCCACTGATAAGCTGCCGGCCACCATAACGCATGGAGGAAGGAAACGATGCCCAAACGCACCCGCGTCGTCAGTCCGCATGTCGCCGAGCCGCCGCCGCAGCGCTGGTCGAACTGCATCCGCGTCGGCGACATGGTGTTTGTCGCCGGCATGACCGCGCGCGTCGGCGACAAGATCGAGGGCGCCGACGAGTACGAGCAGTCCAAGGTGATCTTCGGCAAGATCAAGCATCTCGTCGAAGCCGCCGGCGGCCAGATCAACGACGTGGTCAAGATCATCGTCTATGTCGTCAACATCCGGCAGAACACCCAGGTGTGGCGAGCGCGCGCCGAGGTGTTCAGCGGCGACTTCCCGACCAGCACCCTGGTTGAGGTGAGCTCACTGGCGACGATGGATACGCTGGTCGAGATCGAAGCCATCGCCGTCGTCGGGTCCAGCAGCGGCTGACGCAGCGTGACGGTGCTCACCTTCGCGGATGTGATGCGCATGCCTGCCGCGGCCCGGCGACCCGGGCTGGGCCACCACGTGCGATTGAGCCCGGCCGTCACTCAGTGACGGCACCTTCCGGTGCTCCCATGACGCCGCCCACGCCGACGCTGCACATGCTGTACGGCAACGTTGCTGCCGGTAAGTCCACCCTCGCAAAGAGGCTCGCCGCCGCGCCAGGCACGGTGCTGATCAGCGAGGACCACTGGACGTCGCATCTCTTCAAGGAAGAGATGCAGACAGTCGACGACTACGCGCGCTATTCGCGGCGCCTGCGCGCGGCGATGGGTGACCACCTGGTGGCGCTGCTCAAAGCCGGCCTGTCGGTCGTGCTCGACTTCCCGGCCAACACGGTGGCCAACCGGCAGTGGATGCGCGGCATCTTCGAGGCGGCCGGCGCCGCCCATTGCCTGCATGTGCTCGACGTGCCGGACGACGTCTGCCGGGCCCGCCTGCGGCAACGCAACGCCGAGGGCACGCACGCGTTCGCGGCGACGGACGAGGAGTTCGACATCATCACCTCGTACATCGTGATGCCGAGCGAGGCGGAGGGGTTCGAGACAATCGTCTATCGCCTCGACGAGACCACCGGTTTGCCCCTGCCAGACGGGAAGCGCCGATAGCTTCGTCACTGTCGCGCAGTCGACCATTGTCCTTCCTGATTTGCTTCACCAGCCGGACGCAGGGACGAATGAAATGGGTATAGGATTACGCATTAACACCGGAGAGGAAGCTCATGGCCGCGACCGACAGCACAACGATCCTGTACGAAACGCCGGCGCCGCACATCGCGCGGATCGTGCTGAACCGGCCCGACACGCGCAACGCGCAGGACACGGCGTTCCTCTACGCCTTCAACGACGCCATGGACCGCGCCGCCCAGGACGATGAGGTCAAGGTGATCATCGTCGCCGCCAACGGGCCGCATTTCTCGTCAGGCCACGATCTGCGCGAGCCCGATGGGCATGGCGCGATGCGCCGGCACCGCACGGTCGAGACCTGGAGCGGCTTCGGCAAGCCGGGCGCCGAGGCGCAGTTCGCGCGCGAGAAGGAGATCTATGTCGGCTTCTGCGAGCGCTGGCGCAACATCCCCAAGCCGACCATGGCTGCGGTGCACGGCAAGGCGATCGCCGGTGGCCTAATGCTGATGTGGCCGTGCGACATCATCATCGCGGCCGATGACGCGCAGTTCCTCGACCAGACCGTGGCGATGGGCGTCGGCGGCGCCGAGTTCTTCATGCACCCGTGGGAACTGGGCGTGCGCAAGGCCAAGGAGTTCCTGTTCACCGCCGACTGGCTGGACGCCGCCGAGGCGCATCGGCTGGGCATGGTGAACCATGTCGTGCCACGCGCCGAGCTGGAGGCCTTCACCCTGGCGATGGCCGAGCGCATCGCCAAGAAGCCGCTGTTCGCGCTCAAGCTGGTGAAGGAGGCGGTCAACGCCGCGCAGGACGCGCAAGGGCGTCGCACCGCGATGCAGACCTCGTTCGCGCTGCATCATCTGGCGCACGCCCACAACATGATCGCGCACGGCAAGCTGGTCGATCCGTCAGGCCTGATGGGCCCGATGGCGACCAAGGCCAACGCCGCCAAGACGGCGGCGGAGTGACGTTCGCTGCAGACAGTGCAGAGACAGGCCTGACCTCTCTCCAACGGGGAGACGTCGGGTGCGAAGCGAACCGGGTGAGGGGCCGCGCCCCAGTTGCAGCGCGGTATTTCTTGATGACCCCTGTGG
>DATFGV010000184.1:0-5946 GCA_035249115.1 Vineibacter sp.
CGACCTCACCATCGATCGCGACCGCGACAAGAACCCGGTGGTCGCCCTGCGCGAGATCGCCGAGCAGAAGCTGCAGCTCGACGTGCTCAACGAGCGCATCGTCAAGGGTCTGCAGAAGGAAGGCGAGGTCGACAAGCCGGAAGAGGGTAACGAGATGCTCGAGCTCGAGGAGCATCTTGCCGCGACCTTGGCCCAGCAGGGTGCCGAGGCCTCGCAGCCACGCCCGCTGCCCGCCGACGACTACGACGACACCGATCAGCCGTAGTTCAGCGATCAACAATCAAGGAATAGGCATCAGGGGTTCGCCTCTGGTGCCTTTTTCTTCGTCTAGATTGCCCCCGTTGATCGTCTGATCGCTGATATCTGGCATCTGCCGCCGCCATGGCGAAAAAGCGCTCCGGTCGCTATATTTCGTGTGGAGGTTCAGGCAGGCCACTATGCTTCGGCAGTTCCAGCTGGTCGAACGGGTCAAATCCTACGATCCGAACGCGGACGAGGAGCTGCTGAACCGCGCCTACGTCTATGGGCTGCGCAAGCACGGCGCCCAGGTCCGCGCCTCGGGTGACCCCTATTTCTCCCATCCCGTGGAAGTGGCCGGTCTACTGGCCGACATGCGCCTGGATTCGGCCTCGATCGTCACCGGCCTGCTGCACGACACGGTCGAGGACACCGACGCCACCCTGGAGGAGATCGAACGGCTGTTCGGGCCGCAGATCGCCAAGCTGGTCGACGGCGTCACCAAGCTGTCCCGCCTGCAGCTGCAGTCGGACGACACCAAGCACGCGGAGAACTTCCGCAAGCTGGTGGTGGCGATGTCGGATGACATCCGCGTGCTGCTGGTCAAGCTCGCCGACCGCCTGCACAACATGCAGACCTTGCGGTTCATCCGCGATCCCGACAAGCGCCGGCGGATCGCGCGCGAGACCATGGACATCTACGCGCCGCTGGCGTCGCGCATCGGCATGGAGCGGGTCAAGGAGCAGCTCGAGGACATGTCGTTCGCCGAACTCAATGCCGAGGGCCGCGAATCGGTGGTCAACCGGCTGCAGTTCCTGCGCGAGCACGGCCGCACCCTGGTACCGGACATCTGCACGGAGCTGCGCGCCTCGTTGCGCGAGGCCGGCATCGAAGCAGAGGTCACCGGCCGGGAGAAGACGCCGTACTCGGTTTGGCGCAAGATGCGCAGCAAGAACGTGTCGTTCGAGCAGTTGTCGGACATCATGGCGTTCCGTGTCGTGGTCGACAGCTTGCAGCACTGCTACGCCGCCTTGGGCGCGCTGCATGGCCGCTACCGGACCGTGCCCGATCGGTTCAAGGACTACATCTCGGTTCCCAAGCCGAACGGCTACCGCTCGCTGCACACCGGCCTGCACGGGCCGCGCGGCAACCGCATCGAGGTGCAGATCCGCACCCGGCAGATGCACGACATCGCCGAGCATGGCGCCGCGGCGCATTGGGCCTACAAGGAGGGCGCGCCCGACACCGAGGGCCACCAGTACCGCTGGCTGCGCGACCTGCTCGATATCCTCGACAAGGCGGCGGGTCCAGAGGAGTTCCTCGAGCACACCAAGCTCGAGATGTTCCAGGACCAGGTGTTCTGCTTCACGCCCAAGGGCGACCTGATCACCCTACCGCGCGGCGCCACGCCGGTCGACTTCGCCTACGCGGTGCACAGCCAGGTCGGCGACACCTGCGTTGGCGCCAAGGTCAACGGCCGCATGGTGCCGTTGCGCAATTCGCTGCACAACGGCGATCAGGTCGAGATCGACACCTCCAAGGCGCAGACCCCGTCGCCGACCTGGGAGCGCTTCGTCGTCACCGGCAAGGCCAAGGCGGCGATCCGCCGCTTCGTGCGCTCAAAGCAGCGCGAGGAGTATGTCGGGCTGGGCAAGTCGCTGCTCAACAAGGCGTTCACCGAAGCCGGCGAGGCGATGACCGAGAAGGGCCTTAACGACGTACTGGCCAACTTCAAGCAGCAGTCGATCGAGGACCTCCACGCCGCCGTCGGCGCCGCCCTGGTGCCGGCGCGGGAGGTGGTGCACGCCGTCTATCCTGGCCTGAAATCGTCACGGCCGCACAAGGGTGGCGCCGACGTCGTGCCGATCGCCCGCGCCCGCGCCCGCCTGCGCGACGGCCACGAGCCGCAGGCCGACGATCCGTCGATCGCGGTGCGTGGCCTGATCCCGGGCATGGCGGTGCATTTCGCGCGCTGCTGCCACCCGCTGCCGGGCGACCGCATCGTCGGCATCATCACCACCGGCAAGGGCGTCACCATCCACACCATCGACTGCGAGACCCTGGAGAGCCTGGCACATCAGCCCGAGCGCTGGATCGACGTCGGCTGGCAGGGCGCCGCCGACACCGGCGCGAAGTACGTCGGGCGCCTGCGGGTCACGGTCGAGAACCGCACCGGCTCATTGTCCAGCCTGTCGACGGTGATCGCCCGCAACGACGGCAACATCATCAACCTCAAGATCACCAACCGCTCGTCGGACTTCTTCGACATGCTGCTGGATATCGAGGTGGCCGACGCGCGGCACCTCGCCGATATCACCGCGGCGCTGCGGGCGACGCCGGCGATCAACGCCGTCGAGCGGGCGCGGGCATAGGGGTTGCGGCCGGCCGTCTGTTGCGCGCCGACAGCGGCCTTCCTGAAGTGGCGAAGCCGGAGCATCGGCGCAGTGCAATGCTGGAGGCGATGAAATGCCTATCACGGGCGGTTGTCATTGCGGCAAGGTTCGCTACGAAGCAAACGGCGACGCGATCACACACGCGCTATGTCACTGTAGCGATTGCCGACGCAGCGCTGGCGCACCGATGGTTGGCTGGACGATGTACCCGTTCGATGCCGTCAAGGTGACAAAGGGCACGCCGAAGATCTACCAATCCTCGGAACATGGCCGGAGGCATTTCTGCCCTGACTGCGGCACGGGGCTGTTCTACACCAATGCCGAAATCCTGCCTGGGATCATTGACATCCAGAGCGCAACCTATGACGAGCCGGATGCCGTCCCGGCTCGGGCTCACATCCAGGTTGCCGAGCGCATCGCCTGGATGGAACGGGCGCACGAATTGCCGATGTTTGAACGCTATCCGCCGCGGGAATAGTCGTCCGAGCACAAGGGCGACCAGCAGGTCGTCCCGGTTCGGTTCGAGCACTGCGCAGCCACGACGCGCCTACCGTCCTCGCCGTCCAAGCGGCGATGGTTCCGGCTGGCCCGTGCTGCGGCCCTGATCTAGTCTCGCGAAACCCCCATCGTCACCGTCAGCGCCGGCCTTGCGGCGCTGACGAAGAGGGATGCCGCCGCCAGGCAATGCGCGAGTGTCGCTTGCCGACCTCGCCAAGGCTGGCGGCGTCAGTCCGTTGCTGCACGGCACTCCCGACCTTGCGGTCACGGGAGCGTGCACGTCACCACCGAAACATCCAGACGCCTGCGTCGCCGAAGCCGACGATGTCGGCGCGGCCATCGGCGGTAGTGTCGGCCATGAGGCGCGGGTGGCGGTCGACGCGCCATCCGCCAGCATTGTAGCCGAAGTTGGGGACGACGAGCTGCGGCGCACTGAAGGTGCCGTCGGCATTGGCGCGTGAGACGTATACGCCTGCGTCGCCGAAGCCGACGATGTCAGCGCGTCCGTCGCCGGTGGTGTCGGCCATGAAGCGCGGGTGGCGGTCAACGCGCCAGCCGCCGGCGTTGTAGCCGAAGTTGGCGACGACCAGCTGTGGCGCGCTGAAGGTGCCATTGGCGTTGGCGCGCGAAACATACACGCCGGCGTCGCCAAAGCCGACGATGTCAGCGCGGCCATCGCCGGTGGTGTCAGCCATGAAGCGCGGATGACGGTCGACGCGCCAGCCTCCGGCGTTGTAGCCGAAGTTGTTGACGACCAGCTGTGGCGCACTGAATGTGCCGTTGGCGTTGGCCCGCGAGACGTACACGCCGGCGTCGCCGAAGCCGACGATGTCGGCACGTCCGTCGCCGGTGGTGTCGGCCATGAAGCGCGGGTGGCGGTCCACACGCCATCCTCCGGCATTGTAGCCGAAGTTGTTGACGACCAGTTGCGGCGCACTGAAGGTGCCGTCGGCGTTGGCGCGCGAGACATAGACGCCGGCGTTGCCGAAGCCGACGATGTCAGCGCGTCGGTCACCGGTGGTGTCGGCCATGAAGCGCGGGTGCATGTCGACGCGCCAGCCTCCGGCGTTGTAGCCGAAGTTGGCGACGACGAGCTGCGGCGCGCCGAAGGTGCCGTTGGCATTGGCGCGCGAGACATACACGCCGCCGTTGCCGAAGCCGACGATGTCGGCACGTCCATCGGCGCTGGTATCGGCCATGAAGCGCGGGTGCATGTCGACACGCCAGCCTCCGGCGTTATAGCCGAAGTTGTTGACGACGAGCTGCGGTGCACCGAAGGTGCCGTCGGCGTTGGCGCGCGAGACATAGACGCCGGCGTTGCCGAAGCCGACGATGTCGGCGCGTCGATCACCTGTGGTATCGGCCATGAGGCGCGGGTGCATATCGACGCGCCAGCCTCCGGCGTTGTAGCCGAAGTTGTTCACGACCAATGCCGGTCCGGGACCGGTGGAAACGGTCATTGTCGAAGCGGGAGCCGACACCGAGATGATGTCGAGACCCGACGCGGTGCCGTCCCACCAGTTGGAGTTCGGCGCGGTGCCCACCCCGAACCGGGTGCGGCCAGGCGCGCCGTGCAGGTCGTCGCTGTCGCCGCCGTTGGCCGCACGCTCGAGGTCGAATCTACCGTCGGCCTGCTCCAACGACAGCTGGTAGTGCATGGCCGAGGTCATCTGCTCGTTGCTGTTGTTGCCGAGCTCGTCGACATGCCAGATCGCCAGTCCCGCGTCGGGCAAGCCCGCATCGCGGCCCGTACGCTGGCGATTCTCCAGAATGAAGTACTCGGTCGCGCTACGCGGGTGGATCAGGAAGCTGTTCTGGCCGGCCGGCAACGAGTACGTCGTCGACGGCTGCATCGTGGTGAGGTTCGATGCCCAACCGGCTTCGTTCTTCAGGTAGGCGCTGACTTCGGTCGGATTCCTGTCGGGACCGCCAAAGCACATCAGACAGTAGTCACCGACACCGTTCGACTCGGAACCATAGTCATAGAGGTCGGGGAAATCACATACCATGTGCCCGTTCTCGTGACAGAACGTCCCGATCGTCAGCTGTGTGCCCATGTCGGTGATCTGATAGTCGTTGAATTTCTTGGTCGGGGTCGCCTGAAATGGCGAGGCCAGCGCCCATGCGTGCGGCCAGAGCCCTTGCGACCAGGCGTTGACGCGCGGTCCGGCGTAGAAGACGTTCAGCGCGTAGATGAACCCGCCAGAGTCGCTGCTCAACTGGGCAAAGTTGAAGCCCGTGTTTTGCAGATGGGTAAGCGCCTCAAGGATCAGCTCGCGAGCCCGTGTTCCGAACGGGATCGCCGGGTCGGTGTAATGGTTCCGACTGTGTTGCGCGGTGTAGTAGGCCGTGACGGCATTCTTGTAGCGAAGACGGCTGTCCGACACGTTCAGGAAGTAGTCGTACACCGAGCCGTTGTTGCCGAATCCCGAATAGCCGGCCTGGTTGCAGAAGTTGTCGACTTCCTGTTGTGAGATGGTGCCGACGACATCGGGGAACTGAATCAGCAGGCACAAACCGACGACATCGCCGCTTGGCACCGCCGGAAGAGGCGGGGCTGACCGGCCGGGGGCCGATGCGGCGATCCGGGTTTGGCGCTGTTGGCGGCGAACCTCCCAACGACGCTGCGTTCCGTCTGCGGCGTGCGCGGCTGCAGCGCGCGCCCGGGACGCCGTTCGACTGGTCCGCAGGTGCCGCGGGCTGTCGCCAGGCGCGGCTGACGATCCGACTCGCGGACCGAGCGGCAACAATTGGGACTTGTCTTGCGTCAGTGTGGCGTAGTGGAAGAAGCCCGTCGCCGTGTCCTGTGCCACGGTGT
>DATFGV010000185.1:0-6833 GCA_035249115.1 Vineibacter sp.
ATACCCCAAGCATATGGATGACGCTGACGTTTCAAACTGCACAAGACTCATCTGTTCGTACATCGCCAAGCCCCTCATCCGTCCCTTCGGGGCACCTTCTCCCCGCCTTCGCGGGGAGAAGCGAGTAACCCATGACCGACGACATCGCCCTGTCGAAGGCCGAACGCGAGGCGGGCATCGTGCGCTGCGACGCCTGCCCGGTGCTGTGTCGCATCCGGCCGGGCAAGGCCGGCGCCTGCGATCGTTACGCCAACGAAGGCGGCACCCTGGTACGGGTCGACCCGCTGGTGCTGCTGCAGACCAGCGAGTTGCCGCGGGTGCCCTTCGTGCAAGGCGACGAGGCGGCGTGGGACGGCGCGTTGGGTCGCGGCGCCGTGGTCACCGGCATCGGCGCCACCACCACCTACCCCGACTACAAGCCGGCGCCGTTCATCGTCTCGAGCCGTATCGACAACGTCGACATGGTCACGGTCGTGACCGAAGGCATCTTCAGCTACTGCGGCGTGAAGGTGAAGATCGACACCGACCGCTATCTCGGTCCCGAGCAGGCGGCGGTGCGGGTCAAGGGCGAGCAGGTCGGCCATGTGACCACGGCCGAGTACGGCTCGCAGATGCTATCGCTGGGCGGCGTGCGGCACCTGACCGGTGGCAGCAAGAAGGAGGGCGTGGTCACTTGCGACTCGCTCTTGGCGCTGTGCAATCGCGCGCCGTTGGAACTGACCATCGACGACGGCGCCACGGTGCTGGTCCAGGCGGGCCGCGCACCGGTGGTCAACGCCCAGCGCGAGGAACGCATGCGGGTGGGTTGCGGTTCGGCCGCCATCGGTATGTTCGCGCCGCAATGGCACGGCCATGTCGACGAGGTGATCGTCGTCGATGATCACATCACCGGTGTGCTGAGCGAGCACCAGGGCGGCCGCTTCCTCGACATGAAACCGGCCGGCATCCGGGTGCGCGGCCGCAAGTCGACGCCGGGGCGCTACTTCCAGGTCGCCGAGCCAGGCCTGGGCTGGGGTGGCACCGACGTGAAGGATCCGCTGGAGATCATCGACAAGATCGACCCCAAGATGGCCTGGCCGGGCCTGAAGCTGCTGATGGTGTCGACCACGGGCGAACACGCCGCCTGGTACGTGCTGGACGAGACGCTGAGGCCGGTCGCGGCAGAGATGCCTGCGTCGGTGCGCAAGGTCGTGGAGCGCATCGCCGAGAACTGCGAACCCGCGCTGTGCACGGTGATGTTCATGGCCGGCGCCGGCGGCTCGCTGCGCGCCGGCGTCACCGAAAATCCCGTTCGGCTGACCCGCTCGGTGAAGGATGCGCTGACTCGCGTCACCTGCGGCGGCGCGCCGGCCTATATCTGGCCGGGCGGTGGCATCACTCTGATGGTCGACGTCACGCGCATGCCGGACAAGTCGTTCGGCTACGTGCCGACGCCGGCGCTGGTGGCGCCGATCGAGTTCACCCTGAGGCGCGATGACTACGCGGCGCTAGGCGGCTACGCCGACCGTGCCGTGGCGCTCGAGGACATATTAAGATCGGCGGCGCACGAGACCCGCGTCTGGCCGCCGCCGGCACGCAGTGGGTGAGTCGATGCGCCGACCGGACGACATCTCGCGCCCTGGGAGCGCGGGCCTCCGGCCCGCTTGTGAGCGGGCGAGACGCCAGTGCTCCCAGGTTCCGGTCGACCCCAGCAGGCGTTAGTCGCATGTGGGGCGGACCGCAGATCGCGCGGTTGCCTGACGGCCGGCTGCACCTGCAGCACGGTCCGATCGACCTCATCATCCAGGCCTGGGGCGCGACGGCGGAAGTCGAGGCGGCGGAGCGTCAGGCGATCGAGCGCTTTGGTGATGTCCTCGAAACCCTGGTCGGCGAGCTCACCCTGTTGAGAACGCCGCTGACCGAGACGCCGTCGGGCCTGAGAGGCTCCGTTGCGCGCCGCATGGCCGCGGCCGTCTGGCCCTATCGCGACGTCTATATCACGCCTATGGCCGCCGTCGCCGGAGCGGTCGCCGACACTATCCTGGAGGCGATGTTGGCCGGCCGGACGCTGGCCAAAGCCTACGTCAACAACGGTGGAGACATCGCCTTCCACCTGGCGCCCGGCGAAGAAGTGCGCACGGCCGTGGTTGTCAACCCGTCGGCGCCAGCGCTGGATGCGGTAGCGGTCCTGCAGGCGGATATGCCGGTGCGCGGCATCGCCACCTCGGGCTGGCGCGGCCGCTCGTTCTCGCTGGGCATCGCCGACGCCGCCACGGTGTTCGCCGCCGATGCCGCCGCTGCCGACGCCGCTGCCACCATCGTCGGCAATGCCGTGAACGTCGACCATCCGGCGATTAGGCGTGCGCCCGCGTCCAGCCTGCGCGACGACACCGACCTCGACGAACTGCTGGTGACGACGGCGGTCGAAAAGCTGCCGTCCGACGCCATCGCGGCGGCGCTCGACGGCGGTGCCGCCAAGGCGCGCGAGCTGCAGGCGCGCGGCCTGATCTGGGGCGCCGGCGTTAGTCTGCAGGGCCAGTGGCGGCTAGTGATGCCTGTTGATCCGATTCTGTCGCGGCTCAATCCCGCGTCGTGATTGCCCGGAGGTATCCGGAGAAACGCCTCGTCCCGACCAAGGCCCGAGGGGCGGCGTGGAGTGACCTTGGCTCAACGTCGGTGGCGGTTGGTGCAGAGACAAGGTCCCTCGACTACGCCGCACTGCGCACGGCTCCGCTCGGGACGACGCTTTGAACTGTGCCGTGGCTAGACGCCCTCGGGCTTGCGCGGCGGCCACATGCGGGCGAGATCACCAGTCGGGTTAGAGAAGGTCGCGAAATCGTGGCGGCCGCGCGTCTGGTGGAAATGTGCCAGCGCCCAGACCACGGTCGGGAAGGCGAGTTCGTCCCAGGGAATGTCGTCCCAGTCGAACAGCCGGACTTCGGCGCTCTCGGCGCCGCAGGCAAACTCCGGCGCGGACAGCCGGGCGCGATACATGATCTGCACCTGGCCGATACGGGCAATGCTGTAGACCGCCAGCAGCCGGTCGATCTCGATGGTGCAGCAGGCTTCCTCGACCGCTTCGCGCTGGGCGGCCTGCTCGGTGGTCTCGCCGATCTCCATGTAGCCGGCCGGTAGGGTCCAGAAGCCCTTGCGCGGCTCGATCGCGCGGCGCGCCAGCAGGATGCGATCCTCCCAGGTGACCACCGAGCCGGCGACGATCTTGGGATTTTGGTAGAGCACGAACTTGCAGTCGTCGCACACCAGCCGCTCGCGGTTGTCGCCGTCAGGCACGCGCTTCTTGAAATTGTCCGGCGGGTCCCACGGTAGGCGCGGCGGCGGTCGCTGAACGTCGCTCATCGGAGCCCTCCGGCGCTCGAGTCCCGGGACACTACGCCGCGCGGATCAGCGCCGACACGCCCGGCAGGGTCTTGCCTTCCATCCACTCCAGGAAGGCGCCGCCGGCGGTCGAGACGTAGCTGAATTGGTCCGCGACGCCAGCCTGTGCCAGCGCCGCGACTGTGTCGCCACCGCCTGCCACCGACAGCAAGGTACCGGCCCTGGTCAGTGCCGCCGCCTCGCGCGCCACCGCGCTCGTGCCGGTATCGAACGGCGGCACCTCGAAGGCGCCCAGCGGCCCGTTCCACACCAGGGTGGCGCAGCCGGCCAGCGCTTCCTTCAAGGCCGCGATCGACTTGGGGCCGATGTCGAGGATCATCTGGTCGTCGGGTACGGCGGCGATGTCGACCGTGCGGCTGGCGGTGCCTGCCTTGAGCTCGGCAGCGACGACGGCGTCGGCCGGCAGCAGCACCGCGCATTTCGCCGCCGCCGCCTTGGCCAGGATGTCGCGCGCCGTACCGGCGAGATCCTTCTCGCACAGCGATTTGCCGACGGCGCTTCCCTGGGCGTGCAGGAAGGTGTTGGCCATGCCGCCGCCGATCACCAGCCAGTCGACCTTGCCCACCAGATTGCCGAGCAGCTCCAGCTTGGTCGAGACCTTGGCACCGCCGACCAGCGCCGCGACCGGCCGCTTGGGCGCGCCCAGCGCCTTGTCGAGGGCCTCGAGCTCGGCCTGCATCAGCCGGCCGGCGGCCGCTGGCATCAGGTGGGCCAGGCCCTCGGTCGAGGCGTGCGCGCGGTGGGCGCAGGAGAAGGCGTCGTTGACGTAAATGTCGCCCAGCACCGCCAGCTGCTCGACGAAGCCCGCCTCGTTCTTTTCTTCCGCCTTGTGGAAACGCAGGTTTTCCAGCAGCGCGATCTCGCCACCCTTGAGGGCCGCCACGGCCTGCTGCGCCACTGCGCCGACGCAGTCCTCGGCGAACGTGACCGGCCTGCCGAGCGCCGCCGCCAGCGGCGCGACCAGCGCCTTCAGCGACATTTCCGGCACTACCTTGCCGCCCGGCCGGCCGAAGTGGCTCAGCACCACCACCTTGGCACCCTTGTCGGCCAATTCCGCGATGGTCGGCGCCACCCGCTGGATGCGCGTCGGGTCCGTCACCTTGCCACCCTCCATCGGCACATTGAGATCGACGCGGACCAGCACCCGTTTGCCGGCCGGTGCGATGTTATCGAGGGTCTTGAATTCGGGCATGCCATCCTCATAGGCGACGCCGATGGCGCCGATGTTACGACTATGACGGCTTGGCTAGCCGGCCAGGCGGCCGGCCGCAAGGGCGCGCGATGCCGCCCTCAGGCGTTTTTCTTGCGGATCAAGAACACCAGCGTCGAACCATCGCGGCTGCTCGACACCAGGGTATGGCCGGTTTGCCGGCGCTGGGCGGGAATGTCGGCCTCGGCCGCCGGATCCGTGGCCGGCACCTTCAGAGTTTGGCCGGGCTCCAACTCACGCGGTTGGGCGCGACCCTTAGTAAATCGTTTCCTTGAGGCGAGCCGGGTAGGCGGCGTCGTATTGCCTGCCGTCGATCCTGCCCTTGGTCAGCGCCTGCATGATCTCGCCGCTGCTCGGCAACGCCGACTTCGCTACATGGCGCGCCGGGTTCCACAGATCGGAGCGGACCAGGGCCTTCGGGCACTGGGTGTACACGCGCTCGGCGGTCACCACGATGATCGAGCGCGGCAGCTTGCCCTCCATCTCGAACGAGGCGCACAGCTCGGGATCGGTCGACAGCGTGGCCCGGCCGTTGATCCGGAGCGTCGCGCCGATGCCCGGGATCAGGAACAGCAGCGCCACGCGACCGTCGCGCACGATGTTACGCAGCGAGTCGACACGGTTGTTGCCGCGCCGATCCGGGATCATCACGGTCCTGGTGTCGACCACGCGCACGAAGCCGGCCGGATCGCCGCGCGGCGAGCAGTCGAGCCCCTCCGGGCCGGCGGTCGCCAGCACCATGAACGGCGAGACCTCGATGAAGCGCCGATAGTGCTCGGTGATGTGGTCGGTCTCCTTGACCACGGCGGGTGCCTCGGGCGCCGGGAGGCCATAAAGCGCCTCGAGTTGCTCGATCGTTGTAATGGAACGCGGGTCCGCCATGGCTACGACATCCTGTGATGGCTGTGCTCAATAGTGTCATCGCGTTTGCGCTGCGGCAATCGGCGCGAAAGTGAACACACCTGACCCCAGCCCGATCGGTTGCGAACGCGCCCGCCCGAATCGCTGATTGCTGGTGTGTGGGCCCGCTCTTCGTCGTTGACCATCGCCTCAGGCGTCCTTTTTGCGGATGAGGAACACAAACACATTACCCTCGCGGGTGCTGGACACCAGGGTGTGGCCGGTCTGCCGGCAATAGGCGGGAAAGTCGGCCTCTGCCGCCGGATCGGTGGCCAGCACCTTCAGGGTCTGGCCGGGCGACAGCTCGCGCAGCACGCGATTGGCGCGCAGCACCGGCAGCGGGCACAGCAGGCCGCTGGCGTCGTAGGTCCGGTCGGCCGGCGCGTCGCTCATGGACCAGATATAGAACGTGCCGCCGGCCGCTGCCTAGCGCTTGGCGTTGGCACGCATCCAGGCAACGGTCGCGGCCACCGCCTGGTCTTCAATCCCGAGGAAGCCGTGGAAGTGGTTGGCCTCGCACGGATCGGAACGCGAGTCGCGCGGCCCGCCGCCGGTGAGGGTCACGATGTCGACCTTGGCGGCGTTGACCAGCAGCGCCTTGAAGCGATCCGCGTCGGCCGGCGGCGTCCCCGCGCAGCTGTCGTCGCGATGGCGCAATAGCAACACCGGCACCCGGACGCGGCCCATGTCGCCGGTATCGGCGGCGCCAGGAACGTTGTGGCGCATCAGCGTGCCGGACGAGATCACCAGCCCGTCGGCCAGCGGCGACGCCTGGTGCACGAAATGGTTGGCGGCCGACACCGCGCCGCGGCTGGTGCCGATCAGCCAGACCGGGGCCGCGACCTTGCGCGCGGCGGCCACGACCAGGGCGATGTCGGCGGCGTGCGTGGTGCCGAACCGGTAGCGCTGCGTGCCCTTGACGTCGCTGGCCATGTCGGGCGCGAACATCGCGTAACCGGCCTGGACATAGGCGGCGCGGGTGCGGATCAGGTGATTGCCGGCCAGCTTCTGGATGCGGCCTTGACTATCGATGTCGAGCACGCCGGATCCGCCGGCAAGCAGGATCACGCTGCCGATCGGCGTCGCCGGTCGGTCGGTCACGACCCGCAGCTCGACGCCAGGCCGCGGCGTCAGGGTCAGCAGGGTGTCGGCGGCCAGGCCCGGTCCCGAGGCGAGCGTGACGCCGGCAAGCGTCGCGGCGATCAGGCAGCGCCGCATCGATCGGCTCCGGTGGACCCCCAGGGCAGTTGCATGTGGCGTTCTCGTACCTTCCCCCGGAGCCGCATCGATCGGCTCCGGTGGACCCCCAGGGCAGTTGCATGTGGCGTTCTCGTACCTTCCCCCGGAG
>DATFGV010000186.1:0-2027 GCA_035249115.1 Vineibacter sp.
TCGCCGAGCTGCCGAAGGTCGACCGGCAACAGCTCGACGGGCTGCTGAAGGCGGCGTGGCGCGCCGTGGCGCCCAAGGCGGCGCAGGCCGCGCCCGCAACCCGCCGTGCCGCGCGCAAACCGGCGACAACGGCGAAACGCGGGACCGTACGACGCTGACGCGAGCGCACGTCGGCAGTCTCGGCGTCGGCGCTCGACTGCTGTGACGAGCACAAACGTGTGCCGTTTGCGACGATCCGCGTTACCGCAGGGGGCCCAACGCTGGGTCCTCTCGTCGTCCTGAACGAAGCGAAGGACCCGGAGCGCGGGCCTCTGGCCCGCTTCGGCGCGAAGCGCCGACGACTGTGATGTCGCCCTACGCTTACGCTGCGGGCGATGCGGGCGGGACGCCCGCGCTCCGGGTCCTTCGCTTCGCTCAGGACGACAGCGAGATTCACCTTGCGAATGCACTGCGCATTCTCGCGAGGCATCAGATCATTCGGTGAGCACGCTGCCCTTCGACGTGACACAGCGACAATGATGGCGCGAATGTGCCCGCCGTTTCATCAATGGCGCTACAGTGTCGCACCGGGTCGTCCGACGTAGATTCGTCATGGCGACGCAGCACGCTTTGGTGGCTTGATCTTTGATGTTGCGTCGCACAAATCAGTCGCATGCCAGACAAGTCATCTCTTTCCGCCACGCTGTGGTCGTGGGCCGACCGCTTGCGCTTCTCGCCACACGCCTGGCAGCCGCGACGACGCGTGTCGCTGGCGCTGCAGGGCGGCGGCTCGTACGGCGCCTTCACCTGGGGCGTGCTCGATCGTCTGCTCGAGGACGACGAGACGGTGATCGACGCCGTGAGCGGCGCCAGCGCCGGCGCCGTCAACGCCGTGGTGATGGCCTCGGGCCTGGCGCGCGGCGGACGGGCGGCGGCGCGCGAGGCGCTGGCGCGCTTCTGGCGCCAGGTCAGCACGCGCGGCTCGTTCACCGCCGTGGCCGAGTCGTTCGCGCGCACGCCGTTCGTCGGCGCGGCGAACATGGCGCTCGACCTGTCGAGCCGCATGTTTTCTCCCTACCAGATGAACCCGCTGGACCTGCATCCGCTGCGCGACATCCTGGCCGAGGAGGTGCAGTTCGAGATCCTGCGCCGCCAGTCGCCGGTGCGCCTGTTGATCGCGGCGACGCATGTCGCGGAAGGCCGCAGCCGGATCTTCACCGAGCGCGAGCTGTCGCTGAACGCCGTGCTGGCCTCGACCTGTCTGCCGCTGCTGCATCGCGCCGTCGAGGTCGACGGCGAGTGGTACTGGGACGGCGGCTACACCGCCAATCCGCCGCTGCTGCCGCTGATCTCGGCGTCGAGCGCACCCGACCTGCTGATCGTGCAGCTGACGCCGATGCGCGGTGGCGATTTGCCGACCTCGGCGCAGCAGATCGCGCAGCGCCTCAACCAGATCACCTTCAACGCACCGCTGCTGCGTGAGCTGGAGGCGTTGGCGACGTTGGGCACGCTCTATGGCCGCACCCTGGCGCTGCTGTCGCCGATGGCGCGGCGCCTGCGGCGGCTGCGCCTGCACCGCATCGCCGCCGAGGACGGCGTCGCCCAGCTCGACCGTTCCAGCCCGATGAACCTCGACTGGCCGTTCCTCACCCGCCTGCGCGACGCCGGCCGCGACGCCGCCGACGACTGGCTGGCGCGGTCTTTCAGCCAGGTTGCCCCGACGCCGGCGCTTGCCGCCGCATGACGGGCATCGGCTCTGGCGACACGTGTAGGAACGGGCTGCAGTGGTGCAAGCTTCATGGTGAGCCTGTCGAACCATGAAGCGTCGCACAGTCGCTGGTGCGAGAGCCTTCATGGTTCGACAAGCTCACCATGAAGGCAAGTGCGAGGTACTTCGCGTCACGGATCGCAGGCAAGACACCGTCTTGTCGGCGGCCGTCGGCTAAGGCATGACGCGGCCTCCTGCGTAGTTGCCATCGCCATGCCCGCCCCGCCCCTGCTCGCGCTCCGCGACATTTCCTATCACCTCGCCGACCAGACCGTGCTGG
>DATFGV010000187.1:0-4740 GCA_035249115.1 Vineibacter sp.
CGTGGATCGTCCTGCACCGCGGCAGCGTCGACCGCATCGGCGGTCTGGCCGGCCGGGCGGTCGGACGACGACGCTGGCGGCGCCACGGACTTGGCCGCGAACTTGCCGTCGGCCATGCGTTCAATGTCGGCGACCGGACCGGTCGGGCCGAAGATCTGCAGCCCCTGCAGGCGCGCCGGGGTTGTGCCCGGCATGAGGGCGGCACGGCCGGTGCTGCCCACCGCCAGCGCGGCGCCTTTGAGCGCCTCGGTGACAGCGCGTTCCGCGGCCTTGGCATCGGTGCCGGCCACGCCGACAGTCGCCAGCTGGTCGGCGAGCGGCCGGCCCGGGTCGATGGCGAAGGGCTTCGCCTCGTCGCTGGCAGCGCCGCCGAACAGCGCCGGGGCGCGACGAACCGCAGGTGTTGCGACCGCGATTGGCTTGGTTGCCGCCGCTGGCTTCGCCGCCAGGCTGGGCGGCTTGACCGCCGGCGCCGCAGGACGCGGCGCCGTGACCTTGGCCTGCTGTGGAGGCCGAACCACTTGGGTGGTTTGTGCCACGGCGTCGACACAAAGTGCACACGCCGCGGTCATGATGCTCAGAGATGTAGAGATGTTAACGACGACAGAACGCCACCGTTGCCCGGTTGTGTCCGGCATGTACCCCTTCCCCGCATGACGTGGATGGTTATACGGCCTACCTTGTCGGGACGGGGTGGGTCGATTCGCGCGACTGCTGATCGCATCCGCGGATCGGCCGGCCCTGCCCTTCGGTTGCCCGGACTTTCACCGAAGCTTGCTGCATGAGTCCAGCAGAAAGTTGCAATTTTGCAACACTGGGTGTGCGACAAGTTTTGAGAGGAACAAACTGGGAAGATGCACATCGATGCCGATGGCAACGGCGTTTTACGTTGCTTGATCGAACCGATCCGGTGCCGACACGCCGTGCATGGCGTCTTTGTCGCAGGGTGAATCGTCATCACGGTTGGGGGCAGAATGCTGACGCAGTCGACGGTGCCCGCGATTTGGCCCGCGCTCAGCGCGTCGTCGCGAGGAAATCACCGACAAGACGATTGAACTGCGCGGGTCGTTCGAAATAGGCGGAATGACCGGCGTCGGTGATCGCCAAAGCGCGTCCATGCGGCAACGCATTGGCCAACACTGGCGCGATGAACGAGGGAAACACAATGTCTTCTGCGCCGGTCACCAACAGGATCGGCACACCGATGCGTCGCGCATCCTCAAGGCTGCGGCGACGCGCCGCGCCGAGGCGTTGGCGCAGCGCGTTCTTGTCGAGCCCGCCACTCATCACGTCGATTGCGCCGTAGAGAAAGTGTTGGGCCGGTTGTTCCGCCGCCATGCGGGCGCCGGCCGCCACGTGCACGCCGCGCTGCGTCAGTCCGGCTTGCGTCGCGGCGACCTCGCGGTTCCAGGCGTCGAGCCGGTCACCGCCCGACGGATCGAAGCGGCGCGGATCGAACGTGCCCGAGGTGGCGGCGAGGACCAGCGCCTTCAGCGCTGGCGGCTGACGCAGCGCGTACTCGACCGCCGACCAGCCACCCATCGACTGCGCGACGATCCGCACGTCTGCCAGGCCGAGGTGCGCGATCAACGCCGCGAGATCGTCGGCGAAGTCGCTTGGCTGGGGCCCACTGCTGATCGGGTCGGAGGGTGCGAAGCCGCGATGGGCGAAGGTGACACAGGTGTATTGGCCGCAGAAGCGCGGCACCTGCTGCCACCATGACAAGTGGTTGCCGCCCAGGCCGTGGGCGAAGACGATCGCCGGTCCCGCGCCGGTGACCTCGTAGTAGATGCGTCCGTCGGGCCGGTGCAGGAAGCCGCGCTCGTGCGGCACCTTGCCGTCGGCATGCGCAAAGACAGTCAGCGCGCTCGTCGGGCCGGTCATGGTCGATCTCCGGACGGATTGGATTCCATCGCCGACCCTGCGCCCGCCACTGGTGAATCGGCAAGAGTGGCCGAACGAAACGGCAATCGCGCACTCTACCGTCGTCCCGACCAAGGCCCGAAGGGCCGCGTGGAGGGACTTTTTTTCGACAGCGACGACCTCTATCGTTGAGACTAGGTCCCTCGACTATGCCGCGCTTCGCGCGTCTCCGCTCGGGACGACGGAATTGACCGCTGCAACCTCACATCTCCGCGCCGGTCTTGCGGCCGGCGGCAGCCATCTCGGCGGCCGAGTAGAAGGCGTCGGCGTGCACGTCGATGCGGCGCATGCCACGGGCGGTCAGTGTCGCGGTGACGGCCTCGACCATCACCGGTGGGCCTGCGACATAGGCCTTACACCCGTCCAAGGTGGCGAAATCGGCGGCGATGGCCTCGTGCAGCAGGCCGATGCGCCGGTCGGTGGCGCCGGCCGGCGCGCTCAGCACCGGCACTAGGCGTAAATTTGCGTACGTCGCAGCCAGCGCCGCGAAATGCTCTGTCAGATAGAGATCCTGCTCGTGACGCGCGCCGACGTACAAGCTGATGGGCTGCGGCAGGCGTAGGGCCAGCGCCTGCTCGACGATCGACTTGATCGGCGCCAGGCCGGAGCCGCCGGCAACAGCGAGGACCGGGCCGCGGTGCCGTTCGCGCAGGAACGATGTACCGAACGGCCCGTCGACCCGCACGACGTCGCCGAGACTGACGCGGGCGGCGACGTGCTCGCTGGTCGTACCGTCGGGCATGCGTCGAATGTGGAACTCCAGCAGGTCTGCGCCAGGCCGGTTGGCCATCGAGTAGTCGCGCGCCGGCGTTCCCGGAAAGCTGACACTGGCGAATTGCCCGGCCGAAAACGCGAATGGCTCGCCGGACTCGATCCGCAGCATCAACCGCTTGATGTCGTGGGTGGCATCGTCGATCCCGACCACGACAGCTGCCAACGTGCGCCGCGGATGGGCGATCACATCGTCGAGCTCCAGCCACGCCACGGTGCAGCGCGTTCGCGGCACGGCGCGGCAGGCCAGGATCTGGCCGCGGGCACGCTCGTCCCGCATCAGCGCGAAGCTGGCATAGCTGTCCATCTCGACCTGACCGTCGAGCAGGTGCGACTTGCAGGCGCCGCAATTGCCGGACTGGCAACCGTGCGGATAGAGGACGCCTGCCTCGAGTGCGGCGGCCAGAATCGTCTCGCCTGGCCGACAGGAGATCTCGGCGCCGGTGTTGGCGATCTTGATCCGATGACTCACGTTCGCCTGCCTGGCTCGGCCGGTGGTCGTCAGGCGTTCAAGCCGCGTCTTGTTTGCCAGAACGATGGCCGTTCATGCTAGAGCGAAGCGGCGAGCCGACGGCATGGACAGGTGGGATGACCGACGAGGAGATATTGCGGCGCTTCAACGCCACCCGCGAGCCGGGGATCGCCACGCTCGGCGCCGAGGTGATCGAGGTCGACGCGGCGCGCGGTGCCGCGACCCTGCGCTGCGAGGCGACGCGGGCGCATTGCCATTCTACCGCGTTCAGCCCCCGGGGCGGCATCGTGCAGGGCGGCTTCGTCACCGGTTGGCTCGACACCGCCATGGCGCATGCCTGCGTCGCGCGCAGCAAGTTCACCGCCGTCGTCCCCAGCCTTGAGATCAAGGTGAGCTTCCTGGCGCCGGCGCATCCCGGCACGTACCTGGCCCGCGGCTGGGTGCAGCGCTGGGGTCGCACCATCGTGTTCATGGAAGCCGAGCTGCGCGATTTGTCCGACAAGCTGATCGCCACGGCCAGTTCGACGGCGCTGCTCGCGCCTGTGCCGGCGAGCATCGATGCCGCCGCTTCCTGAGCGCCGTCTCGCGCTGGTCACCGGCTCGACCTCGGGGATCGGCGCGGCGATCGCGCGGCGACTGGCACGCGACGGCTACGCCGTCGTGGCGCATGGCCGGCGCTCGCGCGACGCGGCCGCGGCGGTGCTGGCCGACATCGCGGCCATCGACTACGTCGCCGCCGACGTGGCGGATGACGCCCAGGCGCGCGGCCTGATCGCCGAGGTGCTGGCACGGCACAGCCGGCTCGACGTGCTGGTGAACAATGCCGGTGAGTCGATCCGCATCCCGCACACCGAGCTGAAGGCGGCGACGCCGGCCATCTGGCGGCGGATGATGGATATCAATGTCATCGCGCCGTGGGTGCTGGTGGCCGAAGCCGAGGCGGCGCTGCGACAATCGGCCGAAAGCGGCCGGCCCGCCTGCATCGTCAACATCGGCACGCACGCGGCCGTGCGCCCCAAGGGCGGCTCGATTCCCTACGCCGCCAGCAAGGCGGCGCTGCACCACGCCACCAAACTGCTGGCGCTGGCGCTCGGCCCGGCGATCCGCGTCAATGCCGTCGCGCCCGGCCTGGTCGACACGCCGATGAGCGCCGGCTGGGACGCGGCCTACGAGCTATGGACCAGCAAGTCGCCGATGAAGCGCGTGGCGCAGCCGGACGACATCGCCGATCTCGTCGCGGCGCTGGTCGCCAACGACTACGTCACCGGCGAAATCGTGATTGCCGACGGCGGCCTGAACCTGACGTAGGAGGCGCGGCAGATGATGGAAACCTGGGAGCGCGGGCCTCTGGCCCGCTCATGAGCGGGCGAGACGCCCGCGCTCCCAGGATGACGGACTTCGCGCTGCGCCTTGCCGCCTCCGTCCGGGCGGCGAGCACCGCGAGTTTCTCGAACACCTCGCCATCGCCAAACTGATGGGCGTTTAGCTGCACCGTGGTGGTCGGGGCGCCGGCGCAATTCAAGGGTCGAGAGGCCATCGACGCCGGTCGCCGCCGCACTACAATGGCCCGATCG
>DATFGV010000188.1:0-2072 GCA_035249115.1 Vineibacter sp.
CCACGCGCTCGACCTCCGTCGCGATGCGCTCCAGCGTGGCGAGATCGTTGCCGAGCACCTTGACGCCGACCGGCGTGCGGATACCGGTCGACAGCATGTCGATACGAGCCTTGATCGGCATGGTCCAGGCATTGCTGACACCGGGGAACTGCAGCGCCTGGTCCATCTCGGCGACCAGCTTGTCGACCGTCATGCCGGGCCGCCATTCCGACTTGGGCTTGAGGTTGATGACGGTCTCGAACATCTCGATCGGCGCGGGATCCGTTGCCGTTTGCGCGCGCCCGGCCTTGCCGTAGACCGAGGCCACCTCGGGGAACGACTTGATGATCTTGTCCTGGGTCTGCAGCAGCTCGGCCGACTTGGTGACCGACAGGCCCGGCAACGTCGTCGGCATGTAGAACAGCGTGCCCTCGTTCAACTCGGGCATGAACTCCGCGCCGATGCGCTCCGCCGGCCAGATCGTGACGGCGAGCGCCGCCGCGGCCAGCGCGACCGTGAGCCAGCGCGCACGCAGCACCAGGCCGATCACGGGCCGATAGAGCCAGATCAGCGCGCGGTTCACCGGGTTGCGGCTCTCGGGCAGGATGCGGCCGCGCACGAACAGCATCATCAGCGCCGGCACCAGCGTCACCGACAGCAGCGCCGCCGAGCCCATGGCGAGGCTTTTGGTCCAGGCGAGCGGCTTGAACAGCCGGCCCTCCTGATCCTCCAGCGAGAAGATCGGCAGGAACGATACGGTGATGATCAGCAGGCTGAAGAACAGCGCCGGTCCCACTTCCACCGCAGCATCGACGATCGCCGCGCCGCGCGACTGGCCGGGCCGCAGCCGTTCAAGGTGCTTGTGGGCGTTCTCGATCATGACGATGGCGGCGTCGATCATGGCGCCGATGGCAATGGCGATGCCGCCGAGGCTCATGATGTTGGAGCCGACGCCCAGCGCCTGCATGGCGATGAAGGCCATCAACACACCGATCGGCAAGGTCACGATCGCCACCAGCGCCGAGCGCACATGCAACAGGAAGACGACGCAGACCAGCGCCACGACGATGCTTTCCTCGATCAGCGTCGATTTCAGCGTGTCGATGGCGCGATGGATCAGCTCGGAGCGGTCATAGACCGTCTCGATATGCACGCCTTCCGGAAGGCTCGGTGCCATCTCCTTGATCCGTGCCTTCACCTTGTCGATGACGTCGAGCGCGTTCTGGCCGAAGCGCTGCAGGGCGATGCCGGCCACGACCTCCCCCTCGCCATTGAGCTCGGTGACGCCGCGCCGCTCGTCGGGCCCCAGCTCGACGCGTGCCACGTCGCGCAGCAACACCGGCGCTTGACCGTCAGCCGTCAGCACGATGTTCCTAAGATCATCCGGTCCCTTGAGGTAGCCACGGCCGCGCACCATGAACTCGGTCTCGGCCATCTCGACCACGCGGCCGCCGGTTTCGCGGTTGCTGGCGCGGATCGCGTCGATCACCTGGCCGAGCGGGATGCCGAAGGCGCGCAGCTTCGCCGGATCGACGACGACATTGTACTGACGCACGAAGCCGCCGACGCTCGCCACCTCGGCCACGCCCGGCGCCTTGGCAATGCCGAAGCGGACGTACCAGTCCTGCAGCGAGCGCAGCTCGGCAAGGCTCCTGTCAGCAGCAGTGACGACATATTCGTAGACCCAGCCGACGCCGGTCGCGTCAGGGCCGAGCGCGGGCTTCACGTCTGATGGCAGCTTGGCGGTACCGGAGTTCAGATATTCGAGCACACGGCTGCGCGCCCAATAGATGTCGGTGCCGTCCTCGAAGATCACGTAGACGAACGACACGCCGAAGAAGGAGAAGCCGCGCACCGCCTTGCTGCGCGGCACGGCGAGCAGCGCCGTGGTCAGCGGATAGGTCACCTGATCCTCGACAACCTGCGGCGCCTGCCCCGGCATCTCGGTGTAGACGATCACCTGCGTATCGGAGAGGTCGGGGATCGCGTCGAGCGGCAAGTGTGCCAGCGCATAGATTCCGGCCGCCGCCGCGAAGCCGGCGCCGAACAGCACTAGCAGCAGGTTGTGCGCGGACCAGGCGATGACACGGGCG
>DATFGV010000189.1:0-4357 GCA_035249115.1 Vineibacter sp.
CAAAAAGCGCACCAGCCCGCAAGTCCCGCCAAATCGCCTGTCGACCAGCCAGGCTGACGTCGATTCGGGCAAGGGCGTGCCGCCCTGCCCAATCTTTGCGCAGTGGCTGCCCAGCCGCATCTGCGGGTCCGATGGAGTTCGCCAGGCTGATCGGGATCCCGGCGGCCGCCGAAGAAGGCCGCCCTCACCCCCGCGTAAACATGCCCGCTACGGCCCCAGAATCGGCTGTACAGCATGGTACGGCCGGTCTGGCTACCTAACCCCCATCCGAAAGGAGAGGCCCTCCAGAGCGCTCTGAACGCCATCCAGAGGCATCGCAATATTATGTTATGTCACTATGGTATTTTGAAACAATCTAAACGCGCAGCCGTTCTTTTCTCAGTGACTGAAACAGACTTTGTGAAAACTATGATCTCGACCCGGCGAGACGGCACAAGCGCGCTTCACAACGCCCGCGTTTCGCCCAGCCGCAGGGTCCAGATGTCCTCGTCAGCGTAACCCGAGGCGCGGGCGGCGGTGCGCAGCCGCACTGGCGGCTCAAAGGCTGGCTCACCCGACAGCACGATGGTGCCGTAGTGCATGCCGGCGATCCGGCGCGCCCCCAGCAGCCGCGCCATCTCGACCGCTTCCTCGGGCGAGGCATGGCTGCGCTTGAAGATCGGCCGCGGTTCATAGGCGCCGACGCCCAGCATCGCCAGGTCGAACGGCCCGTGGCGGGCGCCGATGTCGCCGAACACCGGACCGAAAGCGCTGTCGCCGCCGAAGTACAGGCGCTTGCCGCCGCCCTCCAGCGCAAAGCCGCACCACAGGGTGCGGTTGCGGTCGAACAGGCCGCGGCCGGAGAAATGCACTGCCGGCGTCGCCACGACCCTTAGCGGCGCGTTGCCGTCGCCGCCCAGCGCGACCTCGTGGTGCCAGTCGACTTCGGTGGCGCCGACATAACCCAGCTCGACCAGGCGCGGCCCCATGCCAAGCGGCACGACGACGCGCGCGCCGCGCGGAAAGCGCGGGTCGGCCAGCGCCGCGACGTCGAAGTGGTCGTAGTGGTTGTGCGAGATCAGCACCAGGTCGAGCGGCGGCAGGTCGCGCACACCCAGCGCCGGCGGCGTGAAGCGGCGCGGTCCGAAGCCGTCGATCGGCGAGGCATGGTTGGAGAGGAACGGGTCGGTAAGGATGGTACGGCCACCCAGCCGGATCAGGAAGCAGGCGTGGCCCAGCCAGGTCAGGCTGTCGGCGCCGCGGTGGCGGCGGATCCCGTCAATCACAGCACCGTGCGGCAGCACGAAGCCGGCCGGCACCGCCGGCCGCCGCGGCGTGTGCCGGGTCAGCCACAGGAAGCGCAGGATGACCCAGAGATGTCCCAGCGTGCCGTGGTCGCGGGCGCTGCCCGGCGGATTGCGAAAGCCGCGCCTTGTGTGGTGGTCAGGCCGCGCGCCAGGTATCGGCGGCGGGCGCACGAGGTCGCGCGGCGGGGCGTCGTCGGGCATGCCAAGAGAAGATAGGGATGCCAAGCGCAGCGCGCCACCTGTGCGCCTCGCTCGGTCGTCACCGTCATTAAGCGCCCGTCGACGACTGCCGGCTGCCCAGCCGGCCGGAACTCAAAAGGGCCTCAATGCCGAAAATGCCGCATCCCCGTGAACACCATCGCCAGGCCGCGCTCGTCGGCCGCGGCGATCACCTCAGAGTCGCGCATCGAGCCGCCGGGCTGGATCACGGCGGTGGCGCCGGCGTCGGCGATGGCGATCAGGCCGTCGGCGAACGGGAAGAACGCGTCCGACGCCCCGACGCAGCCCTTGGCCAGGCTGTCCTTCAATCCGGCCGCCTTGCCCGCCTCCTCGGCCTTCCAGGCGGCGATGCGCGATGAGTCGACGCGGCTCATCTGGCCGGCGCCGATGCCCACCGTGGCGCCGTCCTTGGCGTAGACGATGGCGTTGCTCTTGACGTGCTTGCAGACGCGGAAGGCGAACAGCAGGTCGTCCAGCTCGCCGGGCGTCGGCGCGCGTTTCGTCACCACCTTCAACGCGTCGCGCGTCACGCGGCCGTTGTCGGCGCTCTGCAGCAGAATGCCGCCGGCGACGCTCTTGAAGGTCATGCGCGGCGCGTCCGGATCGGGCAGGCCACCGGCCAGCAGCAGGCGCAGGTTCTTGCGCCGGCTCACCATCTCCAGCGCCTCCGGCGTCGCGTCAGGCGCGATGATCACCTCGAGGAAGATCTTGGCCAGCGCCTCGGTGAGCGGAGCATCGAGCGGCCGGTTCACCGCCACGATGCCGCCGTAGGGCGATACCGGATCGCAGGCGAAGGCGCGCAGCCAGGCGGTCTTCAAGTTAGGGCCGGTCGCGACGCCGCAAGGATTGGCGTGCTTGACGATCACCACCGCCGGCTGCTCGAACTCCGCCACCGCCTCGTAGGCCGCCTCGGTATCGCTGAGGTTGTTGTAGCTGAGCTCCCTGCCCTGCACGACCCTGGCGGTGGCGATGCCCGGCCGGTTGCTGCCGTCGCTGTAGAACGCGGCGCGCTGGTGTGGGTTCTCACCGTAACGCAGGGTCTGCACCAGGGTGCCGCCGATCGCCAGCCGCGCCGGAAACGGCTCGTCGACCTGCCTCGCGAACCATTGCGCGATCGCCGCGTCGTAGCTGCCGGTGCGGGCGAAAGCAGCGGCGGCGAGCTTGCGGCGCAGCGCCAGGGAGGTGGCGCCATCGTTGGCCGTCATCTCGGCGTGCACGGCGGCGTAGTCGGCGGGATCGACCACGACGGTCACGAAGTCATGGTTCTTGGCGGCGGCGCGAATCAGGGCCGGACCGCCGATGTCGATGTTCTCGACGCAGGTCGCGACGTCCGCGCCGCGCGCTACCGTTTGCTCGAACGGGTAGAGGTTCACCACCACCAGGTCGATCGGCGCGATTTTGTGCCTTGCCATCTCCGCAGCGTGCGTTTTGTCGGTCCGCCTGCCGAGGATGCCGCCGTGGATCGCCGGCTGCAGCGTCTTGACCCGCCCGTCCATGATCTCGGGGAAGCCGGTGTGGTCCGACACCTCGGTGACCTTGATGCCGGCGTCGCGCAGCGCTTGCGCGGATCCGCCGGTCGACAGGATCTCGACGCCGCGCCCGGCCAGGAACCGCGCGAAGTCGACCAGCCCGACCTTGTCGGACACCGAAATCAGCGCCCGCCCGATCCGAGCCTGATCGGGCGTGGGTGACGGCGTGGCTTGGGTGGGCGCGGACATGGCGGGTTCCTGCGAAGGGGCGCGGGCGGCCGCTCTATAGCAAACAGTGGCGGCGCCGGGGTGCGGCGAATTGTGGATGATCGTCCACGACGCGCCGGGTCGATCCGGCTAGGCTGGCCGCCAACGAATACAGGGAGGATCACATGGCAGCCACACGGCAGATCGGCCGGCGCAGGCTTGGACAGGGCGCGCTGACGGCGGCGGGCCTGATCGCGGCACCCGGCCTGGCGCGCGCCCAGGAATTCCCAAGCCGGAGCGTTCGGGTGGTGGTGCCGTTTCCCGCCGGCGGCGGCACGGACATCGTGGCCCGCGTGATCTGCCCGCGCCTGGCCGAGCGCTGGAAGCAGTCGGTGATGGTCGACAACAAGGCCGGCGCCAGCGGCATCGTCGGCAGCGAGATCGTCGCCCGGGCGGCGCCCGACGGCTACACCCTGCTGATCATGACCAGCGCGCACGTCATCAACCCGTTCACCACCAAGTCGATGCCGTACGACACCGAGAAGGATTTCACGCCGATCACCACCCTTGTGCTGGGCGCCATCACCCTGGTCGGTTCGACCAAGCTCGGCATCGACACGATGGCCAAGTTCCTCGAGCTGGCGCGGGCCAATCCCGGCAAGTACCAGTGGGGCAGCACCGAGAACACCACGCGCATGACCGGCGAGCTGTTCCGGGTCAAGAGCGGGCTGAAGATCGAGAATGTGATGTACAAGGGCGCCGCACCGATGCTGCAGGAGCTGACTGGCGGCCATATCCCGGTCGGCTTCACCAGCCCGCTGACCGCCATGTCGCATCACCGCGCCGGCACCCTGCGCATGCTGGCGGTGACGGCCGAGCGCCGCCTGGCGGTGATCCCCGACGTGCCGACGATGGCCGAGGCCGGCATTCCCGACCTGGCGCGTCCCGCATGGTTTTCGCTGTTCGGCCCGCCCGGCCTGCCGGCCGCGCTGGTCCGGCGCATCCAGCAGGACACCGCCGCCGTGCTGGCCGAGCCCGAGACGCGCGCCAGGATCGCCGACCTCGCCAGCGAGCCCGGCGGCGAGGCGCCGGACGTCTTCGCCGCCCGCGTCAAGGAGGAGCTCGGCGTCTGGCGCGACACCGCCAAGCTGGCGGGCGTGCAGCCGGAATAGGTCA
>DATFGV010000190.1:0-5466 GCA_035249115.1 Vineibacter sp.
CCTTCGCGACGGCCGCTGCGCGGCCTCCTCAGGGTGAGGCGCGTGGCTGAGCCGGCGCATCACGCGGTCACCGCCTGCCGCACGGCCGCCGGCGCCGGCAGCGAGCCGCTTTCCCAACACGCCGAATGTTGCGTGCCGCCGACCGGCTCCAGCGGCGGCACCTCCGTGGCGCAGCGCTCGATGGCGAAGGCGCAGCGCGGCCGGAAGGCGCAGCCGGGTGGCAGGCGGGTGAGGTCGGGCGGCTGGCCCTGGATCGGCGCCAGGCGGGCGCGCTTGGGCTCGTCCAGCCGCGGCACCGAGCGCAGCAGTCCCAGGGTGTAGGGATGGCGTGGCCGGCCGTAGATCTCGCGGGCCGTGCCGCGTTCGACGATCTTGCCGGCGTACATCACGTTCACCCGGTCGGCGTAGCGCGCCACGACGCCGAGATTGTGGGTGATGATCAGGGTCGCCACCCCCAGCCGGCGCGACAGGTCCTTCATCAGGTCGAGGATCTGCGCCTGGATGGTGACGTCCAGCGCCGTGGTCGGCTCGTCGGCCAGGATCAGGGCCGGCTCACAGCTGAGCGCGATGGCGATCATCAGCCGCTGGCGCATGCCGCCGCTGAACTGGTGCGGGTATTGCCGCAGACGCCGCTCGGCGTCGGCGATGCCGACCAGCCCCAGCACCTCGATGGCGCGCGCCTTGGCTTGCGCCGGGCTGTGGCCGAGATGAATCTCGCAGGTCTCGGTGAGCTGCCGGCCGACCGTCAGCACCGGGTTCAGCGACGTCATCGGCTCCTGGAACACCATCGCGATCTCGCGGCCGCGGATTTGCCGCATCTCCTCGTCGCCGCACTTCAAGAGGTCGCGGCCCTTGAACAGGATCTCGCCGCCGGTGACGCGTCCGGCCGGCTGCGCGATCAGGCCCATGATGGACAGCGCGCTGACCGACTTGCCGCAGCCCGATTCACCGACCAACGCCACCGTCTCGCCGGCGCGCACGTCCCAGCTGACACCGTCGACCGCGCGCACGATCCCGTTGGACGTGCGGAACTCGGTGTGCAGGTCGCGCACGTCGAGCAGCGTGTCGCTCATGCGCTCCTCTTCCCTTCCCCACACGCAGCGTGCAGAAGGCCTTTCCTGAGCGACGTCGAAGGATGCCCGAAGGTCGGATGGGCAGCCCACGTCGTGGCCGCAGGGGTATCGCAGATGCCCACGCACAACCTCATCCTGAGGAGCCGGCGCAGCCGGTAGCCTGCCCTGAGCTTGCCGAAGGGTCTCGAAGGATGGGCGACAGTCTCGTTCGATCGTTCCGGCGGTTGCCGCAAGGTTCGTGCGATCGCCCACCCTTCGAGACGGAAGCTGCGCGGCCTCCTCAGGGTGAGGTCTATGTCATATGCGATAGCCCTGGTGGTGCCCGCGAGGAGAGACCACGTCGGCTCCCCTCCGGCCCTTCGGGCCACCTCCCCAACTGCGTCGGGGAGGATTCTGATGCGCCTCATCATCACCCCGTGCGCAGCTTGGGATCGAGCGCGTCGCGCAGCGAATCGCCGAACAGGTTGAAGGCGAACACGGCAAGGCTGATGGCCAGCCCGGGGAACAGCGCCATCCACGGCGCCGTCTCGGCGAACTCGACAGCGGCGCCGCGCAACATCAGCCCCCAGGCGGCGGTCGGTTCTTGCACGCCCAGTCCGAGGAACGACAGCGACGCTTCGAGCAGGATCGCCTGGCCCAAGAACGCCGTCAGCATGATGAGGTAGGGCGCCATGACGTTGGGCAGCATGTGGCGCAGGATGATCCGCATGTGGGTGAAGCCGGCGGCCCGGGCGGCGTCGACATAGGGCATCTCGCGCACCGACAGCGCACTGGAGCGAATCACCAGGGCGCAGCGCGGGATCATCGGCAAGGTCATGGCCGTGATCAGGTTGGGCAGGTTGTTGCCGAGGATCGCCACCATGGCCAGCGCCAGGATGATCAGCGGAAACGAGATGAAGATGTCCATGAAGCGCTGCACGACGAGGTCGATGCGGCCGCCGAAATAGGCGCTGGCGACACCGATCACCGCGCCCGCGGTGGCGCCGACGAAGGCGGCGCCGAAGCCGACGATCAGCGCCGTCTGCGAACCGTAGATCAGGCGCGACAGCACATCGCGCCCGTAGGCGTCGGTCCCCAGCCAATGCGCGCCGCTGGGTGCCGCCAACATGGCGGCGAAATCGATGGCCAGCGGATCGTAGGGCGCGATCAGGTCGGCGGTGACGGCGACCAGGAACATCAGCAGCACGACCGCGGCGCCGATCGCGCCCAGCGGCCGGCGACGGCAGAAATCCCACGTCACGTCGAGCCAGCCGCGCGGGCGGCCGGCGGCTTCCGTTCCGACCAGGGTGGCGTCGGTGGTGGTCATGGCGTGCCTTCCCTTCCCCACGCGCAGCGTGGGGAAGGTGCCCGAAGGGCGGATGGGGAGCCCACGTGGTGCCTCAGGGGAGAGACCACGTCGGCTCCCCTCCGGCCCTTCGGGCCACCTCCCCAACTTCGTTGGGGAGGGATGGAGTTCCAGTGCTCCATGTCCCCCTACTTGTACCGGATGCGCGGGTCGAGCCAGGCGTACATCACGTCCATGGCGAAGTTCACGAAGATGAAGGCCGCGGCGACCAGCAGCACCAGCGCCTGCGTCAGCGTGTAGTCGCGCCGCGATATCGCCTGGACGAACAGCAGCCCCAGGCCGTTGAGGTTGAAGACCTGCTCGGTCACGACCAGGCCGCCCAGCAGGAAGGCGAACTCCAGGCCGATGACGGTGACCACCGGCAGCATGGCGTTCTTCAGGGCATGGCGTACCAGGATCAGCTTCAGCCACAGCCCCTTGGCGCGCGCCGTACGGATGTAGTCCTCGCGCAGCACCTCCAGCATCGACGAGCGCGTCATGCGTGTGGCCACCGCAGAATAACGATAGCCGACCGCCAGCGCCGGCCAGATCAGCTGCAGCATGTTCTGCCACGGGTCGACCCAGAACGGCGTGTAGATCATCGGCGGCAGCCATTTGAAGATCACCAGGAAGCCGAGGATCATCAGGATGCCGAGCCAGAACGAAGGCATGGCGAGCCCGGCGATGGAGAAGACACGCACCGCGTAGTCGACCCAGGTGTCCTGCTTGAGCGCCGCCAGCACGCCCAGCGGCAACGCCAGCAGGGTGGCGACCAGGGTCGCCATCACCGCCACCTGCAGCGACAGCGCGAAGCGCAACGCGATCTCCTCGCTGATCGGCGAGCCGGTCCACATCGAGAGGCCGAAGTCGAAGCGCAGCACGCCCCACAGCCAGATCGCGAACTGCTCCCATACCGGCTTGTCGAGTCCCAGCCGGGCGCGCTCGGCGCGCAGCGCCTCGGCAGATACGCCCGAGCCTTCGCCCGACATGAACTTGGCCTCGACCACGTCCCCCGGGATGACGCGCAGCAGCAGGAAAATGATCACCGCCACCCCGAGGAGGGTGGGGATCATCAGCAGGAAGCGGTTAACAAAGTACCGCCACATCGCCGTGTCTACTTTCGCCCGGAGGGGGAAGGCGCCTGAAGGGCGGATGGGGGACGCGCTGGGGGCGCGTCACTCCAGTGACGCGTCATATCCTGGCGACCGCAATGACGCGCGACTGGAGTCGCGCGCCCCCAGCGCGCCACCTTCCCCCTCCGGGGGAAGGTCGTGTCCGTTGCCCATCGCATTCGCAATCGCCCCGCCCCGCCCCGCCGGGGAAACGGCTACTGCGTCGGTCCGGGCGTCAGCCAGACCGTGTCGAGCATGTTGTTCAGGTAGTGGCTGGGCGTGATCTGCCAGCCCTTGACCTTGCTCGAATGCGGGATGATGCGGTGCCATTGCAGGGTGATGAGGTAGTGCACCTCCTCATCCAGCAGCCGCTTTTCGAAGGTCCGCACGTGCTTCTTGCGCTCCTCGATCGTCGCGGCGCGGGCCTGCTTGTCGAACAGCTCGTCGAGGACCTTGTCCTCGTAGTTTCCGTAGTTGGACGGGTTGCGGCTTTTCGAGGTGAACTTGTAGAGATCGAGGTCGGGCTCGACCGTGTAGCCGCACTGGAAGTCCATCGCGACGTCGAAGTCGCCCTTCTTCAGCGTGGTGTAGTAGGCCGCGGCCTCGATCACCTGCTGCTTCACGGTGACCCCGATCTGCCGCCATTGGTCGATCAGCCATACCGCCACCGGCTCATAGGGCATCGGCACGCCGCGGTTGCTGAAGGTGAAGGTGAGCCCCTCGGCGCCCGCCTCCTTGAGCAGCTTCTTCGCCTCGGCACGGGCGGCGGCGATATCCTTGCCGTAGCCGGCCAGCTTGTGCAGCTCCTCCGGCGGCGTGGCGTAGGGCGTGCCCGGCACCTGCACGCCGGCCACCTCCTTGACGATGGCGATCTTCGACAGCGCCTGCGAGCCGGCATGCCGGTCCAGCGCCAAGGTCAACGCGCGCCGCACCCGCTTGTCGTCGAACGGCTTTTTCTGCTGGTTCGGCGTCACCAGCAGCATGCAGTCCCACGGGCTTTCAGCGACGGTGATCTTGTCGCCCAGCGCCGCCTTCAGGGTATCGCGGTCGGCCGGCGTGAAGCCGCGGAACTGGATGTGGGCGCGCTCGCCGCGCACGGCCGCGACCTGGGCCGCCGACGAGCTGATGAACAGCGCGCGATAGCCGTCCAGATAGGGTTTGCCCTTGTCCCAGTAGTCGGGGTTCTTCTTGCCGACCCAGTGCGAGCCCTTGACGTGCTCGACGAACAGGAAGGGGCCGGTGCCGTTGATGTTGGTCTCGTACCAGCGCATGTCCTTGGCCAGGATGTCGGCGCGGTAGATCCAGTTCCATGGCGAGGCCAGCGAACCCAGGAACGACACCGCCGGCCATTTCAGCTGGAAGACCACCGTGTAGGGGTCCGTCGCCTCGACCGACTTCACGACGCTGTACTGGCCCTGGCGGTCGCTCAGGATGCCGTCGGGCGGAAAGATGATCTTGTCGTACGACGCCTTGACGTCCTTCGACGTCATCTCGTTGCCGTCATGGAACTTCACGCCCCGGCGCAGCTTGAAGGTGTAGACCAGGCCGTCGCCAGAGACGGTCCAGCTCTCGGCCAGATCGCCCACCGGCTTGGTGCCGGTCGGATCCTTGGGATCGAAGCGCAGCAGGCCGTTGTAGTGCGGCGCGATCGGGTGGATGACGCCGAATGTCTGCTCGCGGTGCGCGTCGTAGGACGGCGGCGGCGACGGCACCGGGAAAATCAGTTCGCCGCCGGCGCGCGGCTTTTCGTCGGCCCGGGAGGGACTAGCGGCAAACAGGGCCAGGCTTGCGGTCGCGGCCACGATGCCGACGATCCACCGCTTGTGCGTGATCATGATCAGTCTCCGTGTTGGACGTCCTCCCGCGCGGCCCTTCTATCGGAGCCGACACCAGCGATAGTCTAGACCCATTTGAGATCGGGGCATACCCCAACATCCACCGGCACCGTCCGGCTCGC
>DATFGV010000191.1:0-3210 GCA_035249115.1 Vineibacter sp.
CCCGCAACACTGATCGCCGGGGACGGCATCGGCCCCGAGATCGTCGACGCCACGCTCGCCGCCCTCGACGCCCTGGGCGCCCCTTTCGAATGGGAGCGCCAAGTCGCCGGGCTGGCCGGCGTGCAGCAGGCGGGCGACCCCCTGCCCGCGGCCACGCTCGACAGCATCCGCCGCACCCGCCTTGCGCTGAAGGGGCCGCTGGAAACGCCCTCCGGCGGCGGCTACCGCTCCTCGAACGTCCGCCTGCGCGAGGAGTTCGAGCTCTATGCCAACCTGCGCCCGGCGCGCACCATCATTCCCGGCGGGCGCTTCGACAAGATCGACCTGGTGGTGGTCCGCGAAAACCTCGAGGGCCTGTACATCGGCCACGAGCACTACGTGCCCATCGACGGCGATCCGCACGCGGTGGCGATGGCCACCGGCATCAACACGCGCCAGGGCAGCCGGCGCCTGCTCGAGTTCGCCTTCGAGACCGCCGTCGCGACCGGCCGCAAGAAGGTCACGATCGTGCACAAGGCCAACATCATGAAGGCGCTCACCGGCATCTTCCTGGAGACCGGCCTCGAGCTCTACGAGCGCAAGTACAAGGGCAAGTTCGAGCTCGACACGGTCATCATCGACGCCTGCGCGATGAAGCTGGTGCTCAATCCCTGGCAGTTCGACATGCTGGTCACGACCAACCTCTTCGGCGACATCCTGTCCGACCTGGTCGCCGGACTGGTCGGCGGCCTGGGCATGGCGCCCGGCGCCAACATCGGCGCCCGCGCCGCCATCTTCGAGGCGGTGCACGGCTCCGCGCCGGACATCGCCGGCAAGGGCATCGCGAATCCCACCGCGCTGCTGCTGGCGGCCGCCTTGATGCTCGACCACTGCCAGCTGCCGGCGCTGGCGACGCGCCTGCGCAAGGCCATCGACGACACGCTCAACATCGACAAGGTGCGCACCGGCGACCTGGGCGGCAGCGCCGGGACCGCGGCCTTCACCAAGGCGCTGGTGAGCCGGATCGCCAACGGCTGAGCGGGCGGCCGCGCAGCCTCGCGGCTACTTGCCGACGATCGTCAGCTCGCGGTCGTTGGCCGTGACGTCGAAGAGCGAGAGCAGTTCCGGGCCGAGCACCGCGTCCGTCGACTTGCCGCCCAGGGGGCCCACCACCACGGTCGCCTGCGGCACCCGGAAGGGCCCGAAGGTCATGGGCACGCGCTCGATGCGGCGCGCGTCCGTGGCGGCTCCGGCGGTCTGGATATAGGCCGGGGTACCGCCGATCAGGTTCGCTCGTGCGGCGAAGTCCTCACTCACGGCGACGCCCGCATTGACCGCCGCCGTGCGGTCGATCACGAACTGCACCGGAAAGCCGTTGACCGTGCCGCGAATCCAGAACCGGCCGTCCTGGCCGACCGGAACGGTGATCTGCCTCGATCCGTCGAGCGAGATGTTCTCGTTCTTTCCCTTGGGCTGGCCGCTGGGCTCGACCAGCACGCAGTCGCGGGCGCGCGCCTTCGCGGCCCCGGCGTCGGCCGGCACGTTGGTGTACGCCTTCCCGCACTTGAAGATGGGTTCCGCCGCGCCCGGCTGCACGGCCACGACACCGAGTGCCATCGCCAACTGCGCGCCGATGCGGCGCAGCGCTCGTCCGGATCCAGGGTGCTCAGGCATGGCATCACCTCGCGCGAGTGAACGGGAACCCGACGATGCGCCCGACAGCGCCGGCGTGGTGTCATCCAAATCCGACGTCGGCCGAACGGTCGGTCGCAGCCGATCGATGGCGCCTCAGGATGCCAGCCGCTTCATCTCCGCATAGAGGTCCGCCTTGCCCTCGAAGCCGATGCCCGGCAGCTCAGGCAGCACGACGTAGCTGTTGTCGACCCGGACGCCATCGGGAAAGCCGCCATAGGGCTGGAAGAGGTCCGGGTAGGACTCGTTGCCCCCCAGGCCCAGCCCGGCCGCGATCGCCAGCGACATCTGGTGGCCGCCGTGCGGGACACAGCGCGAGGGCGACCAGCCGTTCTCCTTGAGCATGTCCAGCGTGCGCAGGTACTCGACCAGGCCGTAGCTGAGCGCGCAATCGAACTGCAGGTAGTCGCGGTCCGCCCGCATGCCGCCGTAGCGGATCAGGTTGCGCGCGTCCTGCATCGAGAACAGGTTCTCGCCGGTGGCCATGGGGCCTTGGTAGTGCTGCGCAAGCTCGGCCTGCAGCGCATAGTCCAGCGGATCGCCGGCCTCCTCGTACCAGAACAGGTCGTACTCCGACAGCGCCTTCGCGTACTCGACCGCGGTCCTGAGGTCGAAGCGTCCATTGGCATCCACCGCCAGCTTCTGGCCCGGCCCGAGCAGCCTGAGCACCGCCTCGATGCGCTTGCGGTCCTCGGCGAGCGAGGCGCCGCCGATCTTCTTCTTGACCACCGCGTAGCCGCGCTCCAGGTAGCTGCGCATCTCGCGCTCCAGGCCCTCGAGCCCCTGGCCCGGCCAGTAGTAGCCGCCGGCGGCGTAGACGAAGACCTTGCGGTTTGGCGTGCCGGTGCCGTAGCGCTCGGCCAGCAGCTGGTAGAGCGGCTTCTGCTCGATCTTGGCCACCGCATCCCACACCGCCATGTCGATGGTGCCGACCGCGACCGAGCGCTCGCCGTGGCCGCCGGGCTTCTCGTTGGTCATCATGGCGGCCCAGATCTTGTGGGGATCGAGGTTGTCGTGCTTGTCGTCGAGCAGCGAGGCCGCATCGGCCTCCAGGATGCGCGGGCGGAAGCGCTCGCGGATCAGCGAGCCCTGGCCGTAGCGCCCGTTCGAGTTGAAGCCGTAGCCCACCACCGGCTTGCCGTCACGAATCACGTCGGTGACCACGGCCACGAGGCTCAGGGTCATCTTCGAGAAATCGATGTAGGCGTTGCGGATGTTGGACTTGATGGGCTTGGTCTCTTCCTTGATGTCGATGATCTTCATGGTGGCACTCGAGGGGTTAGCGCGGCAGCGAGGAGCCGCCGCAGATCTGGATGTCCTGGCCGGTGATGGCACCGGCCTGGGGGGAGAGGAGAAAGGCGACCAGCGCGGCGATCTCGTCCGCCCGGATGAGCCGGCCGATGGGGGGCAGCACGGGCGCTTGCGCGGCGCGCGACGGGTCGCAGGTCATCGCGGTCTGCGTCGCCGCCGGCGACACGACGTTGACGGTGACGCCGCGCGCGGCCACTTCCGCCGCCCAGCTGCGCGCCAGCGCCACCA
>DATFGV010000192.1:0-3980 GCA_035249115.1 Vineibacter sp.
CTTCCTCCGCCTCGCGCTCGCTTTGCTGGCGCTCCCACATGTCGGCATAAAGTCCGCGCTTGCGCAATAGCTGCGCGTGCGTGCCGCGCTCGGCGACGCGGCCCTGGTCGAGCACCACGATCTGGTCGGCATCGATGACCGTTGAAAGCCGGTGCGCGATGACGATGCTCGTTCGCCGCGCGGCCACGTCGCTGAGCGTCGTCTGGATCGCCGCTTCGGTACGGCTGTCCAGCGCACTGGTTGCCTCGTCGAGGATCAGGATCGGCGGGTCCTTGAGCAGGGTGCGCGCTATGGCGACGCGCTGCTTCTCGCCGCCGGAAAGCTTGAGGCCGCGCTCGCCCACTTCCGAATCGTAGCCGGCCGGCAGCTGCAGGATGAAATCGTGGATCGCCGCGCCCCTGGCCGCGTCCTCGATCTCCGCCTGGATGGCGTCGTCCTTGCCGTAGCCGATGTTGTAGCCGATCGAATCGTTGAAAAGGACGCTGTCCTGCGGAACGATGCCGATCGCGCGCCTGAGACTGGCCTGGCGCACCTTGGTAATGTCCTGCCCGTCGATGGTGATCCGCCCGCCGGTCGGCTCGTAGAAGCGGAACAGCAGGCGCGACAGCGTCGACTTGCCGGCTCCCGAGGGGCCCACGACTGCGGTCATGCTGCCGGGCTTGATGTCGATGTCGATGCCCCGCAGGATCGCGCGGTCCGCGGCATAGCCGAAATGAACGTCCTCGAAGCGGACGTGGCCGGGCCCGACGATCAGCTCCGGCGCCTGCGGATCGTCGACCACCTCCGCGCGGGTATCGATGACGTCGAACATCTGCTCCATGTCGATCAGGCCCTGGCGGATGTTGCGATAGACCCAGCCGAGCATGTCGAGCGGGCGGAAGAGTTGCGCGAGCAGGGTGTTGACGAGCACGACGTCGCCGGTGGTGAACATGTGCTGGCTCCAGCCCCAAACGGTATAGCCCATGGCGCCGGCCATCATCAGATTGGTGATCAGCGATTGACCGATGTTGAGCCAGGCGAGCGACACCTCGTTCTTGACGGCGCTGTCGGTATAGGCGCGGATCGCCTTGCCGTAGCGGCGGGTCTCGCGCTCCTCGGCGGTGAAATATTTGACGGTTTCATAATTGAGCAGCGAATCGACGGCGCGCGCGATCGCCAGATTGTCGGAATCGTTCATGTCGCGCCGCAGGCGCGAGCGCCAGTCGGTGACCCATCGCGTGAAGGCGATGTAGGCGACCACCATCGTCAGCGTCGCGGCGACCATGCCAAGCCCGAACTTGACTCCGAAGATGATGCAGGTCGCGGTCAGCTCGATGAACGTCGGTGCGATATTGAACAGGAGGAAATAGAGCATCATGTCGATGCTCTTGGTGCCGCGCTCGACGATCTTGCTGAGCGCGCCGGTGCGTCGCTCGAGGTGGTAGCGTAGCGACAGCCGATGGACGTGGCGGAAAACCGTCTCCGACAGCCGGCGTGCCGCATCCTGGCCGACGCGCTCGAAGATCGCGTTGCGCAAATTGTCGAACAGCACGCCCGCGAAGCGCGCCCCGGCATAAGCGCCGACGAGCGCGATGGCGAGGCCGGCAGCCGGTTCAAGCCCCGCCGACATGCGGTCGATCGCGGCCTTGTAGGCGAACGGCATGGTCAGCGTCGCCGCCTTGCCGACGAACACGAGCAGCACTGCGATCAGGACCCGCGCCTTGAGGCCGGCGTGGCCGGCCGGCCACAAATAGGGAAGAAACCGCCGCAGCGGCGCCCAGCCTGGCTCGGGCCGCTTCGCCTTGGTCTCGTCAGCAGTCATATTCGTCTAAGTAATGATGCGGATGGCGCAGGCCAAGTTATGTGGGCGAAACAAGTGGAACAGGCCAGCCGACCGATGGTTGGTGCACGTCAATCGGAGTCAGGCCAATGGGCCCCGCCTATTTCATCCTTGCCATCCTTGGCTGCGGCGAAGGCGAGGCCGTCTGCAGACAGGTTGCGGTCACGGACGCGCTGTATGCGAGCGCCGAAGCCTGCACGGCCGACACCGGGCGCGCGGTCGCGCGCTATCAGGACATCGCCTATCCTGTCGTGGTTGCCGAATGCCGCCGCGCCGGCGCCCGGCCTGCCTCGCACGTGCGCGAGAATGACGTGAAGCTCCCGGCCGACCAGCCACCGCACGTCCAGCGTGCCACCGACAGCTCAGGACGCCCGATCCGGGTCTGAACCGGCCAGGACGAACCCATCGCTTCATACCCGAAGGGCAGCTTCGGCGTGATGTGGAACCCCACCCATCGGCATCGGTTGGGGTGGTTGGCGCGCAGGAGGCGGACATGGCCGACACCGACACCATCGACATGCTCCACGACGATGCGCTTCCCGGCCACGAAAGCGAGCTGGAGCCGAAGCCCGATTGGGAACCGCGCTATCCCGGGTCCGGCCGGCTAGCGGGCAAGGTGGCGCTGATCACCGGCGCCGACAGCGGCATCGGCCGTGCGGTCGCGGCGCTGTACGCGCGCGAGGGGGCCGATGTCGCGATCGTCTATCTTTGCGAGCATGACGACGCGGCCAGGACCAGGCAGATCGTGGAAGGCGAAGGTCGCCGCGCGATCTCGATCGCCGGCGACATCGGCGAGCGCGCGTTCTGCGAACGCGCCGTGGCCGAAACGGTCGGCAAGCTCGGCCGGCTCGACATCCTCGTCAACAACGCCGGCGAACAGCATCCCGACAAGGACATCACCGATATCGCCGAGCAGCAATTGAAGCGCACGTTTCAAACCAACGTTTTCGGCATGTTTTTCATGACCCAGGCTGCCCGCCCCCACCTCGGGCAGGGGGCGGCGATTATCAATTGCACGTCGGTCACCATGTATCAGGGTTCGAAGGAGCTTCTCGACTATAGCGCCACAAAGGGGGCCATCACGGCCTTCACCCGATCGCTGTCGGAAAATCTGGTCGGTGCGGGGATCCGGGTCAACGGAGTCGCGCCGGGCCCGATCTGGACGCCGCTGAATCCGTTCGGCGGCAGCTCGGCGGAGAAGATCAAAGACTTCGGCAAGAATACGCCTATGGGCCGGCCGGGCCAGCCCAACGAGGTGGCGCCGAGCTTCCTGTTCCTGGCTTGCGAGGATTCCTCCTACATGTCGGGCCAGGTGCTTCACCCCAACGGCGGCACGATCGTCGGGAGCTAGGGTGCGGATCGTAGCCGCAATGACGGGCACGTTCTTTGCGGGGCGCCAAATGCGGATGCCGCCCTTCGCCATGCCATGCCGTATCCGGGTGCCGGTGCGCCATGGTCGATGACGTCGATCCGACCGCAGGCGTCGACGCCCTGGTCAGAAAGCTTCGCGTGCGCGACGCGCTGAGCGCCGTGGAAGAGCAGGTGTTGCGCGCTTCGGTGTCGGCGACGCGCGAGGTCGGTGCCGGCAAGGTGATCATCCGTGCCGGTAGCGAGGTCAATGAAAGCACGCTGCTCGTGCAGGGCATCATCGCGCGCTACAAGGATCTTGCCAGCGGCGAACGGCAGATCCAGGAGCTGCATGTCGACGGCGATTTCGTCGATCTGCATGGTTTCCTGCTGAAGCGGCTCGATCACAATATCGGCGCTGTGTCGCGGTGCCGCATCGCGACGGTCCAGCACGACACGCTCATGCGGATCACCGAGCTCTATCCGCACCTGGTCCGCATGCTGTGGTTCTCGACGGTGCTCGACGCGTCGATTCAGCGTGAGACGATCCTGTCGGTGGGACGGCGCTCGGCGGTGTCGCGCATTGCCCATCTGATGTGCGAGATGGGCGTTCGGCTCGAGGTCGCCGGCAAAGCGACGCGCGAGCGTTTCACTCTGCCCATGACCCAGGCCGATATCGCCGACGCGACCGGCCTCACCTCGGTGCACGTCAATCGCATGCTCAAACAGCTGCGCGAGCAGACTGTACTGACCTTCCGCAACGGCGAGGTCGTGATCCACGATTGGAGCCGGCTGGTCGAGATCGCCGAATTCA
>DATFGV010000193.1:0-2611 GCA_035249115.1 Vineibacter sp.
CGCCTGCTGCACGGCGGCGGCGCGTGAAGGTGCTGCTGACGGCGGTGCGGGCGGACGCGCGACCGTTGTCGCCGGCGTCGCGCGCCTGCGGCCCTTGAGCGGTCGGGTATCCTTCATGGCGGCGCGGAACAGCGCCGCGGCATTGCGATCGTCGTCGGACATGGCGACGTTGTAGCACGGCGCGCTCTATTGCCGCCGCCGCTGTCGCTCGCTACAAGCCGTCGCGACGCAAGTTGAGGACCTCATGGCCGCGCCCAGCATTCCCGTGCCCAGCCAGTCCAGCGCCGGGCGAGACCCGGACGTGCGCGACGGCATGGAGTTCCTGCGCGAAGGCCGCTTCGCCGACGCCGAAATCCGCTTCCGCTCGGCGATGGCGCGTTTCGGCGAGCAGCCATCGCTGCTGCATTTCGTCGCCGTCTGCGTCATCAACCGCGGCGATCCGGCGGCGGCCGAGAAACTGTGGCGCAAGGCGATCAAGCGCGATCCCAACGAGGCGATGCTGCACTTCAATGTCGGCGCGGCGCAGTACCTGCAGGGGCACCTCGAGGAGGCGATCAAGAGCTGGCGTCACACCTTGCGGCTCAACAGCCATCATCACGATGCGCGGCTGCGGCTAGCCAGCGCGCTCACCACCTTGGCGCGCTACGCCGAGGCCGAGCAGGCCTTGCGCGAGGCGATCCTGGCGCTGGACGCGGTGACTGATGCCGACGCCACGCCGGAGGAGACGGCGCAACGCTGGCAGCGGCGCGCGTTGGCACAGGCCGGCCTCGGTTATGCGCTCTACCGACAGGAACGCCCGCAGGAAGCGCTGGAGCAGTTCAACGCGGTGGTCGCCGCCTTGCCGGCGACGGCGCCGGAATGGCCGGGCATCCAGGCCGATCGCGGCCTGGCGCTGGCGGCCATCGGCCAGGTGGATGACGGCCTGGCGGCAATCGACGAGGCGCTGGCGAGCAAGCCCGACCAGGCGCCGCTGCACCACAGCCGCGGCCATGTGCTGTACCACGCCGGTCGCGCCGAGGAGGCGGTGGCCGCGCTGCAACGCGCGCTCGAGCTCGATGCGGCTCGCGCCGAAACGGCGTACATGCTCGGCCTGGCGCGTGAGCGCAACGGCGATTCGGCCGGCGCGCTCGACTCCTTCGAGGCGGCGCTCAAGGCGCGGCCGGGCTATGTCGAGGCAATGCATGATGCCACCTCGCTGGCGGTCGAGACCGGCGCGTTCGGCCGCGCGCTCGAGCTGCTCAAGCCCTACCTCGAAACGCATCGCGACGACGCCAAGGCCTGGAACAACGCCGGCATCGCCTTCCTGATGCTCAACGAGCTGGAGCGGGCGCAGGCGGCGCTGAAGCGTGCCTACAAGCTGGCGCCGACCGACCCGCTGGTGCTGACCAACTATGGCCGGGCGCTGACCCGCCTCAATCGTGCCGACGAGGCGGCGCCGCTGCACCGGCGGGCCCTGGACCTGCAGCCCGGTGATCCGCGGCTGCTCGGCCACTACGGCGATTGCCTGCTGGCGCGCGGCCATCTCGCCGAGGCGCGCAACGCCTACGACAGCGCCCTGATCGCCGACCCGACCAACGCCGACGCCCGCGCCGGCCTGGAGCGGCTGCAGGCGATCGACGGCGGCGCCCCGCCGCCGGCCGCATAGGCGAGGCGATTGTCAATGACTCGATCGCACCATCATCGCTCGGCTTTGATCGGGCCGCACCATGTTGGATGACGCCGGCTTCGATGCTGCGGGCAACCTCGCGGCCGTGCGTACCCGCATTGCGGCGGCGGCGAAGGCGGTGGACCGCGATCCGGCGTCGGTCTCGCTGGTGGCGGTGTCCAAGACGCATGGTGCCGAACGGATCGCGGCGCTGATCGCCGCCGGGCAGCGTGTGTTCGGCGAGAACCGGGTGCAGGAGGCGCAGGCCAAGTATCCGGCGCTGAAGGCGGCGCATCGCGATCTTGAGCTGCACCTGATCGGCCCGCTGCAGACCAACAAGGCGCGTGACGCGGTGGCGCTGTTTGACGTCATCGAAAGCGTCGACCGCCCGAAGCTGGCGAGCGAGCTGGCACGGGAGATGGCGCGGCAAGGCCGCCGGCCGGCCTGCTTCGTGCAGGTCAACACCGGCGAGGAGGAACAGAAAGCCGGCGTGCTGCCGCGCGAGGCCGATGGCTTCATCCGCGCCTGCCGCGAACAGCACGACCTGCCGGTGATCGGCCTGATGTGCATCCCGCCGCTGGACGAGGAACCGGCTCTGCATTTCGCCTTGCTGCGCAAGATTGCCGAACGCAACGGACTGGCCCGGCTCAGCATGGGCATGAGCGCCGACTACGAGCAGGCGATCCGTTTCGGCGCCACCCATGTGCGGGTCGGCACGGCGCTGTTCGGCGCCCGCGGCAGCTTCTGATTTGGCACCATTGACCGCGGCAACCCGCGGGCGAGCCGGCGGTCACGTTTCAACTTCAGGCGTTGAACGCGCGCCGGCCAGTTGCCACATGCACGTGATCGTGAGCGAGCCAGGGATGGACCGGCCGCGCCACGCGTAGCAAGAGGAACGGCCAGCCTTCGGACGCGGAGTGAGTCATGTGGTTCAAGGCTTTTCACCGTGCCCTGCCGTTGGCGGCA
>DATFGV010000194.1:0-7347 GCA_035249115.1 Vineibacter sp.
CGGGCGAGACGCCCGCGCTCCCAGGCTACAATCCGCTCTAGTCTCCGCGCCAACGCGGCGGGAGACAGGTGTACGTCTCTGTGCCAGTGTCGGCCGCCGTTACCGTTCGTGTCGAGACTGATGGACCGCAACGCTGCCTTCCCCCTGTTGCGCGCGCTGTTCGACGCCGCGGTCGGCGCCGCCAGCCCCGGCCAGTGCCTGGCGCCGCACCTGGCGCGCCTGGCGCCACCCAAGGGCCGCACCCTGGTGGTCGGCGCCGGCAAGGCGGCGGCCGCCATGGCCAAGACGGTCGAAGACTTGTGGCCCGGCAAGCTCGAGGGCCTGGTGGTGACGCGCGAGCGCCACGGCCTGCCCCTGGCGCGCATCGAATGCGTCGAGGCGCGCCATCCCGTGCCCGACGAGCGCGGCCGCGCCGCCGCCGGCCGCCTGCGGGCGATGGTCAACGGCCTCACGCCGGACGACCTGGTGATCTGCCTGATCTCCGGCGGCGGCTCGGCGCTGCTGACCTGGCCGGCCGACGGCATCGGCATGGACGACAAGCAGGCCCTGACCCGCGACCTGCTGCGCAAGAGCGTGCCGATCGGCGAGATCAACACCGTGCGCAAGCACATCTCGGCGATCAAGGGCGGCCGCCTGGCGCTGGCGGCGCGGCCGGCGCGCATCGCCACCTACCTGATCTCCGACGTGCCGGGCGACGATCCCAGCGTCATCGCCTCCGGCCCCACCGTGCCCGACGCCTCGACCTTCGCCGACGCACTCGCCGTGCTGCGCAAACATGCCATCACCCCGCCCGACCCGATCCGCCGCCACCTCGAGGCCGGCGTGGCCGGGCGCATCGAGGAGACGCCCAAGCCCGGCGATCCGCGCCTGGCCGATGTCACGACCATCATGACCGTGACGCCGATGGCGGCGCTGGAAGCCGCCGCGGCGCTGGCCCGCGAGCGCGGCTTTGCGCCGGTGATCCTCGGCGACCGGCTCGAAGGCCTGTCGCGGACATTAGCCGCCGAGCATGCGGCGCTGATCCGGCAGCGCGCCGCCGAGGCCCGGCCCGTGGCGATCCTGTCCGGCGGTGAAACCACGGTCGAGGTCACCGGCAAGGGTCGCGGCGGACGCAACGTCGAATACCTGCTGGCGCTGGCCGTGGCGCTCGACGGCCTGCCCGGCGCCTGGTCGCTGGCGGCCGACACCGACGGGGTCGACGGCATCGAGGAGATCGCCGGTGCCCTGATCGGTCCCGACACCATGGCGCGCGCCCGCGCCGCCGGCCTCGACCCCGCCGCCCGCTTGGCCGACAACGATGGCCACGGTTTCTTCGAAGCGCTGGGCGACTCGATCGTCACCGGCCCGACCCGCACCAACGTCAACGACTTCCGCGTCACCCTGACCGCGCCGCCGGAGCAATAGTTCCTGGGAGCGCGGGCGTCTCGCCCGCTCATGAGCGGGCCGGAGGCCCGCGCTCCCAGGTAGAAGGGCCCGCATGACCGAGTTCCACCAAGCCTTCGTCGCCGCCAACGGCGTACGCCACCATGTCGTGTCGTGCGGCCGCGGCACGCCGCTGGTGCTGCTGCACGGCTGGCCGGAGTTCTGGCGCACCTGGCGGCCGCTGATGCAGCGTCTGGCCGGCCGCTTCACGCTCTACGCCCCGGAATGGCGCGGCTTCGGCGACAGCGACAAGACCTCGGCCGGCCCGGCCGAGGACTGCACGCCGGACATCCTGGCCGACGACCTGCACGCCCTGCTCGACGCGCTCAAGCTCGAGCGAGTCGGGTTGGTGTCGCACGACATCGGCGCCTTCGCCGCCCAGACCTTCGCCCGGCGCTGGCCCGAGCAGCTCGACGGCCTGTTCTTCTTCAACTGCCCCTACCCCGGCATCGGAAGGCGCTGGACCGACCCCGCCAGCATCAACGAGATCTGGTACCAGAGCTTCAACCAGCAGCCTTGGGCGGCGCAGCTGGTGGGATCGTCCCGCGACGCCTGCCGATGGTACATCGGCCATTTCCTGCGCCACTGGGCGGGCGATCCGCACGCCTTCGACGCCGAGCTGGAGCCGTGGGTCGACAACTTCCTCAAGCCCGGCAATCTGCAGGGCGGCTTCAACTGGTACCGCAGCATCAACCGCGCCCGGCTGGCGATGATGGCCGGCACCGCCCCCACCCCGCCGCCGATCGCGACCCGCGCCCGCTTCCTGTGGGGCCGGCGCGATCCGGTGGTGCGCGCCGCCTGGGCTGACCGGCTGCACGAGTACTTCACCAACTACCGGCTGGAGATTGCCGAGTTCGCTGGCCACTTCGTGCACTACGAGGCGCCCGACCGTGCTGCCGGGGCGACTGCTGAGTTCTTCGGCTGAATCGCTGAATAATATAACCTTTTCAATGGCTTCCGATGATGCGTCGGCAGCACGCGCGGCTGCATCCGGCCGGGAATTAGCAGGATTAGCAGGATTAGCAGGATTAGCAGGATTAGCAGGATTAGCAGGATTAGCAGGATTAGCAGGATTAGTAGGATTAGCAGGATTAGCAGGATTAGCAGGATTAGCAGGATTAGCAGACTGGCCGGGTTGAGCCTGGCTCGGGCGGCGGACCAGACGTTGGCACCAACGCGCCGCGCGGCGACGGTCCGGCAGCGTGCCGGCATGGCGGCAACCAACTGCATCGCGATCTCCCCCGGTTTGCGTGCCCGATCGGCGGCCGAGACCACACCCAAACGATCGGGTATTATTACCATATCTAATATACCATTGTCAATTGTCTGATGGCCGCCGACCGATATCGGCCGAAGCGACGCCGCCGGCGTCCCGGAAAGCTAATCCGACGATCCGATGCCGATAAATCAGGCCTTTTCGACTCGCGGCCAGGGTCATTTACCGCCCGTAAGCGGTAACTGTGAGCTACCCCTGTCAATTGGCCTGCTAGTTATCTTGACCGCGACTCCGCCCTCAGGATCGCAGCGTCCCACCGGCGGCACACACGCAAATATGCGCCGATGGCGTCCGGGTTCCGCGGACAGGACCATCCGGGATTCGCGCGCGGGGCGGTCGACTAAGCACCACCCGCCGGGCCGCGCCAGCCATCAGGCGCAATAGAGTTCCAAAACCGCCCGCCGCGAGTCGATGCGGCCGCGTCGCCGGTGGATCAATCCGGCACGCCGGCGGCGCGCATCGCGGCGATGAGGCTCTCGGCCTGCGACTGATCACGCCACATGCGCAGGTAGTGCTCGACGTTGATCCGGCCTTGCGGCAGGCGCTGCAAGGCCTGGCGAACCACCTCGCGCGCCTCCTCGACCCGGCCAAGACCGACCAGCGCCATCGCCACGATACGATGGCAGGCAAAGTTGTTTGGCAGGGAGACGACCGCCCGCCGCCCCCACGTCAGCGCGTCATCCGGCCGCCCGACCACAAGATAGCCGACCGCAAGGCCGAGCTCGCTGTAGCCGCGCCACGGCTCGTTCGGGCTCAAGCGCAGGGCGTGAGCGAAATGACCGATGGCGGTCTCGGCATAGCCGGCCCACAAGTGGACCCAGCCACCGTGTCGCAGCACCAGCAACGAATTTGGATTGAGTTGCAGCGCGCGGTTCATCGCCGACAGCGAAATCTCGATGTCGCCGAGCATGTAGGCGAAGACGTTGGCGCCCTGCGCAAGGACTTCCGCGTCGTCACCCGCGGTGTCGATGGCCGCGCGCGACAGTCGCAAAGCCTCGGGCTGGACCTCCATCCCGGCCCAGCCCGATATGAAGAACATCTGCAAAGCCCCGGCATGCAGCGCAAGCGCCGCGGCGAAGTGCGGATCCAATGCGGTTGCCTGGCGCGCATAGTCGATCGCGGCGTTCAGACCCTCGCGCGATGGATCTCTGATCTCCGACAGCCCCCGCATGTAGAGGTCGTAGGCGTCCAGACTGTCGGTCGGCTTGCGCCGCGCGCGCTGCGTCTCGGCGTCGCGCATGGCCGGCTCGATGGCGCCCGCCACCTCCATGGCAACCCGATCGTGCAGCGCGAAGACGTCGTCCAGCGGGCCGTCGAATTTGTCGGCCCACAGATGCGCCCCGGACGCGGCGTCGATCAACTGGCCTGAGATGCGCACCTGTCCGGCCGCCTTCCGCACCGAGCCCTCCAGCACGTAACGCGCGCCGAGCTCGCGGCCGACTTGGCGCACGTCGACGGTTCTGCCCTTGTAGACGAAGGCCGAGTTGCGGGCGATCACGGTCAGCCAGCGCATGCGACTGAGCGCCGTGGTGATCTCCTCGACCATGCCGTCGGCGAAATAGTCCTGCTCCGGATCGCCGCTCATGTTCTGGAAAGGCAGGACGACGATCGACGGTCGGTCCGGCGGGCGCGGCGGCTGGTCGATCGCCGCGACGGCGACGTCCGCCGATGATCCTTGTGCTGATGATGGCCAGTCGGCAGCGTTCCACCGAACACGGAACGACTGCACCGGCCGCTCGATGTTCTTCAGCGCCCGTTCGCCGAGATCGTCGAAGGTGGCCTTCAGACGGCCGGTGACCAAGTCCTTGATCGTGGACGACACCACGATGCCACCCGGCTCGGACTCGGCCTCCAGGCGGGCGGCGACGTTCACACCGTCGCCGTACAGATCATCCTCCTCGACGATCAGGTCGCCGAGATGCAGGCCGAGCCGGAAGACGATGGCCGTGTCCACAGACTCGGTCCTGTTGGCTTCGATCATAGCCTGCTGGAACTCGATGGCGGCCGCCAGCGCCTCGACTGCGCTCGGGAATTCCGCCAAGGCGCCGTCGCCGGTCAACTTGACCAGCCGACCGCCGCGCCGTGCCAGAATCGGCGCGAAGCGCAGCTTCCGGTGCGCGCGCAGCCGCGCCAAGGTGCCGCTCTCGTCGCGACCCATCAGGCGGCTGTAGCCGACGACGTCGGCCGAGATGATCGCCGCCAGCCGGCGTTGTTCGCGCGTCATCGCAGCGACTCCGCCGCGCTCGGATCCTCGAAACCGGCGGCGATTCGCAGAAAGGTCAATGCGCGGTGATGCTGCTCGGCGTTCTCGTAGCCAAGATGGCCGTGCAGCCCACGCTCGACAAAACGAGGCGCGATTTCCCGCGCTTGCTCCAACGCCGCCTTGGCTCGCTCAATCTCGCCGAGGCCGACCAGACTCATTGCCAGGATGCGATAGGCGCCGACGAACGCCGGCCGTTCGCTCAACCCCCGCTCGGCATAGTCGACGCCGCCGCGATAGTCGCCAAGGGCGAAACACGCCCGGGCGAATTGAAACAAGATCCAAAAGCGAGCCGGGTCGAAAGGGCTGTGACGCTGGGACCGTTGCAGCAAGGCGACCGCATCCGCCGCCTCCCCCACAGTGATCTTGCCGAGCGCCAAATACATCAGGATCCAGGGATCATTCGGATTAAGGTCATGGCCGCGCTGCACGTAAGACAACATCTCCCGTCTTCGTGCGGGATCGGATGCGTTGAAAGCCAGCATGCCACGTGCCGCATAGGCGAAAGCGTCATTGGGATCCAGTTCGATCGATCGAACCGCGGCTGCCACGCCCTCATGCCAGGCCGGCTCCGCGTCGGCATCATAGCCCCACAGGATACGTGACCAGATCGCTGTCGCTAATGTATTCAGGGCCAGCGTGCTGGTCGCGTCGACCGCGAGCGCAGCGCGCGCTTCCTCCAGCGCCTGCCGGTGCTGCGCCCAGTCTCCGGTCACGACCGCCTCGGTCAACTTGGCGTTGGCGCAGAGCGCCATCTCGTAGGCGCTGAGGCTGCCGGGGCGGCGGCGCTTCGCCTTCGCGAGCTCGACCGCGGATATGTGCGGCTCGATCTCCAGGATGATGCTGCGGGTGAGCTCCTCCTGAATGGCGAAGACATCGTCCAGGACGCGATCGTAGCGCTCCGCCCAAAGGTGGTTGCCGGTGACGGCGTCGATCAGCTGCCCGGTCAGCCGGATGCGGTTGCCGGCGCGGCGGATGCTGCCTTCCAGCACGTACCGCACGCCGAGTTCCCGGCCGACCTGCTTGATGTCGACCGTCTTGCCCTTGTAGATGAAGCTGGAATTGCGGGCGATCACGAACAAGGAATGGAAGCGCGACAGCTCCGTGATGATGTCCTCGGTGATGCCGTCACAGAAGTATTCCTGCTCGGCGTCGCCGCTCATGTTGGTGAACGGCAGCACCGCGATCGACGGCTTGTCCGGCAAGGTCAGTGGTGTGTCGGCCGCCAACACCGATGATCCGACCGGCGCCCAGCGCCACACTCGCACCGGCCGCGAGATGTTTTTCAGCGCCTGCTCGCCGCCGTCCCGCAGGTCGAGGTCGATCCTGCCGGCGAGGTCCTCCTGCACCCGTCCGGAGACACACACACCGCCCGGCTCGGCTAGCGCTTCCAGGCGCGCGGCGACGTTGACCCCGTCGCCCAGGATGTCGTCGCCGTCGATGACGATGTCGCCCATGTGGACGCCGATGCGGAACGTGATCCGGTGATCCTCCGGCACGCCGGTGTCGCGCCGCGCCATCTCCCGCTGCATCGCGACCGCACAGCGCATGGCATCGACCACCGACCCGAACTCGATCAGCAGACCATCGCCGGTCGTCTTGACGATCCGGCCGCCGTGCGCGGCGACGCCCGGGTCGACGAGCTCGTGGCGCAGCACACGAAGGCGGGCCAGCGTGCCGGCCTCGTCCGCGCCGATCATCCGGCTGTAGCCGACCACGTCGGTACAGACGATCGCCGCCAGACGACGCTGCTCGCGTGCCAATGTGCTCCCCTTGCGTGCTTGTTGGACCAAAGTCTAAGGCCAACCAGCGAGTGCGGGCAACGCGCTGCACGGGCGATCGTTGGCCTTTCTTCTCGTCGTCCCGCGCAAGTTCCGAAGGGCCGCGTCGTGAGACCTCCTCTCAACGGGCTTGATTTCGGTTGTCGGCGCAAGTTTCCTCGATGGCGCCGCGCTGGGGGCGCGTCACTCCAGTGACGCGTCATGCGTCGTGAACGACCAAGACGCGCGACGGGAGTCGCGCGCCCCCGGCGCGCCACATCCCCTTACTCGTGTGCGATCACCCGGTCCTGGACCACAGGCGCGCGGTTCTACGACCTTGCGCCGGGGTCCGCCGGCCTGACAAGCTGGCCACCGAGCGGCCGAACGGGGAGCTTGCATGGCGCTGCTGGGCGTGATCGCCGACGATTTCACCGGCGCGACGGACATCGCCGGCATGCTGGTGAAATCCGGCATGCGCACCGTCCAGACGATCGGCGTGCCCGATGCGACGATGCCGCTGGACGACGTCGACGCCATCGTCGTGGCGCTGAAGAGCCGCACGATTGCGGCCGGCGAGGCGGTGGCGCAGTCGCTGCAGGCGCTGGCCGAGACGCGGCGGCGCGGCTGCC
>DATFGV010000195.1:0-15439 GCA_035249115.1 Vineibacter sp.
GCCCGACCGAATGGTGACCAATGTCTGCTTCGGTGGCGCCGACCTGCGCACCGCCTACGCGACGCTATCGCTCTCCGGCAAGCTGGTGTCGTTCGAGTGGCCGCGGCCGGGCCACAAGCTGAAGCATCTCAATCGAGATTAGTCTTCTGCCCGCGCAGGCGGGGAGAAGCCAAGAGTGTCACCCTTTCGCCAGCCTGCGCACCTCGCTCGACGCGACGATCTGGCCGTCGGCGTAGGCCTCATGGTTGGCGTCGACCTCTTCCAGCTTGTAGCGGTAGTTGACCATCAGGCCGCAGGCCTGCTTCAGGCCGTTGGACGAGGGGTCGCCGAGCCAGTTCAATCGCTCGACGCGCGCGCCGTTGCCAAGATGGAAATGCGCCACGCGATCGCGGGCGCGGCCTTCGCGGGTCTCGCGCAGCAGGTAGCGCGCGCCCAGCCGCATCAGGATCGGCCGCAATGCATGTGCCCTGGCCCGGATGTTCGGCCAATCGTCGTCGGCCAGCAGGGCGGTCAGACCGGCGGCGCCGCGCACGCCGCCGGCGATCTCGGCGAGCGCCTCGACCTCGGCCGGTAGCAACGCGGCGTCGCCTTCGGCCGCCAGGGTCGCGTCCAGCCAGGCACGCAGCCCAGGGATCGGCGACAAGGTGGCGAACACCGACACCTTGGGCAGCTCGCGCTTGAGTTCGTCGGCGACGCGCTTGATCAGGTAGTTGCCGAAGCTGACCCCGGCCAGCCCCTCCTGGCAGTTCGAGATCGAATAGAAGATCGCGGTGTCGGCGGCACCCGCGTCGCGGGTCGGCGCCGCCTCGTCGAGCAGGCGCTGCACGTTGTCCGCCATGCCGTCGACCAGCGCCACCTCGACGAAGATCAGCGGCTCCTCGGGCATGCGGGGATGGAAATAGGCGAAGCAGCGTCGGTCGGAATCCAGCCGGTTCTTCAGGTCACTCCACGAGCCGATGGCGTGCACCGCTTCGTAGGTGATCAGCTTTTCCAGCAGCGCCGCCGGCGCCCGCCAGTCGATGCGGCGCAGGTCGAGGAAGCCGACGTCGAACCACGTGCCGAGCAGCCGTCGCAGATCCTCGGCCAGGCGCGCGATCGCCGGATCGTCACGGCCCATCGCCAACAGCTCGGCCCGCAGGTCGACCACGAACTTCACGCCCTCGGGTAGGGAGTTGAATCGCGCCAGCAGCAGCGCCGCCGGCGACTCCAGGGCCGCCCGCAGCGCCGCCTCGGCTGATGCCCGCTGGCGATCGTCGGCCGATTCCTGCCAGGAGGCGATCGCCGTGGCGATGACGCCCGAGTCCGGCCCATGCTCTCGCGCCAACATGGTGAGAAACCGGCTCTTGCCCTGCGCTGACAGGCGCAAATACGTGCGACCCAGCTCGGCGGCCCGGGCCCGCGCCGCCGTCTCGCCGCCGGGGCCGTCGAGACAGGCGTCGATCTGACGCCGCAGGCGTGGCAGATCTTCGTCCGGCAGGTCGGGGCGCAGTGGCGCGCCAACGACTTCGCGCGCCCCGGTCGTGGCGTCCCGGAAAGCACGCGCGACGCGATCGAGCGCGCGGTCGACAAAGCCGGTCAACGGAGACGTCATGGCCATCAGCTTGCAACGTGCATATTGAATGCCAGCATTTTCATTTTACCCTGTGTTCGTTCGGCGCCGCGATACAATCGCGTTCAAACTGGTGCCGGGCGGCGCTTCGGCGAGTCGCCCGCGAGCGATAACTCATTGGGATGACAACAGGGCGAAGCGGAGCCGTGCGGCGATGACCGAGCGTTTCCTCATCAGAGTCATGAGCCGGCGCGAGCTGGAGGTGGTGACCGATTGGGCCGCGGCAGAGGGCTGGAATCCCGGGTTGTCGGATGCCACAGCCTTTCACGCGGCTGACCCCGCCGGGTTCCTCATGGGCGTGCGCGATGACCTGCCGGTCGCCTGCATCTCGGTGGTGCGCTACGGCGCCGATTTCGGCTTTCTCGGCTTCTACATCGCGCACCCCTCGGTCCGCGGGCAGGGCTATGGCATCCAGGTGTGGCGTGCCGGCATGACGCGGCTGGCCGGCCGGCTGGTCGGCCTCGACGGGGTGCCGGCACAACAGGACAACTATCGCAAATCGGGATTCACGTTGGCGTGGCGCAATGTCCGATTTCAGGGCGCGCCGGCCGGGCTGCCGCTGTCTCCGCCCAGCATGCGAATCGTCGATGCATCTGAGTTGCCATTCGATCGGATAGCCGACTTCGACCGGCGCTTCTTTCCTGGGCCGCGCGAGTCGTTCCTGTCGCTCTGGCTGTCGTTGCCGGGTCACCGGGCTCGCGCCGTGCTGCGCGGCGGCGAAATCGTCGGGCTGGCGGTTGCGCGGCCCTGCCGCGAGGGCTGCAAGATCGGTCCGCTCTATGCCGCCGACGCCGGCATCGCGGCCGCTTTGATCGGCGATCTCGGCGCGTCGGCTGCCCGGCCCTTGATCATCGACGTGCCGGAAGTCAACGCGCCGGCGGTCAGACTCGCCGAGTCGCTGGGTCTGGCGCCAGCCTTCGAGACCGCCCGCATGTATACCGCGCCGCCGCCAGCGGCCGATCTGGCCGGTTTGTTCGGCGTCACGACGTTCGAGCTGGGCTGAGCTGTGGCGGCTCGCGCCGCGGAGGTCAACCTTGAGCAGACGACGATGCGCTTGCTGCTGATCAACCCCAACACCACCGTCGCGATGACCGATCAGGTGCTTGGCATGGCGCGACAGGTGGTGGCGCCCGACACGGAGCTGCTCGGCGTCACCGCCCGGTTCGGCGCGACGGTGATCGCCAGCGAGGCGAGCTACGCCATCGCGGCGCACGCCGCGCTGGACGCGTGGGCGCGGTCGGCGGCATCGGTCGACGCCGTGGTGCTGGCCTGTTTCGGCGATCCCGGCCTCGATGCGCTGCGGGAACTCTCCGCAGTGCCGGTGGTCGGCTTGGCCGAGGCCTCGATCCATGCTGCCTGCCAAACGGGCACCCGGTTCGGGATTGTCTGCGGCGGTGCGCGTTGGGCACCGATGCTGCGCGCGTTCGTGGCCGGCCGGGGCCTGCTCGGGCGACTGTCCGGCGTCCACACCGTGGCGCCCACCGGCGCCGACATCGCGCGCGATCCAGACGGATCTCTGGACGGGCTGGCGAAGGCCTGCCAGGACGCGGCCGAAGCGGGCGCCGAAGTCGTGATCCTGGGCGGCGCCGGCCTTGCCGGCCTCGCCCCGCGGTTGGCGCCCAAGGTGGCCGTACCGCTGATTGATTGCGTCGTGACTGCAATCAATCAGGCGGAAGCGCTGGCAAGGATCCGCGTCGGCGACACGCAAGTCGGGCCGACCGCCGGCCCGGCCCCGTGCGACTACGTGGGTCTGTCGCCGGAACTCGCCGCGCGATTGGCGACACCCGTTCACAGCTGAGTCATCGTCCCGGCGCGCGCCGCATGCCGCCGTTGCGGCACCGACATTGCTCGCGCTTCGACTCCTGGCACGAGCGATGTTAGACAGAATCGTTCCGTGATGTTCCCGCTGATCGAGTCGGCCGCGCCGACCGGCGGCAAACGGAGTCACTCAATGACCGACGCTTTCATTTGCGACACCGTGCGCACACCGATCGGCCGCTACAATGGCGCGCTGGCGTCGGTGCGCACCGACGACCTGGCGGCGCTGCCGCTGAAGGCGCTGATGACGCGCAATCCCGGCGTCGACTGGGGCGCGGTCGACGACATCATCTTTGGCTGCGTCAACCAGGCGGGCGAGGACAATCGCAACGTCGCGCGCATGGCAGGCCTGCTGGCCGGCCTGCCGGTGGAAGTGGCCGGCGCCACCATCAATCGACTGTGCGGTTCGAGCATCGAGGCAACGGCGATGGCGGCCCGGGCCATCAAGTCTGGCGACGCGCAGATCATGATCGCCGGCGGCGTCGAGAGCATGACGCGCTCGCCCTACGTGATGGGCAAGCCGGAGCAGGGTTTCGACCGCAACATGAAGCTGGAAGACACGGTGCTGGGCTGGCGCTTCGTCAACCCGGCGATGAAGGCGCGGCACGGCGTCGACAGCATGGGCCAGACGGCGGAGAACGTGGCGCAGGAGCACCAAATCAGCCGGGTCGACCAGGACGCTTTCGCCTACCGCAGCCAGCAGCGCTGCAAGAAGGCCACCGAGCGCGGCTTCTTCAAGAAAGAGCTGATCCCGGTCACGGTGAAGAAGGGCAAGGCGGAGAGCGTCGTCGAGGCCGACGAGCATCCGCGGTTCGAGACGACCATGGAAGGCCTGTCGAAGCTGCCGCCGGCCTTCCACGCCGAGGGCACGGTCACGGCCGGCAACTCGTCGGGCATCAACGACGGTGCTTGCGCGCTGATCATTGCTTCCGAGAAAGCGGCCAAGGCGCAGGGTCTGACGCCGCGGGCGCGGATCATCGCCGCCGCCGCCGCCGGCGTGCCGCCGCGGGTGATGGGCATCGGACCGGTGCCGGCGTCGCGCAAGGCGCTGGAGATCGCCGGCCTGAAGATTTCCGACATGGACGTGGTCGAGCTCAACGAAGCCTTCGCGGCGCAGGGCCTGGCGGTGATGCGCCAGCTCGGCCTGTCGGACACCGCCGACCACGTCAATGCCAATGGCGGCGCCATTGCGCTGGGCCATCCCCTCGGCGCCAGCGGCGGTCGCCTGATCATGACAGCGGTCAACCAGCTTGAGGCGAGCGGCGGGCGCTATGCGCTGTGCACCATGTGCATCGGCGTCGGCCAGGGCATCGCCATGGTGATCGAACGAGTTTAATTGCGTGGCGTAGCGTACCCCTCTCTCACCTTCCGGGGACGCCGCGAGGCGTCCCCTTCTTTTTTCCGGTTTGGCAACGCCCCGACTGCGGCTGACATCGCCCGGAACAACCAGGCTTCCGGTGGAGGTGATTGCAGCCCTGAGGCCGTTGCCGCGTTGCTTACCGATGCCAGGGCTGCGGCCTCTGAGCCGCCGCAAGGCTAGGAAACAACTGAGGGAGGTTTTCTTGGACTTTTCGTTCCTGGGCGAGTTCCGGATCATTCCCCATCTGACGGTGCTGGCGATTGCCTATGTGCTGGCATTGCCCATCGGCTGGGATCGCGAGAAGGAGGAGCGCAGCGCCGGGCTGCGCACGTTTCCGCTGGTCGCGCTGGCCAGCTGCGGCTTTGTCCAGGCGTCTGAAAGTCTGACGCAGCAATCACCCGAGGCCATGGCACGCATTGTCGAAGGGCTAATTACCGGCGTCGGCTTCATCGGCGGCGGCGCGATCCTCAAGCTCGGCAGCGCGGTCCGGGGCACCGCCACTGCTGCTGCCCTGTGGGCGACGGGTGCGATCGGCGCCGCCGTCGGCTTGGGCACCTACGATGTCGCGGTGACCATAGCCGTCTTCACCTTCCTGACGCTCAAGGTGCTCTCGCCGCTGAAGCAGGAGGCCAAGTCGCAGGACGCTAAGGACCCTTGAGACCAGGATTCGCTACGGCGTACATCCGCCGGTCAGCGGCGCCTCGTCAGTCAGCGCGGTTGTCCGTCTTTCGCATATGTCGACGCGCTGATTTGTGTCCCGACGGAGCAGGCAAGTCGCGATCGCTCCATCCTGACGGAGGTCGGCGATCGTGCTACGCCTGCGCCGTACGATGTCGACCCGAACCCCCACGTATTGCCCGCTCTGTCGCGCCCGCTGCGGCGCCACCGCCGTCGTCGAGGACGGTCGGCTGGTCGCGCTGGAAGCGGACCCAAGTCATCCGGCCGGCGAGGCACTGTGCGTTAAGGGCAAGGCGGCGCCGGAGATCGTCGCCAATCCCAACCGCCTGCTGCACCCGCTGATCCGCACCGCGCCCAAGGGCGCGCCGGATCCGGGCTGGCGGCGCGCGACGTGGGATGAGGCGCTCGACCTCGTGGCGGCCAACCTCAAGCGCATCGTCGCGGCGCAGGGCGCCGAGGCCGTGGCCTTCGCCTCCACATCGCCCAGCGGCGCGGCGATTTCCGACGCGCTGGTCTGGATCGAGCGTTTCATCAACCGCTTCGGCAGCCCCAACAACCTTTTCGCCACCGAGGTCTGCAACTGGCACAAGGACCACGCCCACGAGTTCACCTGGGGCGTCGGCATCGGCACGCCGGATTTCGACCACACCGGCTGCGTGCTGCTGTGGGGTCACAACCCGGCCGTGTCGCGGCTCGATCACGCGCTGGGCGTGGCGCGCGCCCGGCGCCGGCGCGCCAAGGTGCTGGTGGTCGATCCGCGCCGCGCCGGCCCGGCGGTCGGCGCCGACGTCTGGCTGCGGGTGCGGCCTGGCACCGACGGGGCGCTGGCGCTGTCGATCGCCTCGGTGATGCTCGATCGTGGCTGGTTTGATGCCGGGTTCATCCGCCAATGGAGCAACGGTCCGCTGCTGGTGCGCGCCGACACCGGCCGCTTCCTGCGCATGGGCGAACTCGATGGCAGCGGCGATCCGCGCCTGGCCGCCTGGGATCGCGTGTCCAGCCGGCCGGTTCCCTACGACCAGCGGCGTGGCGTCTACGCCGGCGACGTCGAGGTCGAGCAGCTGGCGCTACGCGGTTCGGTGACCCTGGACGGCCCGGCGGGACGGGTTACCTGCCGGCCGTCGTTCGATCTCTATGCGGCGCTGTGTCGGCAGTACAGGCCGCCGCGCGTCGCCGAACTCTGTTGGGTTGCCGCCGCGGACATCGAGCGCGCCGCGCGCCTGCTGCACGAATCACGGCCGGTCAGCCTCTACGCCTGGACCGGCGTCGGCCAGCACACCAACGCCACCCAGACCGATCGCGCCGTCGCCATCCTGCACATGCTGACCGGCAGCCACGATGTGCCGGGCGGCAACATCGCGACCGCCCTGCCGCGCGGCGGCGACGTCAGTGGCCGCGCGTTCCTGTCCGAGGCGCAGCGCGCGAAGGCGCTGGGCCTGCGCGAGCGACCGCTGGGTCCGCCCGCCAATGGCTGGGTGCGCACCGATGATTTCTGCCGCGCCGTGATCGATGGCACGCCCTACAGGGTCGCCGGCCTGGTCGGCTTCGGCGCCAATCTCGCGGTGTCGCATGCCAATAGCCGGCGCATCGTCGAAGCGCTGAAGCAATTGGCGTTCTACGTCCACTGCGACGTCGTGATGAACCCGACCGCCGCTTTTGCCGATGTGGTGCTGCCGGTGAACGCGCCGTTCGAGCGTGACGCGTTGCGCGTCGGTTTCGAGCCCACGGCGGCAGCGGCGCGGCGCGTACAGTACCGGCAGGCCGTGGTACCGTCGCTCGGCGAGAGCAAGTCGGACGCCTGGATCGTGTTCGACCTGGCCCAGCGGCTGGGCTTCGGCGCCGATTTCTGGAATGGCGACATCGATGCCGGCTACGCCGCCATCCTGGCACCGCTCGGCCTGACGCTCGAGGCGCTCAGGCGCGCGCCGGGCGGCCTCGACGTGGACTTTGAGCCGCGCCTGCGGCGCTATGCCGAGATCATCGACGGCGCGCCGCGCGGCTTCGCGACGCCGACCCGCAAGGCCGAGATCTATTCCGAGCGCCTGCTGGCACACGGCCAGGCGCCGCTGCCGGACTACGTGCCACCCGCGGTGGCGCCTGAGACGGCCGGCGCCGCGTTCCCACTGGTGCTGACCTCAGCCAAGCGCATCTACTTCAACCACAGCCAGCACCGCGACATCCCGTCGTTGCGCCGCCACATGCCCGATCCGCTGGTCGACCTGCATCCCGACACGGCGGCGCGGCGCGGCATCGCCGACGGCGACTGGGTGCGGCTGCGCACGCCCGACGGCAGCATCCGCATGCGCGCCCATTTCGATTCGCATCTTGATCCGCGCGTCGTGTCGGCGACCTACGGCTGGTGGGCCGGCAATGACTCGCTGGGCCTCAAGCCGCTCGATCCGTTCTCCGAGGACGGCGCCAACTTCAACTTGCTGATCGGCGACGACAAGCTCGACCCGATCAGCGGCTCCGTGCCGCACCGCTCCTATGCGTGCGAGGTGGAAAGAGATTCGGGTCCTCCGAGCGCGGTAGTCGCGCGGCCTTTTGAATGACAGTGGGATCCCAAGCATTTCTTGAGCGAAATGGCGCATTGTGGGGCTGTCAGGGCACCAGTTGCTCCTGGTGGTTGCACACAGGATACGAGAAGAAGGCGACGTCGACGTGATCCGGATTATCTCAGCGCGCCGCGTCACTCGATACGAAAGGCGACGGTATGAAGGCGAAGATGGTTGGCTACACTCTGGAGTCGCTGCCTCGTTTGACAGCGAAGCAGGAAGCCCGTCTGAAAGCGCTGGCCAAGCGGCCGGACCGCGAGATCGACACCAGCGACATCCCCGAGTTGACGGATGAGGAGCTGAAGAACGCCGTGCGCGGCAAGTTTTATCGACCAATCAAGCAGCAGATTACCGCGCGAGTCGATGCCGACGTTTTGGCTTGGCTTAAATCTCAGGGCAAAGGCTATCAGGCACGCATGAACGCGATTCTACGGCGCGAGATGCTGACTTCTCTGAAATTGTCCCGACGAGCGTAGCCGAGACGTGATCCGGTCGCTCAGCACCGGGGGTATTCGGCCAGCCTACGCGTTCCGCGTTCGCGCCTTGCCGGCGACGAACAGGATCGCCGGCACGGCGAGCGCCGAGGCCAGCGTGTACATTCCGAAAGCGTTGAGGTAGCCGATCATCGCCGCCTGGCGGTTGATCTCTTTGGCGAGCAGCGCCAGGCCGCCGAGCGACTCCATGTTCCAGGCGCCCATCACCCAGGGCATCGCCAGGGCGTTGTTGTAGGGGTTCACCATCTCGACCATGCGGGCGTAGTTGGCGCCGGTGGCGCGCACGATCTCGGCGACGCACAAGGAAATGAAGAAGCTCGAACCGATATTGCGCAGCAGGTGGTAGATCGCCGTGCCCTCGGCCAGGTGACGGGCCTCGATGGTGGCGAAGGTCGCCAGGGTCAGCGGCACCCAGATGACGCCGATGGCGATGCCCTGCACCAGGCTGTTGGCCAGCAGGGTCGTGGTGTCGACGTTGAGGTCGAGGCCCATCAGCCACAGGCCCGAGGCGGCCTGCAGCCCGAAGCCGCCGATCAGGCCGATGCGCGGATCGAGCCTGCCGACGAAGATCGCAAGGAAGAAGCCGATGGTGGCGCCAACACCGCGGGCGGCGATCACCTCGCCGATGATGCGGTCGGGATAGCCGGCGTGCTGTTGCAGCAGCGGCGGCAGCAGCACCATCGGCGTGAAGTTCAGCATGCCGTAGATCGCCACCAGGATCAGGCCGAGCGAATAGTTGCGGTCCAGCAGAAGGCGCAGGTTCAGGAACGGCGCGCTGGCCGTCAGGCTGTGGGCGACGAAGACGTAGAACGCCAACACCGCCAGCAGCGCCTCGATCACGATCTCCGGCGACTCGAACCAGTCCAGTCGCTGGCCGCGTGACAGCACCAGCTGCACGCAGGCGATCGCCACCGACAAGGATAGAAACCCGGTCCAGTCGAGCGCAGTCCGCCCGGCCGGCACGTCGCGCGGCAAGGTCAGCCGCAGGCCGATGAAGGACAGCACGCCGACCGGCACGATCATGTAGAAGGCCCAGCGCCAGCTGTAGATCTCCGACAGCAGGCCGCCCAGGGTCGGACCGATCACCGGCCCGATCACTACCGCCATGCCGAAGATCGATGTCACCATGCCGGCCTGCCGCTTGGGGAAGCTGTCGAGCAGGATGGTCTGCGACAGCGGGATCACCGGCGCGCCCAGGCCTCCCTGCAGGATGCGCCACAGCACCAGGGTTTCCAGCGACTCGGCCGCGCCGCACATGAAGGTCGTGGTGGTGAAGGCGAACACCGACCAGGTCATCACGTCGCGCCGGCCGAAGCGCGCGACCAGCCAGCCGGTCATCGGCGTTACCACGGCGGTAGCCAGGATGTTGAAGGTCATTGCCCAGGCGATCTCGTCCTGGGTGGCCGACATCGCGCCCTGCATTTGCGGCAGCAGGGTCGAGGCAATCAGCAGGGTGGTGGCGTACAGCGTCGAGCCCAGCACCACGGCGATCAGGATCATGACTCGCCGCCCGACGGAGTATTGCTCGCTCGGCTCGGCCTGGGCGGTACTTGCGCTCATCCCTCTCCAGATGGTAGGTTGGGATATAATAACCTAGGTTACTAACTTGTCGAGGTCGGCAGTGACCCAGGACGACGGGTACGTCGGCTACCTTTTGTCGGACGTGGCGCGGCTGATGCGCACCGTCTTCGACCGCCGGGTGCGTGAACTGGGCCTGACGCGCAGCCAATGGCTGCTGCTCAGCCGCCTGCACCGCCGCCCGGGCGCCAGCCAGACCGAATTGGCCGACATGCTGGAGGTCGAGAAGGCCAGCGCCGGCCGCTTGGTCGACCGCATGGAACGCAATGGCTGGGTCGTCCGCCGTCCGGACGGCACTGATCGCCGGATCAACCGCATCCACCTGACGCCGGAGGCCGAGCGCATCCACGCCGACATGTGGGTCATCGCCCAGACGACGGTCGACGACGCCCTGGCCGGCCTGTCGGGGCGGGAGCGGGTCGACCTGACCCGGCTGCTCGGCCGGGTGAAGGCGCGGCTGGGGCACATGGCGGACGGTTCGTCAGCACCGGTCGATACACCGACGCAGGCGGCCGCGTCATGAGGCGCCTCAATCGATCCCTGTTGCGACCGCTGTTGCTGGTCGGTGTGCCGTTGGTGGCCGTGGTGGTGGGCGTCTTCTTCTGGCTCGGCGGCGGCCGCTACATCGCCACCGAGAACGCCTACGTCAAAGCCGACATCGTGCAGATCGCGCCGGAAGTCGCCGGCCGCGTGGTCGACGTTCGGGTGCGCGACCACGACCGCGTCGCGGCCGGCGAAACTCTGCTGGCGATCGACCCCGAGCCATTCCGGCTGGCGCTGGATAAGGCCGACGCCGAGCTCGACGCGGCGCGCACGCAGGTCGAGACCCTGCGCGCCACCTGGCGCGAGGCGATGAGCGAGTTGGCCGAGGCCGAGTCGCGCTCGGCGCATTTCGCGCGCCAGGCCGCCCGGCAGTCGGAGCTGGCGACGCGCGGCGTCGTGTCGTCGAGCAGGAAGGAAGAGGCCGAGAATGACGCGGTCGGCGCCGAGGACCGGGTCAACGTCGTGCGCCGCCGGCTGCAGCGGGTGCTGACGGCGCTGAACGGCGATCCCACCATGGAAACCGACCAGCATCCGCTGGTGCGCGAAAAGAAGGCGGCTCGCGACCGCGTAGCGCTCGACCATGCGCGCACCATCGTGCGCACGCCGGTCGCCGGCACCACGGTCAACGTCAAGGTGCAGCCCGGCGAGCAGGTCAAGGCCGCGACGCCGCTGTTCGTGGTGGTCGCTGCCAACCGGCCGTGGATCGAAGCCAACTTCAAGGAAACCCAGCTCACCAACGTGAAGGTTGGTCAACGCGCCACGGTGGTGCTCGATATCTATCCCGACGTCACCTGGGAGGCCGTGGTCGAGAGCCTGAGCCCGGCGACCGGCGCCGAGTTCGCGGTGCTGCCGCCGCAGAACGCCTCGGGCAACTGGGTCAAGGTGGTGCAGCGCCTGCCGGTCAAGTTGCGCTTGCTGCCCCGCGCTGGCGAGCCGCCGCTGCGCGCCGGCATGACCGCCAGCGTGCAGATCGACACCGAGCGGCAGCGCAGCGTCGGCGATATGGTGAAGCTGTTCGTCGGCACCAGTTCGGCGTCGTCGTCGGGCGGCCCGCCGCGGTAAGCCTCCGTCCTTCGCTGCACTCCGGACGACGAAACCGCGATCGCGGCGCCTCGCCTCACCCGTAACGCATCAGTCCCGGGCCGTGGCGGCGCAGCCATGCCTTGGAGGCCGCGACGTCGGCACCAGTGAGCGACTGGGTCAGGGCCCAGAAACGGGGGCTGTGGTTGTGGTGCACGAGATGCGCGATTTCGTGGGCCACGACGTAGTCGACGACTTCGGGCGGTGCGAAGACCAGCCGCAGCGAGAAGCAGAGATCGCCTGAAGACGCACAGCTGCCCCACTGGCTGGCCGTGTCACGCAAGGTGATATGACCGACCCGCCTGTCGACACGCGCCGCCTTCTCGCGCACCAGCGGGGCTAACGTGGCGCGCAGCTGCGCTGCCAGCCAATCACCGACCCGGCGCGGCACGTGCTCGGCGCCACCCGCGATGTGTAGCTCGCCATCCTCGACCCAGGCCACGCCGCGCGCCTCGGGCCGATGCCGGATGCGGTGCGGCCGGCCGAAGATCGGCAGGACACTGCCATCGGCGAACGGCTGCGGCGGATGCCGGCGCTTCAGCCTTGCCGCGATCCAGCCGGCGTGCCGGCGCGCGAAGTCCAGCGCCTGTACCTGCGACATGCGCGGCGGCACCACCAGCTTGACCTGCCCCGAACGGGCATCGACGCGCAGCGCCACGCGACGCGCCCGCCGGCTCGGCTCGTAGGCGATGGTCAGTGTCTCACCGGCGTGCTCGATATCGACCAGGTCGGTTGAGTGGCCTGTCGACTGGCCGCGCAACGCGGCGCGGATCCAGTCGAGACGGCCGCGCACGAGGCGCTCGACGGTCTCCAACGGCATCGTCCGGGACACCACTGCCACGACGGCCTGCGTCATGACATCGACCCGAATGGCCACACGCGGGCCGCGGCCGCTACGCTCGATCCGCACGTCCAGGGTGCCGGCGCTATCGCCGACCCTGAGGAACGATGATGCGGCCGCCTCGGTCGCGGTCGTTCGCGGTGTCGATTCTCTGGCCGACAGCGGCAAATGGCCAAACAGATCGGCCTGCACCGCGGTGCCGGGGGCGTCGCGCCTGTTCGACATTGCGCTACAGTACGGCCGCCACCCAACCGATCAATGAGGATATCATGACCGACACCGCGCTCACTTCCGCCCACGACACGCTGCGCGCTGCCGGCCGCCAGGTCCTGCGCGAGGTACTGGGCGCGCCCTACCTTGAGAAGCGCGACGCCGGTACCACGCCATTCAACGCCCAGGCGCGACGGCTGAGCGAAGAGTTCGCCTATGCCACGCTGTGGACGCGCGGCACCCTGGACCGCAAGCAGCGCAGCATGATCACCATCGCCATGCTCGCGGCGCTCAATCGGCCGCACGAACTGCGCATCCATCTCGTGGGCGCGTTGAACAACGGCTGCACCGCCGACGAAATCAGCGAGATCTTCACCCACGCCATCGCCTATTGCGGTTTCCCCGCTGGGATCGACGCGCTACGCACCGCTGAAGAGGTGCTAAAGGAACAGGGTAAACTGTAGTCACTACGCCAGTCTCTCTCTCGAGTTGAGTCATCGAATGGATATCGCCCGATTGCGAGCCGAAACGCCCGGCTGCGCCAAGGTCCTGCACCTCAACAGCGCCGGTTCCAGTCTGCCGACGCAGCGCACGCTGGACGCGACCCTTGACCATCTGCGGCTGGAAGCCGAGATCGGCGGCTACGAGGCGGCCGACCGGGAGAGTGAGCGGATCGAGACATTCTATCCCGCGGTGGCGCGGCTGATCGGTGCGCGGCCGGACGAGATCGCCTTCGTCGAGAACGCCACCCGCGCCTGGGACATGGCGTTCTATTCGCTCAGCTTTGCGCCGGGCGACCGCGTCCTGACCTGCCGCAGCGAGTACTCGTCGAACTACATTTCCTACCTTCAGGTGGCGCGCAAGACCGGCGCCGAGATCGTGCCGGTGCCGGACGATGCCGATGGCCAGGTCGACGTCGGCGCGCTCGCCGGCCTGATCGACAATCGGGTCAAGCTGATCGCCATCACCCATGTGCCGACCCAGGGCGGCCTGGTGAACCCGGCCGAGGAGGTCGGCCGCGTCGCCCGCGCTGCCGGCGTGCCGTATCTGCTCGATGCCTGCCAGTCGGTCGGCCAGATGCCGGTCGACGTCGCGGCCATCGGCTGCGACTTCCTGTCGGCCACCGGCCGCAAGTTCCTGCGCGGGCCGCGCGGCACCGGCTTCCTCTACGCCAGGCGCGAGACGACGGCCGACATCGAGCCCGTGCTGCTCGACAACCACGCGGCGCGGTGGACCGGCGCCGCCAACTACGAGGTGCAGCCTGACGCCCGCCGGTTCGAGAACTGGGAGCGCTACTTCGGCGGCGTCCTGGGACTTGCGGCTGCCGTCGACCAGGCGCAGGCGCTCGGCCTCGACGCGATCTGGGCGCGCATGCGATCGCTGGGCGACGGGCTGCGGGCACGCCTTGCCGCGTTGGGGGGCGTGACGCTGACCGATCTCGGCCGCACCAAGTGCGGCATCGTGACCTTCGCGGTGGCCGGTGCCGATCACGCGGCGATCAAGGCGGCGCTGCGCGCTCGCGGCATCAATGTCTCGATCTCGACCAAGTTCTCGTCGTGGCTCGACATGACCAGCCGCGGACTGGACACCGTGATCCGCGCCTCGGTGCACATCTACAACACCGAGGAAGAGCTCGACCGTTTCGTGGCGGCTCTACAGGATGTGCGGCGGACGTTGGGCTAGAACCCGTTTCGCTCGAACGGAAGCGGACACCCGGGTCTTCTCCCCCGTTCGCGCGGTTATCGTGGGTCCAATTCGGCGGACCATGGGCTTGTTCCGTCGGCACGACAGGCCTGACCTTCCCGGTCGGCCGGCGATGCCGCCGGCGGCTATGCAAACGCCGCCGCGTCCGCTAGACAGCCGCCGCCCCTACGACAGTCCCGGGTGCCGGCCGCCATGATCCTGTTTCCCGCCATAGATCTGAAGGATGGCAAGTGCGTGCGCCTGCTGCGCGGCGACATGCAGGCGGCGACGATCTTCGACACGTCGCCGGCCGACCAGGCCAGGCGCTTCCTCGACGCCGGCTGCGAGTGGCTGCACCTGGTCGACCTCAACGGCGCGATCGAGGGCCGCCCGGTCAATCGCGCGGCGGTCGTCGCCATCCTCGAGGCGGTGGGCGGCATGCCGGTGCAGCTGGGCGGCGGCATCCGTGACCTCGAAACCGCGGCGATGTGGCTCGACGCCGGCGTTCGCCGCGTGATCCTGGGGACCGTCGCGGTGAGGGACCCGGCGCTGGTCAAGGACGCCTGCCAGCAATGGCCCGGCCGGATCGCCGTCGCCATCGATGCCCGCGACGGCCTGGTCGCGGTCGAGGGCTGGACCCGGCAGTCGGCGGTCAAGGCGCTCGACCTGGCGCTGATGTTCGAGGACGCCGGCGTCGCGGCGATCATCTACACCGACATCAACCGCGACGGCGCCATGGGCGGCGTCAACGTCGACCAGACCGTGACCCTGGCGCTGCACCTCACCACGCCGGTGATCGCCTCCGGCGGCGTCGCCACGATCGACGACCTGCGCGAGCTGAAGCAGCACGAGAACACCGGTATCGTCGGCGTCGTCGCCGGCCGGGCGCTGTACGACGGCCGCATCGGCCTGGTCGAGGCGCTGAAGGTGCTGAAGGGCAACGGGAAGTAGCGCCGCGTCAATCCGCCGGTTTCATGGCGCCCACCATCA
>DATFGV010000196.1:0-11231 GCA_035249115.1 Vineibacter sp.
CTGGCTGCCGCCTATGACGCGATGCAGGCGGCACTGGCGCTCGCCGACCGCGCGACGCCGGTCGAGCAGGCATTGATCCGCGCCCTGCCAACCCGCTACCCGCAGCGCGACCCGATCGAGGACCAGTCCGGCTGGGACAAGGCCTACACACGGGCGATGCGCGACGTCTTTGCCCGGTTCCGTGGCGATCTCGATGTCGCCTGCGTCTTCGCCGAAGCGATCATGAACGAGACGCCGTGGAAGATGTGGGATCTGTCGACCGGCGGCGTCGCCGAAAACGCCGGCACCCAGGAGGCGGTCGACCTGCTCGAGGGCCTGTTCGCGCAGGTTCCGGCGTCGTGGGACCATCCCGGCCTGCTGCATCTCTACGTCCACCTGATGGAGATGTCGCCGTTTCCGCAGCGCGCGCTGCGGGCCGGCGACCGGCTGCGCGAGCTGGTGCCCGACGCCGGCCACCTGATCCACATGCCGACCCACATCGACGTACTGTGCGGCCAGTACCGCGACGTGCTGGTCTATAACCAGAAGGCAATCGCGGTCGACCGCAAGTTCCTGGCGCGCGAAGGGGCGATGAACGTTTACGCACTTTACCGCACCCACAACCACCACTTCGCGATCTACGGCGCGATGTTCCTCGGCCAGTACGAGCCCGCCCTGCGCGCCGCCCAGGAGCTGATCGACACGACGCCGGAGGAACTGCTGCGGATTCCGTCGCCGCCGATGGCCGACTTTGTCGAAGGCTACCTGCCGATGAAGCAGCATGTCCTGGTGCGCTTCGGCAAGTGGCGCGAGATCATCGCGCAGGAGCTGCCCAGGGACCGCGACCTCTACTGCGCGACGACCGCGATGATGCTCTACGCCAAGGGGCTGGCGCACTCGGTCCTGGGCGAGATCGCCGAGGCGGAGCGGGCGCGCGCGGCGTTTCGCGAGGCCAGGGCCCGCGTGCCCGACACGCGGCGGGTACACAACAATACGGTCGTCGACCTGCTCACGATCGCTGACGAGATGCTGACCGGCGAGCTCGAATACCGCCGCGGCAACTTCGACACGGCCTTCGCCCACCTGCGGCGAGCGGTCGAGCTCGACGACGCATTGCCCTACGACGAGCCGTGGGGGTGGATGCAGCCGGCGCGGCACGCGCTGGGCGCGCTACTGTTGGAACAGGGCCGGCTGGCCGAGGCGGAGACGGTCTACCGCGCCGATCTCGGGTTCGACCACACGCTCAGCCGCGCCTGCCAGCATCCCGACAACGTCTGGAGCCTGCACGGCCTGCACGAATGCCTGACGCGCCGCGGCGAGACGGTGGAGGCGCCGCTGATCAAGGCGCGGCTCGATCTGGCGCAGGCCCGCGCCGACGTGCCGGTGCGCGCCTCCTGCCTGTGCCGACGCGAGGCTGCTTGATCCGCGTCCGCCAGCCGGACACCGCCGCGCCGCGGTCCCGTCGACGCCGGCCCAACCGGAGCAGACACCATGCAGATCGGCTTCAACCTGCCCAACTCGGGGCCCTTGTCAGCGATCGCGGCGATGACCCGAATCGCCGCCGAAGGCGAGGCCATGGGCTTCGACTACCTGACCCTGACCGACCACGTCGTGCTGCCCGACACCAAGGTGCCGGGCTACCCCTACTCCGAGAGCGGCGCGTTCTACGAGGAGGCACCGACCGAGCGCCACGAGCAGCTGATCGCCATGGCGTACATCGCCGCCAAGACGACGCGCATCCGGCTGGTGGCGGCGGTACTGGTGGTACCGCATCGCCCGGCCGTGCTGGCCGCCAAAATGCTGGCGACCCTCGACGTGCTCTCCGGCGGCCGGCTGGTGGTGGGCATCGGCGCCGGCTGGTTGCAGCGCGAGTTCGACTGCGTGGTGACCACGCCATTCGCCGAGCGCGGCGCGGTGACCGACGAATACATCGATGCCTTCCGCGCGCTGTGGACCCAACCCTCGCCGCGCTTCGCCGGCCGTTACGTGCGCTTCGACGGCATCGTGTTCGAGCCGAAGCCGCTGCAGCGTCCGTATCCGCCGATCTGGGTCGGCGGCGAGAGCGGTCCGTCGCTGCGCCGCGCCGCTCGAATCGGTGACGCCTGGTATCCGATCGGCAGCAACAACCAGCACCTGCTCGACACATTGCCGCGCCTACGCGCCGGCATCGCCCGCCTGCGCCACGCCGCCAGTCAGGGCGGCCGCGATCCGGCGGCGATCGGCGTCGCCTATCGGGTGAAGCGCTACGGCGCGGTCGTGCCGCCGGTGGCCAGCGACGGCGAGCGGCGGCTGTTCTCCGGCGGCGACACCGACGTGGCCGCCGATTTGCGCGCCCTGCGCGATCTCGGCGTCACCGCAATCGACATCGACTTCACCCGCCCGACCGTTGACGCCATGCTGGCCGAGATGCGCCGCTTCAAGGGCGCTGTGCTCGAGAAGATCTGAGGCGGGCGACGCCAGGCACGAATGGGAATTTCTCTTCCCCACGCGAAGCGTGGGGAAGGTGGCCGAAGGCCGGATGGGGAGCCAACGTGGCCCATCAAATACGGACACCACGCTGGCTCCCCTCCGCCCCTTCGGGGCACCTCCCCAACTTCGTTGGGGAGGATAGTCACCCTCACGCGCTTTGGCGGCACCAGGTCTCGCGCAGCAGCAGGGTGCAGACCACGCCCAGCCCCGTGCCGACGACCAGGGCGCTGAACGCGGTGCTGTAGGCGGCGGCGGTGTAGACGCGTGCGCCACCGGCCATATCGCCGGTCCAGGCGAGATCGAGCAGCCAGCCGAGCAGCGGCTGATACAGCGCGCCAGCGGCGGTCATCAGGCAGTTCACGACGCCGAGCGCGGTACCCGCCAATGCCGGCGGATTGAGCTCGCGCACCGCCGCGAAGCCCAGAATCTGGCCGGAACCGCCCAGGCCGCACAGAAAGCACAGCGCCGTCATCGCCCAGACCGGCAGCCCGGGCACCCAGGCAAGCATCGCCGTCGCCGCGGCGCAGAGGATCAGGCCGGCGACGAACGGCAGCTTGCGCCGGCCGATGCGGTCGCTCAGCCAGCCCATGATCGGCGCGCCGACACCCCAGCCGATGAACATCATCGAGGTCACGCCGGCCGCGGTGACGCGGTCGAGTCCCTGCGTCGTCGCCAGGAACGGCACGCCCCACAGGCCCGCGAAACCGAGCAAAGGGCCCGCGGTACCCAGCCCGGTGATGGCGATCAGCCAGGTTTGCCGGTTGCGCATCACCTGCAGCATGCCGGCCAGCAGCTGCCGTCCGTCACCGGCGCCGCGCGCATGATCGCGCACGGTGGCGAAGGCGGCCAACGCCAGCAGCACGCCGCCGCTTGCCAGCACCAGCGAGGCTGGCTGCCAGCCGACACGCTCGACCAGCAGGCGCAGCGGCGCCTGGCCGAAGACGCCACCGGCCATGCCCAGCATCATGGCCAGCCCCGACAGCAGCGCGAAGCGCGCCGGTGGGAACCACTGGCCGGCGACCGTCATGGCGCTGACCAGGCTGAAGGCCGCCGTGGCGCCGATCAGGAGGCGGCCCAGCGACAGTCCCGCAAGTGAAGGTGCCAGCGCGAAGAGCACGCAGCCTCCGGCGCAGCAAGCGGCGGCGATGGTCATCAGCCGGCGCGGTCCGAAGCGGTCGATCAGCAGGCCGACCGGGATTTGCATGCCGGCGTAGCCATAGAAGTAGAAAGCCGAGAGGTTGCCGATGGCGGCGGCGCCGACCGCGAAGTCGCGCATCAGCTCTTCGATCATCACGCTCGGCGCGACGCGCAGAACCCAAGCGTAGAAGAAAAACACCGCGCCCGTCGCCCAGCCGAACAACGCCAGGCGCATTGCGGTTGAAGTGATTTCAGGCGAATGCGTGCCGGCGCGTAAGGACGTTTGGTCGTTCATCGGTCAGAGTGAACTTATCGCAAAAAACCTCTCCCTCGACGGGGAGAGGTTAAGGCACATCATCGCCCCTGGAACCGCGGCTTGCGACGGGCGCGCCAGGCCTCGTGCGCCTCGGCCTTGTCCTCGCTCTGCTCCAGCACCATGAACCGGTAGGCGTCGACCAGCGCGGCGTCGGCGATGTTGGGGATGTCGAGGCCGCGGTTCATTGACTCCTTGACCATGCGCACGGCCAGCGGCGGCAGGCCGGCGATGTGGTTGGCGACCGCCAGCGCTTGGTTCATCAGCTCCTCATGCGGCACCAGCCACTGCGCCAGGCCGATGCGATACGCCTCGTCGGCCTTCAGCGGGAAGCCCATCGCCACCCGCATCGCCGGCCCCTTGCCGACGATGCGTGCCAGTCGTGTGGCCCCACCGTAGTTGGGCAGGATGCCAAGCGCGATTTGCGGCAGGCGCCACTCGGCGCGTGTCGAGGCTACGATCAGGTCGCAACAGAAAGTGATGATGCAGCCGATTCCGACGGCGTAGCCGTTGACCGCGGCGATCACCGGCTTGGGGAAGTCGCTCAAGACGTTGGTTGGAAAATCGCGCGGCCGACCGATGCGCTTGATGAAGGCCTCGGCCGCGCGCGTGTTGTGGGTGTTGGGATCCTTCAGGTTGGCGCCGGCGGAAAAGGCGCGGCCGGTTTCGTCGCCGGTCAGGATGACCGACCGAACCTCGTCGTCGTCCGCCGCCGCGTCGAGATGGCGGATCAGGCCGTCGTTGTAATCCTGCCCCCAGCAATTGCGGGCATCCGGCCGGCTGAAGGTCAGGACGCCGGTATGGCCCTGCTTGGCGTAGAAAAGCGGCATCGACGCCTCCTTCAGAACCTCATGCTCTTCCCCACGCGCAGCGTGGGGAAGATGGCGCGAAGCGCCGGATGGGGAGCCGACGTGGTGTCGATTACCATCACCACGATGGCTTCCTCCGCCCCTTCGGGGCACCTCCCCAACTTCGTTGGGGAGAATGACACTGATGTCGTTGCCCCTACCCCAGCACTTCCTTGTTGATGACGTTGTCGCGGATCGGTTTGCCGTCGAGGACGCTCAACATGTTCTCCGCGGTCGCCTGCGCCATGCGCGCCACCGCCTCGACCGTGACACCGGCCATGTGCGGCGAGCTCACGACGTTGGGCAGCATCAGCAGCGGGTTGTCCTTGGGCGTCGGCTCCTGCTCGAAGACATCGAGGCCGGCGGCGGCCAGCTTCTTGCCGGTCAGGGCAGCGTACAACGCCTGCTCGTTGATGATCCCGCCGCGCGCCGTCGACACCAGGATAGCGCTCGGCTTCATCAGGGCGAGCCGCTGCGCGTTGAACATGTTCACCGTCTCCGCCGTCTTGGGGCAGTGGATGGTGACGAAGTCGGCACGCGGCAGCGCCGCCTCGAGGTTGGCGACCGGCTCGCAACCAGCGGCCTTGATCGTCTCGGGCTTCACATAGGGATCGTAGACCAACACGTCCATTTCCATCGCCAGGGTGCGCTTGGCGGTTCGCGTGCCGATCCGGCCGAAGCCGACGATCAGCAAGGTCTTGCCCAGCAGGTCGACCGGCAGCATGGCCATCCGGTCGCGGCCCCAGCGCCCCTCCTGCACCATGCTGTTGAAGTGGGCGGCGCGCTTGGCGAGGTCCATCATCAGGAAGATGGCGTGCTCGGCGACCGACGGCGAATTGGCCGTGCCGGCGACCATCAGCGGAATCCTCTTTTCGGTCAGCGCCGGCACGTCGACGGCGTCGTACCCGACGCCGATGCGGGCCACGACCTGCAAGCCCTTGGCGGCATCGCGTTCAGCCGGACCGAACGGCGTGCCGCCTAGCGCTACGCCATTCACCTCACCCAGCTCGCGCAAGCGGGCCTGGAAGGCCGCGCCCGCGCTCGCGCCTGGAAAGGTGGCGACCTCGATGTCATCGCGGCGCTTCAGGACGTCCAATCCCGCCATGCCGAAAATATCCGGTACCAGCAGCCGCTTCTTGTTTGTCGCCATTCCCTGCTCCCTTCCAGGCCGGCGCCCTCGCGCATCGGCAAAGCGGGCGACTCTTTCATCAAGAGGCGGCGACTGAAAAGAGCCGCGCCCCGCCGGAGCGCCGGCACTTTCGGGTAGCCGAAACGTCACACGCGCATGCCAGTTTGCGTTCACGCTGCCGGCCGACTGGCGGGGCTTCGCCGACACGTGCCGCGGGCGCGAGACAGAGGTTGCTCGCCCCCCGCGGCCGAGCCTTGAGTCGCCGCCCCACAGGCAAACCGGTAGAATGCCCACGCATCGATCGGCGTGGGGTGCGGAGGAAGCGGATGGCCTACGACTACGATCTGCTGGCCATCGGCTCCGGTCCGGCCGGCCAGCGCGCCGCCATCCAGGCGGCCAAGCTCGGCAAGCGGGTGATGCTGGTCGAGCGCCAGGCGGTCGTCGGCGGCGTCTGCATCAACACCGGCACAATCCCGTCCAAGACCCTGCGCGAGGCGGTGCTGCACCTGTCGGGCCACCGCGAGCGCGGCATCTACGGCGCCTCGTACGCGGTCAAACAGAACATCACCATGGAGGACCTGCATTTCCGCACCGACCATGTGATCCGCAACGAGATCGACGTGACGCGCCACCAGCTGCTGCGCAACCGGGTTGAGGTCGCCGTCGGCAATGCGGTATTCGCCGACCCGCACACCATCCGCATCGAGGACGTGCCGGGCCGCCTGGTGCGCAACGTCACGGCAGACAAGATCGTCATTGCCACTGGCACACAGGCGACCCGCGACGGCGGCATTCCGTTCGACGGCCAGCGGATCATGATCAGCGACGATGTGCTGACCCTGAAGAAGCTGCCGCGCAGCCTGAGCGTGATCGGCGCCGGCGTGATCGGCGTCGAGTACGCGACGATCTTCGCCACCCTGGGGATGCGGGTCACGCTGATCGACAAGCGCGACCGGCTGCTGCCGTTCATCGACCACGAGATCACCGACTCGCTTGCCTACCAGATGCACGAGCGGCGCGTGACCTTGCGGCTGGGCGAGGAAGTCAGGCACATCGAGCCCTACGCCGACGAACGCGGCGAGCGGGTGCGCGTCAACCTGGTCTCGGGCAAGCAGATCACCAGCGAGGCGGCCTTGTACTCGATCGGACGCACCGGGGCGACAGCCGACCTGAACCTCAAGGCGGCCGGCGTCGAGGCCGACTCCCGCGGCCGGGTGATGGTCAACGCCCACTACCAGACCAACCAGCCGCACATCTACGCGGCCGGCGACGTGATCGGTTTTCCGAGCCTGGCATCGACGTCGATGGAGCAGGGACGACTGGCGGCGTGCCATGCCCTCAACGTCAAGGCGGAGAGCGTGCCGGCGCTGTCCCCCTACGGCATCTACACCATCCCGGAAATCTCCACCGTCGGCCGCACCGAGGAGGAACTGACGCACGACGGCGTCGCCTACGAGATCGGCAAGGCGAGCTATCGCGAGATCGCGCGCGGCCAGATCATCGGCGACAGCTCGGGCCTGCTGAAACTGATCTTCAACCTCGAGACCCGCGAGCTGCTGGGCGTGCATATCATCGGCGAGGGCGCCAGTGAGCTGATCCATATCGGCCAGGCTGTGCTCGCCCACAAGGGCACCATCGACTACTTCGTCAACACCGTCTTCAACTACCCGACCCTGGCCGAGTGCTACAAAACGGCGGCGTTCGACGGCATCAACCGGCTGGCGTGAAGCGGCGACGAGCGGACGCCGGCAGCGCGGTTTCGAATCGCTAACTTCGTTACGTGGCGGCACGCCTTGGCCGCCGTGCCACATCCGCGTTAACGTCGCGTACCCCACTGCATTGGGGATGGACCAATGACGCCCGGCAGCCGGGCTCTCGGGAGGAGACACCATGCGCAGCAAGCTCCGGATCGCCGCAACCCTCGCCGCGGCGCTGGCGCCGATCGCCCTGGCCGGCGAAGCCGCCGCGCAGCAACCGCCGCCGCAATTTCCCAACATGAGCTTCTTCATCACCAGCACCGGCGGGCCAGATGGCGCCAACTATGGCGGCGTGGCCGGTGCTGATGCGCACTGCCAGGCACTGGCGACCCGGGCCGGCGCCGGCGCCAAGACCTGGCGCGCGTATCTCAGCGTTCAGGCGATCGGCGGCGCGACGGCGGTCAACGCCCGCGACCGCATCGGCAAGGGCCCGTGGTTCAACGCCGCCGGCGTGCGCATCGCCACCGACGTCGCCGACCTGCACTCGCCGCACAACCGCATCGACACCGAAGGCGGCCTGGCGGAGACGGGACGGCGCATCCCCAGCCGGCTGTTCGTCGTCAACCAGCACGACATCCTCACCGGCTCGCTGGAGGACGGCACGGCGCCGCCGGCGGACAAGGACATGACCTGCGGCAACTGGACCAAGGGCGGCGAGGGCGCCGCCATGGTCGGGCACCACGACCGGATGGGGCTGCGTGACGACGCACCGTCGAAGTCATGGAACGCGTCGCATCCCTCGCGCGGCTGCAGTGCCGACGCGCTGAAGAGCTCCGGCGGCGCCGGCCTGGTCTACTGCTTCGCGGCGAATTGAGGCACCGCACGCGGACAAGCCACGAAGCAAGTGCCTCCCCACGAAGTGGGGAGGTGCCCCCGAAGGGGGCGGAGGGGGACCCGACGTGGTGTGTCCGTGAGAACCATCACGCGCGGTCCCCCTCCGGCCTTCGGCCACCTCCCCCCACTGCTTAGGGAGCAATTCGCACGCAGAGCGTGCGCCTCATCAGCCGCCTTGACCGCTGCACCGGATTCAGCCGAGATCACCAGTCGAACGCGTGCGGCGGACCGAGGCCCGAGATGACCCAGGATGAACTGACGGTTCTGAACATGGTGCGCGAGCTGGCGCGCACCTCGCAGGGCACACGCGTGACGCGTCAGGCGGTCCTCGACAAGGTGAACCTGCCGACTGACCGCGCCACCAAGGCGCTCGATGGCCTGGATCGCAGCGGCCATGTCTGGCTGATGGGCACCGAGGTCAGGCTCGGTTCCGCCGGCTCGACGTACGATACGTGAGACAGATGACGCCCAAGTGGTTCGCCCTCGCCGCGCTAGCGACGGCGGCGGTGTTGCCGATGTCCAACCGCGCGGTCGCCGCCGACGGGTTCGAGGTGGTCGCGCTGGGCGCCCTGGGCGGCATCCAGGACGGCAACCTCAGCGCCTTCCTGATCCGCCCGCAGAGCGACGCGAACGCCGTCACCTGCGATGCCGGCTCGCTGGTCAACGGCTTGCGCGTCGCCGACGAAAAAGGCGCGTTCGAGGCCGTCAAAGTGCCGGCGGACGCCGGGCTGAACAGGGTCGGCTACATCCTGACGCAGCGGATCAAGGGTTACCTGATCGGCCATGCGCATCTCGACCATGTCGCCGGCCTGATCATCGCCTCGCCTGACGACAGCAAGAAGCCGATCTACGCCTTGCCGTCGGTCGCGACCGAGCTGGTCGAAAGCCATTTCAATTGGCGCGCCTGGCCGAACTTCACCGATCGCGGCAAGGCGCCGCAACTCAAGAAGTACGCGATGGAGGATCTCCAGCCCCGCGTCGTGACGGCGCTGAAGGACACCAAGATGGCCGTGACCGCCTTCCCGCTCAGCCATGCTGGGCTGGAATCGACGGCGTTCCTGCTGGAAAGCGATGGCGAAAGCGTCCTTTGCTTCAGCGATACCGGCCCGGACGAGGTCGAGAAGACCACGCGGATGAAGGATGTCTGGTCGGCGGTCGCCGACCGGGTGAAGCAGCGGCGGCTGAAGGCGATCGTGATCGAGGTGTCGTACACCAACGAGCGGCCGGACAATCTGCTGTTCGGCCACCTGACACCCCGCTGGCTGATGAAGTCGCTGCGTGAGCTCGACCAGCTGGCGGGCGGCGGCGCGCTGAAGGACCTGCCGGTGGTCGTCAGCCACATCAAGTATTCCCTGACCACCGAGCAGCCGCAGGAAAAAGTGCTGCGCGAGCTGCAGGCCGAGAACGATCTCGGCGTGCGCTTCGTCATCCCCAGGCAGGGCGATCGCTGGCATTTCAAATGACGGCCGGCAGCGCAGCCATGCGCGCGGCAAGCGCGGTGCCGCCCGCCGCCGGTGTATAGTCGCGGCCGGCAACCAGGACCGCCGGAGGCGCGGCGATGGAAATCGGCATGTTCCACGAATTCCAGTGCCCGCGCGGGTACACCCAGGAACGTGCCTTCGCCGAATCCTTCGAGCAGGTCGACGCCGCCGAACGCTGGGGCCTCGATTGCATGTGGATCGCGGAATTGCACATCGCGCCGATGCGCTCGGTGGCGTCGGCGCCGCTGGCGATCGCCAGCGCCATCGCTGTGCGTACCACGCGCATGAAGATCGGCATCGCGGTCCAGGTGTTGCCGCTGTGTCATCCGTTGCGCATCGCCGAGGAGGCGGCCACCGTCGACCACATCAGCCACGGACGGCTGATCTTCGGCGTCGGCCGCAGCGGCTTTCCGCGTACCTACATGGCCTACGGCGTACCCTACGCCGAGAGCCAGGAACGCTTCGCCGAGACCCTGGAAATCATCCGCCGCGCCTGGACGCAGCCGAGCTTCTCCTACGACGGCAAGTTCCACAGCTTCACCGACGTGCACCTCGTCCCCAAGCCGTTCCAGAAGCCACATCCGCCGATCCGCGTCGCCGCCACCAGCCCGGACACCTACGCCATGGTCGGCGCGCTGGGCTTCCCGATCTTCGTCGCGGTCCGGCTGGGGGTGCTGTCGGAGCTGGTGCCGCTGATCGCCGAGTACCACGCCGCCTGGCGTGCCGCCGGGCACCCCGGCAAGGGCGAGGTCTATTTGCGTGTGCCAGTGTATGTCGCGGAGACGGCCGAGCGCGCCCGCGAGGAGCCGCGTGCCAGCATCATGCAGTTCTATCAGGAGATGGCGGCGATCATCGCCCAGTCGGCTAACCAGGCCGGCACAAGGGCGATCGAGAACCGCGCCGGCCGCGCTGCGCACCTGAAAAGCGTGAGTTACGACGAGGCGCTGCGCGAGAAGGTGATCGTCGGCACGCCGGACGAGGTCGTGGCGCGGCTGTTGGCGCTGCGCCAGGAGCTGGGTCTGGACGGCGTCCTGGCAGAGATGAACTGCGGCGCGCAGATCCCGCACCCTCAGGTGCTGCGCTCGCTCGAACTGCTCTGCACCGAGGTGATGCCGCGGGTGAAAGCGTGACCGGCGCGCGCCCACCGCGGGTCCCCGTTCCGTCGTCCCGAGCGGAGCCGCGCGCAGCGCGGCGCAGTCGAGGGACCTTGTCGCAGCATGTGACATCGACGTCGTTGAGACAGGGTCCCTCCACGCGGCCCTTCGGGCCTTGGTCGGGACGACG
>DATFGV010000197.1:0-13374 GCA_035249115.1 Vineibacter sp.
CATGTCGAACAGCTCGACACCGCCGTTGGTGGTGAAGTTCTGCCGCGTGCTGCCCAGCACGGTCACGAACATGCGCCGCTTCGCACGCGCCCGGCACAGCAGCGCGCCGGCGCCGGGTATCGGCGACGAAGCGCCGACCGCGACATGCCGGCAGCCGTCGAGCAGGCGCGCGATGCTGAAGATCAGCAGCTCCTGGCGCGAGACCGGTTGGGTCATTTCACGTCACGTCGGCCTGTGCGCCATGGGGATGCCGACGGCGACCTATTCGGCCGCGTGGCGCGGCAAGACGAAGTCGCCGAGGTACCGCTGGAAGCCCTCCGGCGTGCGCGCCAGCTCGCAGTAGTGGCGGATATGCGCCTCGTCGACTCCGTACCGGTCCCACAGATTGAGCGGCCAGGCGCCGCGCGGCGCCACGGCGACGCCGCCGACATAGAGCGCCGGCAGGGCGCCGGCTGCCGTCTCCTCGCTGGCCATCAGGTCGAGGTCGTCGCGTACCTCCTCGACCGTCACCAGGGTCGCGCGCGACGCCTGTGCCATGGTGACAAGGTCGCGGCGCCGGCCGATGAAGATGTTGCCGTCGGCGTCGGCGTAAGGCGCGTGGAACACCGCGACGTCCGGCTTCAGCGCCGGCAAGAGGACGATCGGGTCGGGTCCGCGGGCGAACGGGTTTTCGATCACCTGCCAGTCGCGCCGTTTCTCCAGCAGGTCGCTGCCGATGATGCCGCGCAGCGGGATGAACGGTATGTCCTTCTGGCCGGCCTGAAGGGCTGCGTGGATCGCGGGACAGGTCGCGTCCTTGATGGCGAGGCGGCCATTCCTGAGCGCATCGAGGAAGCGGAACGCGGTGCCGTACTCGCCCAGGGTCACCGCCGAGGTTTCGATCGTCTTGACGCAGCCGGCGCCGATCAGCATCTCGGCCTGCAGGCCGGCGACCGGCACGCCCAATAGATGCAGGTCGCGCACGCCGGCACGGATCATCGCCCGCGTCAGCTCCATCGCGACGCCGGAGTAGTCGGCCGGAACGGCCACCATGGCGCCGCGCGGCACCTCGCGCGCCAGCGAATCGACGGACGATGCCAACCAATCCCGGTCGCTCATGGGTGCACTCCCAGTTGCGCAACCAGTCTGGTCGCCAGGCTGGGCCGACGCAAGGCGCGCAATTGGCGGCCGCGGACAGTCAAAACATGGCGGACATGCCGTAACGCGCCGCCGTGCACTGGCGCGAAACGCTATCGTCGGCATGCCGGACTGGGCCGCAAAAACCCCGGCACTCAGACAGCGGAGGCGATCTATGAGCGAAGAGCAACGCCTGCAGCGCGGTGTCGAGCGATTCACCGAGTTGTTCGGCCGGCCGCCGTCGCGCGATGGCAAGTTGGACGATTTCACCCGCATCGCCATGAGCAATCTGTTCGGCGACGTCTGGACGCGCGAGGGCCTGAGCTTGCGCGAGCGCTCGATGATCACGCTGACGGCGCTGATCGTCCTGGGCCGCGCCGACGAACTCAGGCTGCACCTGCGCGGTGCGCTCAACATCGGCATCTCGCGCCAGACGATCGAGGAGATGATGATCCATCTGGCGCACTACGGCGGCTATCCGGTCGGCCGATCCGGCCTGCAGATCGCGCGCGAGGTGTTCGACAAGGCCGATGCCGCCAAGGCACGGGGCAAGACGTGAAGCAGGGCGGTCGCCCCGCCTTGGTGGCAACAGACACGGGAGAGCGGACATGAAAGTCGGGTTCATTGGCGTCGGCAGCATGGGCGGCCCCATGTGCCGCAACATCATCCGCAAGAGCAACCAGGAGATCGCGGTGTTCGACCTGAATGCCGCCGCCCTGAAGGCCTGCACCGATATCGGCGCCAAGCCGGCCGGCAGCGTCGCCGAACTCGCGGCCGGCGCCGAGGTGATCATGACCTCGCTGCCGATGCCGCGCGACGTCGAGGCCGTCGCGCTGGGACCCGGCGGCATTGCCGAGACCGCCCGACCGGGCACGGTCTACTTCGATCTCAGCACCAATGCGCCGGCGGTCGTGCGCCGCGTCGGTGCGCAGCTCAAGACGAAGGGCATCACCATGCTCGACGCGCCGGTGAGCGGCGGCGTCGCCGGCGCCGAGAAGGGCACCATCGCCATCATGGTCGGCGGCGACAAGAAGGCGTTCGACGCCCATCTGCCGCTGCTCAACTCGTTCGGCGCCAACGTCATCCACATGGGCGCGCTGGGCAGCGGCACGATCGCCAAGCTGGTCAACAACATGATGGCGTTCTGCAACATGGCCGCCGCCGCCGAGGGCCTGATGCTCGGCGCCACCGCCGGCGTCGACCTGCGCAAGCTCGACGAGGTGATCCGCAACAGCAGCGGCAACAGCAACGCCTATCGCATGATGTCCGAGCGGGTGCTGAAGGGCGATTTCAAGGCGGCATTCGCGCTCGATCTCGCCTACAAGGACACGCACCTGGCGCTGGAGCTGGCCGACGAGCTCGGCGTGCCGACGCCGCAGGCGGCGCAGGTCCACAACCTGATGCGCCTGGCGCGCGGGATGGGCATGGGCACCAGCGACACCTCGTCGATCATGCGCGTCTACGAGACGGCGCTGAAGCGCGAGGTGCGGTCCGCCGCCAGCGATTGACACGCACGGCGTACCGCAAGAGCGCGTGCTGTCGCGCGTCCAGAGCACGTTCAGTTCAATCGGACCCGAGATGTCGGACCTACTCGCCGCCTGTTCGGCAGGGGATTCGATATGGCGATTCTCCCGTCGTCCCGAGCGGAGCCGCGCGCCGCGCGGCCCCTCGACTTCGCTCGAGGCAGGCTTCGTCGAGGGACCTTGTCTCGACGACGGCGTTCGACGTTGTTGAGCGAAGGTCCCTCCACGCTGCCCTTCGGGCCTTGGTCGGGGCGACGGGAGAAGGCGCATATGCGAATGCACTGCCGTGCACGGAGAGAAGGCATCGAGGTCCCGATTCCGTTCGACTGAAACGTGCTCTAGCTGCGCACGCCCGTAGAAACTGCGGAGTGGCGCGTACCCGGCTAGTGGCGATCGCTCTGACGCCTTTGACGTCAGCGTCGTGCCGCACGCGCTCGGCGTGGCCGATGGTCTTTCGCTGCCGGCGCGATTCGATAGGCGCACCGCCGCGCGCCGGCCAGGATGTGATCGGTGCGGTTGATGGTGACGTCCTCGCCCAGCACAGCGGCGAAGATCGCGAGTTCGGAGCGGCACAAACCCTGACAGGCGCGCGCCGCGACGCAGATCGGGCAATGGTTCTCGACCAGCAGGAAAGCGCCGCCGGACTCGGCCTTGCAGTCTGCCATGTAGCCTTCCTCGGTCCGCAGGCGCGTCAGCGTCCGGACCTTGGCCGAAAGCGTCGTAGCGCCCGCCAGCCGGCGCCCATAGCTGGCCACAGTCTCGGCCTCGCGATGGGCGATCAGGCTGTCCATGCCGGCTTCGCCGAAGATATTTGAAACCGCGGCGAGAATCTCGGCGGTCAGTCCGGCGTGATTGTCGGGAAAGCGCGCGTGGCCGGCGTCGGTCAGTCGCCAGTATCGCCGCGGGCGGCCGACCCCCTCGCGGCGGTCCTCGTGGGCCACGAGCGCGTCGAGCTTCTCCAGGTGCTGGCGCACCGCGGCCGGCGTGATCCCCAGCCGTCGCGCCAGCGCGTCCGCGGTCTGCGGACCGGCGGCCTTGAGCGCGTACAACAGCCGATCGGCGGTGCGATCCGTCATCTGCCACCGTTTACTCCGGGACGCCGAATTTCGCAAGATATCGCTTGTCAAATTGCGGCAATATAATAAGGATAATCTTCTTAAAATGGGAGGTGCCGCCGTGAATCAAGCGGTCGAGGATCGCTGGCGTCACCTGCTGAGTCGTGGTCTGGCGCCGGCAACTGTCACGATCTGCCTCGGCGAGGGCATCCACGCGCTCAACACCTTCATCGTCAGCACCACGATGCCGTCGGTCGTCGTCGATCTTGGCGGCGTCAGGTTCATCGCCTGGGCCTCCACGGTCTATCTTGTCGCCGCCATTGTCGGTGGCGCCTCGGCCGGCTACCTGAAGCAGCGTATCGGCGCGCGCGTCGCCCTGATCGGCGCGGCAGCGACCTTTGCCGCGGGCACGCTATGTGTCAGCTTCGCCGCGTCGATGCCCGTGGTGCTGGTCGGCCGAGTCCTGCAGGGCGCCGGCGACGGCGTCATCGCGGCGGCATGCTACGCGCTGGTCGCCGAGCTGTTCCCGTCGCGACTCGTGCCCAAGATGTTCGGACTGTTGGCCGTCATCTGGGCACTGGCGGCCTTCGGCGGACCGCTGGCGGCCGGCATCCTCACCGAGACGGTGTCCTGGCGCGCCGCCTTTCTGGTGAACATCCCGATGATCGGCGCTTTCGCCGTGCTGGTCGCCTTGATCATACCGCGCGCCACGGTCGACGGCGGCGCACGCGGACTGCCCGCCGGCCGGCTGGCCGCGATCGCGTCGGGCATTATGCTGGTCGCGGTCGCCGGCCTCGCGACGCAGCCGCTGCATGCCGCCGCCGCGATCGGCGCGGCGATGGCGCTGCTGGTGAGCACCTTCGTCGTCGATCGCCGCAGCCGGCATCGGTTGTTTCCCAGCGACGCCTTCTCGCCGCGCTCGACGGTCGGGGCGGTGTTATGGGTGGTGCTGCTGATGCCGCTGGCGCAGGTCTGCACGTCGGTCTACCTGCCGCTGTTGCTGCAGCAACAGTGGGGCTATGGCCCGACGCTGGCCGGATCGTTCGCGGCCATCACGGCGCTGGCGTGGAGCGGCGCGGCCATGCTGGTGGCCTACCTCAAGGCAACGGCGACCGGGCTGATCATGATCCGCCTTGGCCCGGTGATGGTGGCGGCCGGCCTGGCCGGAGTCGCGATCGCGGTGCCACTGGGCCTGCCCCTGCTGCTGGCGCTGTGCCAGATCATGATCGGTGCCGGCTTCGGCGTGAGTTGGGCCTTTCTCAGCCAGGCGGTCATGACTCACGCCCGGCCCGGCGAAACTGACACAGCCTCCGGCCTCGTGCCGACGGCGCAGGCGGCCGGCTACGCCATCGGCGCCGCCCTGTCCGGCCTCGTCGCCCACGCGGCCGGCCTGTCGAACGCGCTCGATCGAGCGACCATCGCGCAGGCGAGTTTCTGGATCTTTGCGACCGGCGCGGTGCTGGCGATGGGCGCGGTCGTGTTCAGCTTCGCCGTGCGGCTGCGGCCGGCGACTGACGCCGCCGGCATCCGCAATTGACTCCACGGCCTTCAGAAACCCGTTGGCATGCACCGTCATGTGAACGTTTCCCGTGCACGAACCCGGCGTTCGCCACATGACGGCTAGCTTCCCAATTCACCTCGTATAGGTATGCCGCGTTCAGCGGGTCGCCGGACAGCATCCCCACAACCATGGTGCCGTGCGAACGATCGAACGGCCCATCGAGTCCGTAGCGCCGATACGACGTTGCCAGAAGGATCGTTTCAGATGTGCGAAAACGACCACTCGCGCAATGTGTTGCTACAGACCGGGCAGATCGAGGGTTTCCGAACCGTAACGACGCCGAATCGGTCATCAACAAGTCAGACCGCCGCTGCTAGGATCAGTGCCTGCGGAGACATCGGGCACGCCCATCGCCATCGCCGCGGTTCGAAGTCGGGCGGTGCGCGTTCTGGCTCCCCTATGGGATCGCTAGCCGAGATCAGGCGGGAGCATCGAAACGACCAGTCGCTAGGGAGGATTCTATGAAGCTCTACATGCATCCGGCTTCGACCGTGAGCCGGCCGGTGATGCAGTTCATCGCCGACAACAATATCGCCTGCGACATGCAGGTGGTCGACCTGTTCAGCGGCGAGCATATGAAACCGGCCTACGCCGCCATCAACCCCAACAAGCAGGTGCCGGTGCTCGAGGACGGCGACTTCCGCCTCACCGAGAGCTCGGCGATCCTCAAGTATCTCGCCGACAAGGCCGGCTCGCCCGCCTATCCCAAGGACCTCAAGCAGCGGGCGCGCGTCAATGAGATGATGGACTGGCTGAACGCGAACCTGTACCGCGACTGGGGCTACGGCCTGATCTACCCGCAGGTTTTCCCCGGCCACAAGCGGCGCTCGGACGAGGCGCAGACCGCGACGGTGGCCTGGGCCAAGGAGAAGTCGCAAGGCTGGCTGCAGCTGCTCAACGACCACTTCCTGGGATCGGGCAAGAAATATCTGTGCGGCGACGAGGTCACCATCGCCGACTATTTCGGCTACGCCCTGCTCCAGGTCGGCGAGCTGATCCGCTGCGACTTCAGCGCCTATCCCAACGTGGCGCGCTGGATGGACGCGATGCGCGACCGGCCCAGCACACCCAAGGTCTACGAGGCGATCCGCGGCTTCGCCGAACAGGTCAAGTCGCAGCCGTTCGTCGCGCTGTAGGGCACATCGAAGGAGCGCGTCCATGATCAAGGGACTGCACCACAACGCCTATCGCTGCCGCGACTCCGAGGAGACGCGGCGCTTCTACGAGGACTTCCTCGGCCTCAAGCTGGCGCACGCGCTGCGCATCCGCGAATCGATGACCGGCCGCAGCACCGACGTGCTGCACACCTTCTTCCAGATGGGTGATGGTTCTTACCTGGCGTTCTTCGAAGCGCCCGACCGGCCGTTCGACTTCAAGGACCAGCACGACTACGACCTGCACATCGCGCTGGAGGTCGACCAGGCGACGCTGCAACGCATGTTCGACAAGGGCAAGGCCGAGGGCCGTGAGGTGCGCGGCATCTCCAACCACCACACCATTCACTCGATCTACTTCCGCGACCCCAACGGCTACGTGATCGAGCTGACCGCCAAGATGCCGAACCACGACAGCGCCATGGATCCGCGGACCAATGACGCGACGGGCATTCTTAGGACCTGGCAGAACGATAAGGAGTGCGCGGCCCGGTGACTCTCCTCCACAAAGTGGGGGAGGTGGCCGAAGGCCGGAGGGGGACCCAACGTGGTTTGTCAACGGGAGACACCCCGTCGGCTCCCCTCCGCCCCTTCGGGGCACCTCCCCAGCTGCGCTGGGGAGGAACTTGACTGCCTTACGGGGTAGGCGCGTACCGCGAGAGGAACGACTCGCAGTCGGCGAAGAAGCGGGCGCGGATCGGCTCGATCTCCATCATGATCTCGTGCCGCGCGTCGGCGTAGACCAGGTGCCGGCAATCGACCAGGCGTTCCCTCGCCAGGTCGTGCGTGGCGCCGTCGATCAGCAGGTCCTGGCCGGCGGTCAACAGCAGCAACGGTTGGCGGACGCGCTCGAGGTAGCCCGGCGCCACCAGGGCCTTGATTGAGCGCAGGCTCTGGCGCAGCCAGCCGACGGTGGGGCCACCCAACGCCAGCCGCGAATCGGCTTCGAACCACGCCTCGGTAAACCGGTAGCGGCGCTCGTCGTGGGTCACCTTGTTGCCGATGAACTCGCGGCCGATCAGCCGGAACGGCGCCGAGCCGTAGAAGTAGCGTTCGTCGACCGCCGCGACAGATGGCAGCAAAGTCAGGATCGTGGCGATGATCGCCTCGCGGCGAAGGCCGGTCATCGGCGCCACCAGGATGCCGGCGGCGAATGGCGTGCCATCGGGATGCTCGGCGAGGTGGCGTAGCAGGAGGTGGCCGCCCATGGAATGGGTCAGCGCGACGATCGGCCGCGGCGCCTCAGACACGACGACGCCGGCCAGGAACGCCTGCAGGTCGGACAGGTAGGTTTCGTAGCTGTCGATGTGTCCCTTCTCGCGGTCTTCCAGCTGGCGCGCCGACAATCCCTGGCCGCGCCAATCGAGCGCGTAGACGGCGAAGCCCCGTCGCTGCAACTCCGGGATCACTTCGCTGGCGTACTTGTCGAGGAACTCGCCGCGACCCGTCAGCACGACGATCGAACCGCGCGGCCGGCGATGGCTGGACTGCCAGACCGCAAACCGCAGCGGCGATCCGTCTGGCGCCGTCACGAAGCCGTAGCGGTCAGCGGCGACATATGTAGCGCGCACCGCGTCGGGCACGGCGGCAGGACGCGCCGCGCTGGCGCCAAAGGTCAGCGGCGTTTGGTCGCTGGCGAACTGGGCTGCCACTCCAGCCACCTTGCACTCCGTTGCTGGCCGCGCACCGCGGTCTTCGCCGTTCCGTTCACCGCGGCGGGCGTATTCACTGCCGCAGATACCATGGGGCATTTCTGAGCCACTCGTCATTTAAATCAAGATAAGCGAGCCATCGCTCGATTTGAAGGGCCCACATGGCTGCCCCGCAGGTTTCCCTGACATTTGATGGAGCGTGAGCGCCTGCGCGTCGGGTGTCTCGTGGAGGCGCCTATGGCCGGGGCCGATAATGCGCCGTCGCCGAAGCCGGCACGAGCAGGGATACATCGCAAATGAGCCCAATTTGCGACCCATGACCGGTGACACAACCCTGAAAATGCGAATGATTTGCATTCGCCCGCCACTTGGGGCAAAACGGCGATCCTCAGCCGGCTGAACTGCCCGCCAACGCCGGGCGGCCGCGCGCCAAAGGAGAGCAGACATGAAGGTGGGGAATGACCGGGCGCTGATCGTGTTGGCCGCGGCGGCGATCGCCATCGGTTGGTCGGGCGCCGCGACCGCTCAGCCGGTCGTCAACCTCTACACGGCGCGCCACTACCAGACCGACGAAAAGCTCTACACCGGCTTTACCGCCCTCACCGGCATCAAGGTCAACCGCATCGAGGGCCGGGAAGACGAGATCATCGAGCGGATCCGCAACGAGGGCAGCAACAGCCCGGCCGATGTGCTGCTCACCGTCGACATGGGCCGCATCTGGAAGGCCGAGCAGGCCGGCCTGCTGGCGGCGATGAAGTCGGCAACGCTAGAGCAGCGGGTGCCGGCCAATCTGCGTGACCCCGCCGGCCGGTGGTTCGGCTTCTCGACCCGCGCCCGGGTGCTGGTCTACGCCAAGGACCGGCTGCAGCCGGCGCAGGTGGCGCGCTACGAAGACATCGCGAGCCCCGCCTTCAAAGGCAAGGTTTGCACCCGCTCCGGCGGCCACGTCTACAATCTGTCGCTGCTGGCCTCGATCATCGCCACGCAGGGCGAGGAAAAGGCGGAAGCCTGGGCGCGCGGCGTGGTCGCCCACATGGGCCGGCCGCCGCAGGGCGGCGACACCGACCAGCTCAAGGCGGTGGGCGCCGGCCAGTGCGACGTGGCGATCTCCAACAGCTACTACTTCGCGCGCATCGTCAATTCGACCAAGGACGAGGACAAGGCGCTCGCCGCCCAGCTGGCGATCGCCTTCCCCAACCAGGCCGACCGCGGCACGCACGTCAACGTCTCGGGCGGCGGGCTGGTCCAGACGGCGCCCAACAAGGAGAACGCCGTCAAGTTCCTGGAGTACCTGGTATCCGACGACGCCCAGCGCTACTTCGCCAACGGCAACAACGAGTACCCGGTGGCCGAGGTGAAGACCGACAACAAGGCGCTGGAGTCCTGGGGCGCCTTCAAGATCGATCAGGTCAACGTCGGCGAACTGGGCCGCAACCAGGCCAAGGCGCAGGCGATTTTCGACAAGGTTGGCTGGAAGTAGCACGCCCTCCGCACCGCGTGGTCGCAGCGGCCGCGGCAACGCGGCCGTTGCCATTTGAAAGGTGTAGCGCCCCGCCCGGTTCGCTAGCATCACCGACAATGAAACCGGAGGTTCGTCCTGTGGCCGCGTCGAAAGGCGACCTCGCACCGCTGCGCATCACCGCCGTGACCGTGCATGTCACGCGCATTCCGGTGCGGATCAAACGCCGCCACGGCTCGGGCGACGTCGAGGGCGCGGTGCAGAACGCCATCCTGCGGCTGGACACCGACGCCGGCTTCACCGGCTGGGGCGACGCGGCGCCCTGGGCGGTGTTCACCGGCACGATCGAGGCGGCGGTGGCGGCGCTGCACGTCTATCTGCGGCCGGTCCTGCTCGGCGCCGACGCCACGCGCATCGAGGCGCTGCTGCAAGCGGCCGACCACGCCGTCGTTGGCCAGCCCGAGGCCAAGGCGGCGATGGAAATGGCGCTGTTCGACATCGTCGGCCAGGCGAGCGGCCTGCCGGTGGCGGAACTGCTGGGCGGGCGTTGCCGGGACGAGATCCCGCTGTCGTTCTCGGTCGCCGATCCCGACTTCGACCGCGATATGGACACCGTGCAGCGCCTCTATGGCGAGGGCTTGCGGCTGTTCAAGATGAAGACCGGCTTCGCCGGCCACGCCCAGGACCTCAAGCGCCTGGAGCGCTTCCGCAACGAGATGCCGGCCGACGCCGAGCTGCGCGTCGACTACAACCAGGGCTTGGCGGTCCACGACGCCATCCGCCAGCTGCGCGACGTCGAGGCGTTCAAGCCGACCTTCATCGAGCAGCCGGTGCCCGGCCATCAGCGCGCCGCCCTGGGCGAGATCGCCCGCGCGCTCGATACACCGGTGCTGGCAGATGAAAGCGTGTTCACGCCATCGGACGCGCTGGAGGTGGCGTCGCGCCGCCTCGCCGACCTGGTGAGCATCAAGATCATGAAGCATGGCGGCATGTTGGCCGGCCGCAAGGTGTCGGCGATCTGCGAGGCGGCCGGCATCGCGGGCTACGGTGGCGACATGTTCGAGACCGGTATCGCGCACCTGGCCGGCACGCACATGATCGCGGCGACGCCCAACATCGCCCTGGGTTGCGAGTTTTACCAGGCGACGTACTTCCTGGAGCGAGACCTGCTGGCCGAACCCTTCCCGGTCAGGAACGGCCGGGTGTTGGTGCCGCGCTCGCCTGGCCTGGGCATCCGCGTCGACGAGGACCGACTGCGCCACTACGCCATCCAGACGCTCACCTAGGCGTCGCTTGCCGATGGCCGTCACCTCACCTGCCACCGACCAGGCGCCCCTCGTCCCGCACCGACGGCCGGGCAGGCTCGCGCTCGCGGCCGGGGTCGTCGGCCTGCTGGTGGCGATCCCGACCCTCGGGGTGCTGGCGCATCTGGTCCAACCCAGCGGGGCCGAGTGGCGCGGCATGGTCGGCACAGTCCTGCCCGACTATCTGCTGAACACCTTGTGGCTGCTGCTGGGTGTCGGCGCTGGCACCGCCTTCGGCGGCGTGGTCACGGCCTGGCTGATCGTGATGTGCCGCTTCCCGGGGCGGCGCTTCTTCGAATGGGCGTTGACCCTGCCGCTGGCGGTGCCGGCCTACGTGCTGGCCTACGTCTATGCCGACTTCCTGCAATTCACCGGGCCGATCCAGACGGCGTTGCGCGGCCTGTTCGGCTGGGGGCCAGCCGACTACTGGTTCCCCGACATCCGCACCGCGGGCGGCGCCGTCGTGCTGCTGAGCGTGGCGCTCTATCCCTATGTCTACCTGCTGGCGCGCGCCGCCTTCGTCGAGCAGTCGGTCTGCGCCATCGATGCCAGTCGCACCTTGGGCGCCAGCCCGACCGAGAGCTTCTTCCGGGTGGCGCTGCCGCTGGCCCGGCCGGCGATCGCGGCCGGGGTCGCGCTGGCGCTGATGGAGGCCTTGGCCGACTTCGGTGCGGTCGCCTACCTCGACGTGCCGACCTTCACCACCGGCATCTACCGCGCCTGGTTCTCGTTCGGCGACAAGGTGGCGGCCGCGCAACTGGCCGCGGCGCTGCTGCTGTTCGCACTCGCCCTGCTGCTGATCGAGCGCACCTCGCGCGCGTCGCGCCGCTTCCATCAGGCGACCCAACGGTACCGCGCGCTGCCCTCCTTTCAACTGACCGGTTGGCGGGCCTGGGCCGCGACCTTGGTCTGCCTGGCGCCGGTGTTCGTTGGTTTCGCGCTGCCGTTGGCGATCCTGGCGCAATTCGCGCTGGTCTCGGGCGACGGGCAGTGGGGCAGCCGCTACCTGCGCCTGACCCTCAACAGCGTCATGGTCGCGGCGCTGGTCGCGGCAGCCGTGGTGGTGGTGGCGCTGGTGATCGCCTACGCCGCGCGCGGCAGCCGCGGCGCGCTGGTACGCTGGATCACCCGGCTGGCCGGTATGGGCTATGCCGTGCCCGGCGCCGTGATCGCGGTCGGCATTCTCGTGCCCCTGGCGCTGTTCGACAATCTGCTCGACTCGTGGCTGCGACGCCTGTTCGGCGTCTCCAGCGGCCTGCTGCTGACGGGCTCGATCGCCGGCATCGTCTACGCCTGCGTCGTGCGCTTCCTGGCCGCCGGGCTCCAGAGCGTCGAGGCCGGGCTGACGCGCATCACGCCCGGGATCGACGGCGCTTCGCGCACCTTGGGTGCCGGCCCAGTCGAGACCCTGTACCGCATCCACCGGCCGCTGTTGCGTGGCGGCCTGGCCAGCGCCGCCCTGATCGTGTTTGTCGACACCATGAAGGAGCTGCCGGCCACCCTGATGCTGCGGCCCTTCAATTTCGACACCCTGGCGGTACAGGCCTACAACCTGGCACGCGACGAGCGCCTGGCGGAGGCCTCGACGGCGGCGCTGACCATTGTCGCGGTCGGCCTGCTGCCGATCCTGCTGCTGACCCGGGCCGCCCTGCGTGCCCGTCCAGGCCACGCCTGATTCGATCGTCTGATACGCTGCCGAACCACGGCGCGTCATTCGTGGCGGTTCCGACGCGGCGTCGTCACAGCGTTGACACATCTGAGGTATTTTCGCCGCGTCCGCTGCGTGACCCTTGCCGGATGATGCGCTGCAACGCTATAGACGCGGGTACGCCGTATCGGCGCCGACGGGTCGGCGACGAGGAAACAGGCGCAGGGAAAGAGCCTCGCGAGGTTCGCCGCACGTCGCTGTCGGCTTCGGTCGGAACGACGCACGCTTCCCTGTTGCCGGTGCCGCTTCCCCCAGCGGCGCGCGAGAACGGGCCCGGAACGTCGCCGAACACCACGCGATTTGCCACGATTCCGGCGGGGATTCCGGCTTCACCGCATGCGTGCTGACGATCGTCCGTCTGGCTTCCGCCTGAACGCGCTCGGCGCGTTGTTGATCGTCGTCGTCGCGACGTTCGCCGGCTGGGGCCTGTTCAGCCGTTCGATCGAACCGCCGGCGATGGATGGCCAGCTCTACGGCGTCACCTATGCCCCCTATGCCAAGGACCAGGACGCGATGGCCTTCGGCTTCGCCCGCGAGCGGCTGGCGCTGATCGAAAAACGGCGTGAGGCGCTGAGCGACGAGGAGCGGAAGGCCACGACGGACAGCGAACGGGCCGCCGCGGCAGCGGCGCGCGCGGCGTTGACCGACGATCCCGGCGCCCAGGCCGCACGGGCGCAGCACGCCCCCCGCCGCGAACAGATCGAGCGCGACATGCGCGCGCTGGCCGGCCGGGTGCGCTACGTCCGCACCTACTCATCCCTCGACGGGGTCGAGGAGGTGCCCAGGCTGGCCGAGCAGTATGGCCTGAAGGTGGTGGCGGCAGCCTGGGTCTACGACCACAT
>DATFGV010000198.1:0-12191 GCA_035249115.1 Vineibacter sp.
TGAAAGCGATGAAGAACGCGTCGGCCACCGGCCCGGCGCCGAGCACGGCGGCGATCACCATGTCGCGCGCGAAGCCGGCGATACGGCTCAGCAGGGTAAAGCCGCCGACAGTGGCGACGGCGCGGGCGAGGCTCATCGGCAGACTGGCGTCAGCGCCGCGGGACGCGGCCCGGCGCCGGGCGAGATTGCCGTGCGGGATGAGGCGGTGGCATGACGGATTTCACCGCATGAGGGGGCTTTTCCTTGCGCTCCTTGTGCCATGTCCGCCGGCCAGCCGCCATCCTGCTGACGCGGCGGCTTCATATTTCAGTCACCGAAGGCGCCTAAGGTCCGATCCCGGTGGCGCCCGGCGACGTAGGGGCCGGGAGCACCGCCACCACTTCTTCCCACCGCATCGCCGCCGCGAGACTGCTCTCGCCGGGGTCTCCTCAGACCCGGTCATGGTGCATGTCGTCCGCTTGCCCTGTAGCATTGCACCGTCATGTCGGTTCGATCGGCGATTCGGGGATAAGCCATGACCACGCCTCTGCTGGAGCTGCCGGTCGGTGCTCGGGCGCGGGGGCGGGCGCATGGTGAAACGCACCGTGACCTGATCCGACGGCACCTCGACGCCTGGTTCGCTCATCTGGACGGCGGCCGCGCTGAAAATCCCCGTGCCTACCTCGAGCGCTTTGTCGACGACACCGACTTTCTGCCCGCCATATGCCGTTGGACTCCGGATCTGGCCGAGGAGGTCGAAGGCATCGCTGAAGGCGCGGGTCAGCCGGCGCGGCATATCTGGGCACTGCAGATGCTCGACGAGGAGTGGGCGTACGCGATGCGTTGCGCTGCGGCGCGCCAGCCTCGTTCGAAGTGCAGCACCTTCGCCGTCGCCGGCAACGGCCGCGACCAGCCGACGCTTGTCGGGCAGAACATGGACCTGGGCGGCTATACGCAGGGCTTACAGGTACTGATGCGCGTCGCCGCCGAGGCCGACCGGCCGGCATGCCTGATCTTCTCGCTGGCCGGGATGATTGCCCTGATGGGCGTGAATTCGGCAGGCGTTGCCGTACACGTCAACACGCTGAGCCAACTACCAAGCGCGCCATCCGGCCTTCCGGTCGCCTTCGTCGTGCGTGGCGCCCTGGAGCGGCGCGCTGCGGCAGAGGCGGCCGCATTCGTTACCGGCGCGCAGCACGCGTCCGGACAGCACTACTTGCTGGCCGACAACGGCGGCATCCGGTCGCTGGAAAGCTCGGCGGCGGGCTCCACGTCCTTCGCCGGGCAGGGTGATGGACGCGTCCTGCACACCAACCATCCTCTGGCGGACGGCATGCGTGAAGCGTCGCCGTTGCGCAATTCGGTCGTTCGCCTTGAATGTCTGCAGCGTCGCCTGGGCGGCGCTTCAGCGCCCGGCCTCGCCGACGCCAAGGCGGCGATGTCGTCGTTCGACGATCCCGATCACCCTGTCTGTCGTCTGGGCAGCGGTTCCGGCCTCATCGTCTATACGACAGGTTCGATGATCTCGACGCTTGGCGGCGCCGGCCGGCCGGTGGTGTCCGAAATCAGCGTCGGTCCTCCCAACCAGAACACCTGGCGACAATTCCGGCTCGACCGCTAGTGTGCGTCCCGATTGATCGGAACCCGGGAGCGCGGGCCTCCGGCCCGCTCATGTGCGGGCGAGACGCCCGCGCTCCCAGGGCGAGCGATTTCAGCCGAACGGCACGTGCTCTAGAAATCCAGTAGCGCCCCTTCAAGCCCAGAAATCCTCGTGAAAGCGCTCGATCTGATGCATCCGACCGTGCAAGACGGTAACGGTGCCGACGCTGCCGTCCGCGAGAAGCCGCCAGTAGATGAAGTGCTCCTCGTAGCGGCAAAAATAGCCGTCGACCTCGAATGCCGCCGGAATCGGACGCCAGGGGATTCGCCGTGTTGCGATCGCTTCGAAACGGTCGAACAGGCCTCGGATGTAGCGCTTTGCCTTGGTCTCGCCCCAGACGTCGCGCGTGTAGATGTAAATCTCGTCGATCCGGTGGCCGGCGCGTTCCTGGACCCGGTACGACGTCATCTCTTCGCAGGCCGCGCATTGCGTGCGATCACCGTGTCGGCATCGAGTCGGTGATAGGTGCTATCCGGTGCCGCGAAACCACGGGCCAACTCCGCCTTCAGCCGATCGAAGGCTTCGCCCTCGGCGCGCTCCTTGTCGCGCCGGATGAGGTCGCGGACGTACTCGCTGACATTCTCATAGGAGCCTGAGGCGCCGACATTCGCCGTGACGAAGTCTCCAAGCGCACCACGGATGCGCACGTTCAGCGTCATGCTCTTGGTCGCTCTCTTGGCCATCATCGCGCTCTGGAAAGGATGTCACAATATACTGGAAATTTGTGGACAGCGACAAGCAGCGCGTGTGGCCCCGCTGCCGCCGCGCCGCGCGTACACCCAGAGCCGATGCGGGTCCCAGTAAGGATCCCGACGCTGGCAGTTAACCGGCCTTGAACGGGTTGTTCTCGCCGGCCCAATGGCGCTTGAGCAGCGGCGTCTGGGCCAGGGCGAAGATCAGGGTCAGCGGCAGGCTGAGCGCCATCTTGGACAGGATCCAGGTCTCGGTCGAGAACAGCCGCCACATCGTCTCGTTGATTGCCGCCAGCACGAAGAAGAAGCCGGCCCAGCGCTGCGTCAGGATCGTCCAGCCGGTATCGGTCAGCTGGAAGGCGGCGCCGAACAGCGGCTTGAGCAGAGCCCGGCCAAGCAGCAGGCCGCCGGTCAGGATGACGCCGAACAGGCAATTGACGATGGTCGGCTTCATCTTGATGAACAGCTCGTCCTGCAGCCACAGGGTGAGGCCGCCGAACACCAGGATGAAAAAGCCGCCGACAAGCGGCATCACCGGCCAGCGGCCCTCGATGCTGCGGTAGGCGGGCAGGGCGATCGCGGTGGCGATCATGAACACCGCCGTGCCGGCGAACAGGCCGCGCCGCGTTTCGTCCATGTCGGCGGCGCCAAGCGGGCCCGCCAGCGCGTCGGCCAGGGCGCCCAGCGGCCCATAGCGGCCATTCACCAGGAAGAACAGCAGCAGCGGCCCCAACTCGCAGGCCAGGCTGGCAAGCCTGCGGCCACCGCCCGATTCTTCCCGTTCGCTCATGGTGTTCCTTATCACGTCTGCCTTCCCCACGCATCGCGTGGGGAAGGTGCCCGAAGGGTGGATGGGGAGCCCACGTGGTTTCTGATTTGGAGCACCGCGTGGGCTTCCCTACGCCCCTTCGGGGCATCCTTCGACTCCGCTCAGGACAGGCCTCCCCAGCTTCGCTGGGGAGGAAGCAACCCCGTCACGCCGCCGTTTCCAGTCCCATCAGGCTGCGCGCGAACTGCCTGGCGTCGAACGGGCGCAGGTCGTCGATGCCCTCGCCGACGCCGATCGCCACCACCGGCACCGCGAAGCGCTCGGCCAGCGCCACCAGCACGCCGCCCTTGGCCGAGCCGTCGAGCTTGGTGACCACCAGGCCGTCGATGGCCACCATGTCGCGGAACACCTCGACCTGGCTGTGGGCGTTCTGGCCGACGGTGGCATCGAGCACCAGCAGGCAGGAATGCGGCGCCGTGTCGTCGAGTTTGCGCATGACGCGCACGATCTTGGCCAGCTCCTCCATCAGCCCGGTCTTGTTCTGCAGCCGGCCGGCGGTGTCGACCAGCAGCACGTCGGCGCCCTGGGCGCGCGCCGCCTCCAGCGCCTCGAACGCCAGGCCGGCGGCGTCGGCGCCGGCTTCCTTGGCGATCACCCGCACCCCGGCGCGCTCGCCCCAGATCTTGAGCTGCTCGACGGCGGCGGCGCGGAACGTGTCGCCGGCGGCGATCAGCACCTTGCGGCCGTCCTCGACGAACTGCTTGGCGAGCTTGCCGATGGTCGTGGTCTTGCCGCTGCCGTTGACGCCGACCACCAGCACGACATGCGGCTTGCGCGCCGGGTCGATGGTGATGCGTTGCGCCACCGGCGCCAGGATGTCGACGATGTCGTCGGCGAAGGCGCCGCGCACCTCCTCGTCGGTGACCTCCTTGTCGAAGCGTGACTTGCGCAGGTTGGCCACCAGCCGTTCGGCGACGGCGACGCCAAGATCGGCCTGGATCAGCACCGCCTCGAGTTCGTCCAGGGTCGCCTGGTCGAGCTTCTTTTTGACGAAGATGCCGGTGATGCCCGAGGTGATGCGCTGCGTCGACTTCGCAAGCCCGTCCTTGAGGCGCGCGAACCACGATCTCTTCTCGCCGCTCATGCCGCCTCGCGCATCACAGGGTCGCCCACGAGCGTCATGCCATCGAGACCGGTGATGTCCACCTCGAGCAGGGCGCGCGGCGCTGCCGCTGCGGTCGGCCGCACGCGCGCGAAGTGCTCGGTGTGGCCGGTGCCATCGCGTTCCATCACGATCCGCACCCGTCGGCCGATCTGCGACGTCAGGAAAGCGCCCGCCTGTCGCGTGCCGGCGTCGCGCAGCGCCGCCGCCCGCGCCCGGCGCACGTCGCCCGGCAGTTGCGGCATGCGGGCCGCGGGCGTGCCGCGACGTGCCGAGTAGGGAAAGACGTGCAACCACGTCAGTCCGGCTTCGCCGACCAGGCGCAAGGTGTTGTCGAACATCGCTTCGGACTCGGTCGGGAAGCCGGCGATCAGGTCGGCGCCGAACACCGCGTCTGCACGGCGCCGGCGCACGCGATCGACGAGGCGCAGCACGTCGTCGCGCAGGTGCCGGCGTTTCATGCGCTTGAGCACCAGGTCGTCGCCGGCCTGCAAGCTGAGATGCAGGTGCGGCATCAGCCGCGGCTCGGCACCCAGCAGGTCGAGCAGGGCGTCGTCGATCTCGACCGGATCGAGCGACGACAGCCGCAGGCGCGGCAGATCGGGCACCAGGCTCAGCAGGCGTCGACAAAGATCGCCCAGGCGCGGCCGGCCGGGCAGGTCGGCGCCCCAGTCGGTCAGGTCGACGCCGCTCAGCACGATCTCGTTGAAGCCGCTCGCGACCAGCGCCCGCGCCTGCGCCACCACGGCGCCGGCCGGTACCGAACGGCTGGGCCCGCGGCCGAACGGGATGACGCAGAAGGTGCAGCGATGATCGCAGCCGTTCTGCACCTGCAGCGAGGCGCGGCTGTGGCCGGCGAGGTCGGCCAGCAGGTGCCCTGCCGCCGCACCGGGCGTCATGATGTCGCCGACCTGCGTGCGCGCTGTATCGCGATAGGCGTCGCGCGTCAGCTTCTCGGTGTTGCCCAGCACACGATCGATCCCGGGCATCGCCGCCCAGCCGGCCGGATCGATCTGCACGGCGCAGCCGCTGACCACGATCGGCCGATGCGGGTGTTGGCGCCGCAGCCGGCGCACCGCCTGGCGCGCCTGGCGCTCGGCCTCGGCGGTGACGGCGCAGGTGTTGACCAGGATCGCGTCGCGCAGGCCGGCCGCGATCGCCTGCTCGCGCATCACCGCCGACTCGATAGCGTTCAACCGGCAGCCGAAGGTGACGACTTCTACCTCTCCCCAACGGGGAGAGGTCGACGAGCGCGAAGCGTTCGGCGGGAGAGGGGGTGCCGAAGCCGAAGACGATGTCTCAAAAGACGCACGTTGCGTGAGCAGCGGCCCCCTCACCCGGTCCGCTGCGCGGCCCGACCTCTCCCCGACGGGGAGAGGTGAATATGCGATTGTGTCGCTCATCAGGCCAACAACGACGGATCGAGCGTGCCGGCGAAGGACTGGGCGATGCCACCTGTCATCGACACGTGGCCGTCGCGCAGCCACTCGATCGTCAGGCTGCCGCCGTCGAGGGTCAATTCGGCCTTGCGGTCGGTCAGCCCGCGGCGCGCGGCGGCGACCAGCGCGGCGCAGGCGCCCGAGCCGCAGGCCAAGGTGAGGCCCGCGCCGCGTTCCCAGACCTTCAGGCGGATGCGGTTCTCACCGACGATCTGCGCAAAGCCGATATTGGCCTGCTCGGGAAACAGCGGATGGGTCTCGAGCTGCGGCCCCAATGACGTCACCGGGATCGCCGCCAGGTCAGCGACGAAGAACGTCGCGTGCGGATTGCCCATCGACGTGCCGACCGGATCCGACAGCGGCCCGATCGCCAGCGGCAGGTGCAAGGTGTCGCACGCCTCGCGCACGGGGATGTCGCGCCAGTCCAGCCGCGCTTCGCCCATGTCGACGCTGACGATCGGCAGGCCGTTGGCGCCGGTGCCGGTCTTCTCCGAGTCCAGCAGCCCGGCGATGGTCTGCACCACCACCTGGTCGGTGCGCCGCTCGGCCATCACGACGTGCGCGACGCAGCGTGTGGCGTTGCCGCAGGCGCCGGCCTCGGTGCCGTCCGGGTTGTAGATGCGCATGAAGACGTCGGCCTGCCGGTCGGTCGGCGGCTCCAGCACGATCAGCTGGTCGCAGCCGACGCCGGTGCGGCGGTCGGCGATGGCGCGGCGGCGATCCTGCGTCAGGTCGAGCGGACGCGCGCGGGCGTCGAGCACGACGAAGTCGTTGCCCAGCCCGTGCATCTTGCGAAACGGCACGCCCGCGGTCATGGCCGGCTATATGGCGCGCGGCAGGCGGCGAGTCCACCGTCCGACTCTTCCTCCCCACGTCGTGGGGAGGTGGCCCGAAGGGCCGGAGGGGACCGCACGTGGTCTTTCGCATTGAGACATCACGTCAGCTCCCCATCCGGCCTTCGGCCACCTTCCCCACGCTGTGCGTGGGGAAGGGAAGATTTAGGCGGCCTAGACCCGAATCGCCCCAGGGGTCGGTCGCCGCGTGCGGTCCTGTCCCGGCTGCCCTTGGTGCGGCGCCGGCTGTCCCGGCGTTCGCGTGTACCTGCGAGGTAGTTGCGGCCAAACGTGCTGCCGACATTGTGCGACGGCGCTTGCTTCGACCGCCTCACCACCTTCCGACGAGACGCGCCGTGCACGACCTGCTGGGACCGCTGGTGCTGTTCGCCGCGGCGATGTGCCTGACGCCGGGGCCGAACGTCGTCATGGTCACGGCGTCGGCCGCCAATTTCGGCTTCCGCCGGACGATCCCGCAGATGCTGGGCATCACGATCGGTTTCGCGGCCATGGTCCTGGCGGCGGGGTTTGGCCTCGCCGGGTTGTTTCATGCCGAACCGCGCCTGCACACCCTGCTGAAGTACGGCGGCGTCGCCTATCTGCTCTATCTCGCGTGGCGCATCGCTCGGGCCGACGCGACAAGCGGCGGCGCGCGGCGGGCAGCGCCGTTCGGCTTCATCGAGGCGTTCCTGTTCACCTGGGTGAACCCCAAAGGCTGGGTGTCCGCGATCGGTGCCTTGTCGGCCTACTCGACTGTCGGCGGTGACATCTTGCTGCAGACATCGATCATCGCCGGCGTGCTGGCGGCCGCGTGTTTCGTCTCTGTCGTCGTTTGGGCGGCGATTGGCGCGGCGATCGCGCGGCTACTCGCCGATGGCCGGATCCGCCGGGCGTTCAACGTGTCGATGGCCGGCCTGCTGGTGTTGTCACTGTTGCCCGTCCTCTGGTAGCGGCATCGGCGGCGTCGATCGCTACCGATGAACAGGGCGCGCCGCGGCTCTTGCCGTCACGTTGATGCGGCTGCGGCTCAGAACCGAAACCCACCCGGCGTCGGCGGCCGCGTGCGGTCCTCGCCCGGCGGCACGTAGCGGACGGTCATCGGCCGCGTCTGGCCGTCGTCGGGGCCGCCGATCTGGACGATGTCGAAGCTCGGCACGGTCTTGGTGTAGATCGTCAGGTGCAGGATGCCGAGCGGGTCGTGCGGCAGGCTGGGCTCGACGAACAGGCCGCGCGCCGTGTCCCAGGCCGGCAGCGCGTGATGCACCGGCCAGTTGCAGGTGCTGGGCAGCGCCTCGGCCGCAAGGCCGCGGTCGTGGACCGCGACGTTGAGCGCGATCTGGTCGGTCATGTCGGTCGAGCGCTGCAAGGCGTCGCCCAGGACCTCGGCCCAGGCGCGCCAAGCCGGCGAGCCGGCGGCGATGGCGAAGACGCCGGCGTTGATCAGGGGATAGCGTACCAGCCGCTCGGCCAGTTCGGGGCCGAAGGCCTTGCGGAAGGCGGCGCCGTTGACGGCGCTGAACTCCGGCCAGGCATGCCGGTAGTGGCGGAAGGCGCGGTGGATCTCCGGCGCTACCGCGATCGGCCGCCGGCGCGCGCCCCTGAGGAACAGCTCGATCGCGAACCAGTGCTGGACCCAGCAATCGGCGTCGATCCAGAGATAGGTGTCGTGGCCGGGGAAGTAATCGGGCAGGAACGGCCGCGCCGTCAGCGCCTTGAACGCCTCGCTGCAGCCGGCCCGGCCGGGGAAGTCGAAGTCCCAGCGCGGCATCACCAGCACGTCGCCGTGGCGCGCCATCCAGGCGCGTTGCTCGTCCGTCAGGCCGCAGTCGAGCACGCCCAATGCGACCGCACGGCCTTCGGGCTTGTCGCGCAACGACGAGACGCAACCCTGCATCAGCTCGAAATAGGCGGCGTCGCCGCCGGTGACGATGATCGACCGGTCTGTCATGGAGTGATCTTGGGCTTCCCGGTGCCGCACCGTCGAGGGTCCAAGTGCTGGCAGGTTCCGCTGGTACGTCGCGCCTGATAGCGTCGAGAACCGGATGATGGGGAAGGGGAGCGCTGGATGTCACTGTCTTCCGATCGAGCAACCACGCCGCCAACCGGGTCCTTGATGCCGGAACGCCGCGCCGACGCATCGGGCAACGACGCCGCCACGCTGCAAACGATGATGCGCTACAACGAGCACCGCAAATCGGCGGGCGTCGCTTACATTCTGTGGCTCTTCCTGGCCTATTTCAGCGGGCACCGTTTCTATCTCGGACGAACCGGATCGGCGATCGGGCAAACCGCGCTGTTCCTGGTGTCGGCACTGCTGACCGCTGCGTCCTTCACCATCGGCGCCGTGGCATTGCTGGTCTGGGTCGGCTGGTCGCTGGTCGACGCTTTCCTGATTCCTGGCATGGTGCGCCGGCACAACGAGGCGCTCATGTCGCGTTTGGCCGCGGGTCAACTGCCCTGACGGCTATCGCAAGGTTATGCTCCATGTGTTGGTGACGGCGTTTCTGTGAGCATGCGCCGACCGCCTGATAGCGAGGGACCATGCCCAAACACATCGATTACTACGTTTCCCTGATGTCGCCCTGGACCCATCTCGGCGCGGCGCGCATCGAGGCGCTGGCGGCGAAGCATGGCGCGACGATGACCATCTGGCCGGTCGATTTCGGCCAGGTGTTTCCCGCCTCAGGCGGCCTGCCGCTGGCCAAGCGGGCGCCGCAGCGGCAGGCCTACCGCATGATGGAACTGAAGCGCTGGCGGGCGCATCTGGGCGTGCCGATCCAGCTCGAGCCCAAGTTCTTCCCCGGCAACGAGCTGCCGGCGGTGCGGGCGGTCATCGCGGTGCGCGAAAAGATTGATGGCGCCCAGGCGATCAAGCTGGCGCACGCAGTCCTGCGCGGCGTCTGGGAGCAGGACAAGGACGTCGGCGATGCGGCGAGCCTGGCGGCGATCATCGCCAGCGCCGGGCTCGATCCGAACCAGGTGGCGGCGCTGGCCGAGTCGCCAGACCTCGCCGGCCGGCGCGAGGCGGACACCAAACGCGCCATCGACCTCGGCGTGTTCGGCGCGCCTAGCTACGTGATCGATGGCGAAATCTTCTGGGGCCAGGACCGGCTGGACTTCGTCGACCGCAAGCTTGCGGCCTAGGACGCCCTCAGGAGTCGAGAAACGCCCACCACACCACCAGGGTGTTGTTGGCGATGTGGGCGGCGATGCACGGCCACAACGATGCGCTTTGCCAACGGATCCAGCCCAGTACCAGGCCCAGGGGCACGACCAGCGCGACATGCGCCGGCTCGGCGTGCGCCAGGGCAAAGAGGATGGAACTGGCGATCCAGGCGGCGCGGGCGCCGAAGCGGCCGTCGACATAGCCGTAGATCAGGCCGCGAAACAGCAGCTCTTCGGCGAACGGCCCGAGCAGACCGATGGCGATGGTCGCGACCAGCGACAGCTGCACGGTTTTCGCGAGAGCGGCGATGACATGCGAGGTCTGCGGCGTCAGGTCGAGGTCGAACAGGCTGCGCATCAGCCGCAGCAACAGCTCGTCCATCGCCACGGAAAGCGCCACGACGCAGAGCGGCGCCAACCACCACCAGCGGGCGGCGCAGGGACGCAGGCCGAGCAGGGCCGATCCCGCCTTGCCGTGACGCAGCACGCCGACCCAGACGGCGACCACCATGGCGGCGAAGAACACGGTAAACACCAGCAGCAGGCCGGACGGATCGGCGCCCTGAGCCAAGCTGGCCACCCGCTCCGCGCCCAGCGCGAACCGCACGCCGACCAGGCCTGCGGCCATGCAGACACCGCCGGCGACCAGCGCCAGAACCAGGTCAAGGAAACCCAGCCGCGGCGGCGGTGCCGCCGGTTTCGCCCAGTTGGGGGTAGCGCCGAGCGACGCTGCCTCATCGATGAGGTGCGGCGGGTCGGCTGGCGATACCGCGTCAGACGGCGAGGCGGATGTCGACGGTCCGGGGTCGCGCTCGGTCGGGGTCATGAACAGGCCGGTTGGCGATGGCGCGGACATCCACGTCCTGAGTATTCGTCGCACCTTATAGCCCTACTCTACCTCTATTTGTGGTTGGCGGCGAGGCAAACACATGATCTTGACGCCACAAGCGCCATGATGACACCCAAGGCTGGCTTGGGCCTGACAGCACGGCGGCCTTCCGAGCCGGCGAAATGGCCAGTGGCGAAGCCGGGCGCTATGTCAGATCGGCGGATGCGAGGGTCGCCAGCGCCGGCTCCGCTGCAGTAACCGCGCGGGCATTCACCGCAGCCCCTGTGGTTTGACTCGCCCCGGACGGGCACGTATAGAGCCGCCGCTCAAACGGGAACGCGTTTTCCCGGTCCGAACTGGTCGGGTCCTGCAGGACCGAGCCCAGGGGGCCCCATCGATCCGCGAGGTTTCGCGCATCGATGCGCTTGTCGTTTGGGCGGATGCGGGCGCCCGCCGGGCGCCGCCGGAGCGGGTCGCGATGTTCGACGGTCTGAGCAAGAAACTCGGCGATGTCCTGAGCCGCCTGCGCGGTCGCGGCGCTCTCAGCGAGGCTGACGTTGACGCCGCCTTGCGCGAGGTACGGCTGGCGCTGCTGGACGCCGACGTCGCCCTGCCGGTGGTCAAGGATTTCATCGACGGCGTGCGGCCCAAGGCGGTCGGCACCGAGGTGATCCGCAGCGTCACGCCCGGCCAGATGGTGGTGAAGATCGTCCACGACCACCTCGCGGAGATGCTGGGCGGCGAGGCGAGCGAACTGAACCTCAACGCGGTGCCGCCGGTGGTGGTGCTGATGGTCGGCCTGCAGGGGTCGGGCAAGACCACTACCACGGCCAAGATCGCGCACCGCCTGACGCTTGGGCCGCAGGGCATGGCGGCCGGTGCCTTCGGCGGCTCGTTCAAGGAGCGCAAGAAGGTGCTGATGGCGTCGCTCGACGTCACCCGCCCGGCGGCGCAGGAGCAGCTGAGGATCCTCGGCGAACAGGCCGGGGTTGCGAGCCTGTCGATCGTGCCGTTCGAGCAGCCGCTCGGCATCACGCGTCGCGCGCTCGAGGAAGGCCGCCGCGGCGGCTACGACGTGATCATGCTCGACACCGCCGGCCGACTGGCGATCGACGAGCAGCTGATGGCCGAGGTCGCCGCCGTGCGCGACGCCGCGCGGCCGACCGAGACCCTGCTGGTGGCCGACGCCATGACCGGCCAGGACGCGGTCAACACGGCACGGGCCTTCAACGACAAGGTCGGCGTCACCGGCATCGTGCTGACCCGGGTCGACGGCGATGCGCGCGGTGGCGCGGCGCTGTCGATGCGGGCCGTCACCGGCCGGCCGATCAAGCTGATCGGCGTTGGCGAAAAGATCGACGCGCTGGAGCAGTTCCACCCCGATCGCATCGCGACCCGTATCCTGGGCATGGGCGACATCGTCTCGCTGGTCGAGCGCGCCGCCGAGACGATCGAAAAGGAAGACGCCGAGAAGCTGGCCGCCAAGATGCGCAAGGGCCAGTTCGACCTCGACGACCTGCTGCAGCAGCTGCGTCAGCTGCGCAAGATGGGCGGGCTGTCCGGTTTGATGGGCATGCTGCCCGGCGCCGTGCAGGCCAAGGCGGCGATGCAGAAGGGCAATCTCGACGAGAAGGTGATCAAGCGCCAGGAGGCGATCATCCAG
>DATFGV010000199.1:0-2061 GCA_035249115.1 Vineibacter sp.
ATGCCGAGGCGACGATCGCGCAGATCAGGCGCTGCGAGGAAGCCGGCGTCGACATCATCCGCGTCTCGTGCCCGGACGAGGATTCGACGAAGGCTCTGCACAAGATCGTCAAGGCAAGCAGCGTGCCGATCGTGGCCGACATCCACTTCCACTACCGCCGCGCCATTGAGGCGGCCCAGGCCGGCGCCGCCTGCCTGCGCATCAACCCGGGCAACATCGGCTCGCGCGAGCGGGTGCGCGAGGTGGTGAAGGCCGCCAAGGATCACGGTTGCTCGATGCGGATCGGCGTCAACGCCGGCTCGCTCGAGCGCGACCTGCTCGAGAAGTACGGCGAGCCCTGCCCGGAGGCGATGGTCGAGAGCGCGCTCGACCACGCGCGCATCCTCGAGGACCACGACTTCCGCGAGTTCAAGATCAGCGTCAAGGCATCGGACGTGTTTCTCGCGGTGGCCGCCTATCAGGGCCTCGCCGAGGCCTGCGACTACCCGCTGCACATCGGCATCACCGAGGCTGGCGCGCTGCGCACCGGCACGGTGAAATCCTCGATCGGGCTTGGCATGCTGCTGTGGTCCGGCATCGGCGATACGGTGCGCGTTTCGCTGTCGGCGGAACCCGAGGAGGAAGTGCGCGCCGGCTTCGAGATCCTCAAGGCGCTGGGCCTGCGCCATCGCGGCGTCAACATCATCTCCTGCCCGTCCTGCGCCCGGCAGCAGTTCGACGTCATCCGCACCGTCGAGGCGCTGGAGAAGCGGGTGGCGCACATCACCACGCCGATGACGGTGTCGGTGATCGGCTGCGTCGTGAACGGGCCGGGCGAGGCGCGCGAGACCGACATCGGCTTCACCGGCGGCGGGCAGGGCACGCACCAGGTCTACGTCGCCGGTGTGCCGCACCATCGGCTGAAGGATGCCGGCATCGTCGACCATCTCGCCGGGATGATCGAGAAGAAGGCGGCCGAGATCGAGGCGGCGAAGGCCGCGAGCGAAACCTCTGCGCCGTCGCGGGCAGCGGAGTAGGGGGCTAGGCGGCCGACCGGGCCGCCGCCTGCAGGCCGATGCGGCGCATGATGTAGGCGGCGTAGGCGGGCGACAGGCGCTGGATCGCCAACAGCAGGCGGTTCGAAGCGCCCGCCAGAAAACGCGGCCGACCGCGCCGCAAGGCACGCACCAGTTCGCCAGCAACCCAGTCGGGCTCGAAAACGCGCGGACCTTGCAGCTTCCAGTGCGCGCCCGCTTCGGTGCGCGTGTGCGGTGGCGCAAACACGAGCACGTCGATGCCGCGGCCGGACAGTTCGCCGCGCAGTGCCTCGGAGAATGCCAGCACCGCCGCCTTGGCGGCGCTGTAGGCGGCGGCCGAGGGCATCGCCACCCAACCGACCGTCGAGGCGATGTTGACGATTGTGCCGCTGCCCTGAACCAGCATGGCCGGCAACACCGCGCGCGCGACGCGCTCGGCGCCGAACAGGTGCACGTCGAACATGGCCCGCGTGTGACCGGCCGGGGTCTGGTCCCACAGCGCCAGCCGCCCGCCATTGCCGGCGAAATTGATGATGGCGTCGATGCGGCCGTGCTGGCGCAGCACGTGTGCAACGGCCGCCGCCACCGACTCGTCGTCCGTGACGTCCATGACGACCGGCATCGCCGTGTGGCCGTCCGCGACCAGCCGGGCTGCTTCCGCCGTCAGTGCATCGATCGAGCGCGCCGCCAGCACGACCTTGGCGCCGGCGTGCGCCAGCGCCCGGGCACTGGCCAGGCCGATACCGCCCGACGCACCGGTCACGAGGATGACTTTGTCCTTCGGCTCCATTTGCGGCCTCCCTGTTTGCGGCCCAGCCGCTCGCGGGCGCGGGCGATCCATGTCTGCTCCATGTCGCACCAGGCGATTCCATGCTCGATCGCCAGGCGCCAGATCTCGTGCTCGCGCGCCGAGCGGGCGAGCGAGAAGATCTGCGGATCGGACTGCCGTGCCAGGTACTCGGCGCGGGTGTCCGCGATGCCCTCGGCGTAGCGCGCCAGGACGGCATCGAGACGATCGGCCGGCAGGCCCGTCGCGAACACCAGC
>DATFGV010000200.1:0-10166 GCA_035249115.1 Vineibacter sp.
CAACTGCGGCAACAGACCGGCTCCGGCGTCAGCAGGAAATAGCCATGTCGTTCGGCCGGTTCGACCACAGCCATCCAGCCGGCAATCCGGACGTGGGCACCCTGCGAAAGGCCGCTCACGTCGCGCGCCAGGTCAGACCACTTCAACTCGCGTGGCAGCGAGCGCAATGTACGCGACACGGTGGTTTTTCCTTCGTTCGGTAACAACGCAATTCAACCGCGACTGCGGTCGCCAATCAATGCCCGGCCACTACCGGGAAAAAGGCTTGCCCGCATCCAGCTGATCTTCCGCTGGCGGCCTCAATGTGCGGAGATGGGGCTCCCGTTCGTGACAGGAGGACGGAATGCCGGCGCAACGATTCGACTTCCCCAACGCGCGCGGTGAACGCCTGGCGGCGCTGCTCGACCTGCCCGAGGCCGCGCCGCGCGCCTACGCCGTGTTCGCGCACTGCTTCACCTGCGGCAAGGACTCGCACGCCGCCTCACGCATCGCCCGGGCGCTGAACCGGCAAGGCATAGCCGTGTTGCGCTTCGACTTCACCGGCCTGGGTGCCAGCGACGGCGAGTTCGCCAACACCAATTTTACCTCAAACATCGCCGACCTGGTGGCGGCGGCCAACCACTTGCGCCAGGCGCATGGAGCGCCGCAGCTGCTGATCGGCCACAGCCTGGGCGGCGCGGCGGTGCTGGCGGCAGCAGCCGAGATTCCCGATGCGCGCGCCGTGATCTCGATCGGCGCGCCGAGCGATCCTGGTCATGTCACCCACCTGTTCGGCGCCCAGCTGGCTGACATCGAAGCCAAGGGTGAGGTCGAGGTCTCCCTGGCCGGCCGACCGTTCCGCGTTCAGCGGCAGTTTCTCGAGGACGTCACCCACCAGAAGCTGACCGAGCGGATCGCGAAGTTGCGCAAGGCGCTGCTGGTGTTGCACGCCCCGGGCGATGATACGGTGGGTATCGACAACGCGACCGCCATCTTCATCGCCGCCAGGCATCCCAAGAGCTTCGTCTCGCTCGACGACGCCGATCACCTGCTGACCAGGCTGCGCGACGCGACCTACGCCGCCAATGTCATTGCCGCCTGGGCCGAGCGCTATCTCGATCTCGCCGGTGCCACCACGCCCACGGACGCAACGGCTGCACCGGCCGACGGGGTGCTGGTCGAAGAGACCGGCGACGGCCGCCTGCAGCAGCGCGTGGTGGCGGGCAGGCACCGCCTGCTGGCGGACGAACCGGTGGCGGCCGGCGGGCAAGACAGCGGTCCCGATCCCTACAGCTTCCTGCTGGCGGCGCTGGGCACCTGCACCAGCATGACCCTGCGACTCTACGCGGAGCGCAAACAGCTGCCGCTGGACGCCGTCTCGGTGCATCTGCGGCACAGCCGGATCCACGCCGCCGACTGCGAGGAGTGCGAAACCAAGACCGGCAAGATCGACCGCATCGATCGCGACATCAGTTTGCGCGGTCGCCTCGATCCGGCGCAACGCCAGCGCCTGTTGCAGATCGCCGACATGTGCCCGGTGCACCGGACGCTGTCGTCGGAAATCCAGATCCGCACCAGCGAACGGCCGTAGCGGGTCAGCACACCCGGCAACCTCGCCCCAACGGCAGGGCGACCGCATATGGCTCCTGTCATCCTGAGCGTAGCGAAGGATCTTTTGGGCCGTGCTCACGCATGGACGCCCGAAAATGGCGCACTTGCGGCATTTTCAGGCTCGTGCGCGCCTGCAGCTCAAAAGATCCTTCGCTTCGCTCAGGGTGAAAGAATTTGCCTGCCAACGTCATGAGCGATAGCCCTATCCCAACGGGGAGAGCTCAATTGTAAGCCGGCTTCGTGCCGACGGCGCAGTGCATCGGGTGCGCCATGAACAGCAGCTCCTCGGCATACGCCGCGTCGCGTAGCGCATGCCAGGCGGGAATCTCGTCGGGCGCCAGCAGCGACAGCACGTGGTCCTCGCGATAGCGCCAGATCGGGCCGTCAGGGCGGTCGAGCGTCACCAGCGACGGAAAGCACACCAGGTCGCGCAGGCCGGCTTGCTGCAGGCGACGGTAGAGGCTGGCGTCAGCGACGCCGCCGGCACCGACCGATTGCGGCGGCACGTCGATCTTGCGCCGTAGCGCCTCGGGGGCCGGCAGGTTCCACCACTGCGGCATGTCGATGGCGCGGACCACGACGCCGATCCGGCCCCCGGGACGAACGACCCGCACCAGTTCGGCGATGGCGCGATCGGCGTCGCATTCTTCCAGTACCGTGACGGAAAAGGCGCACTCGAACGCGCCATCCTCGAACGGCAGACGCTCGGCGTTGCCGTCGATGAAGCGGATGCGATCGGCCAGCCCGTCGGCAGCGGCTAATGCCTGCGCCTCGCGCAACAGGAAGGGATTGGTGTCGAGCGCCGTCAGTCGCTGTCCCGGCTGCAGGCGCTGCGCCAGCAGCCGGTCGAGCGAGCCGGCGCCGCAGCCGACATCGAGGATCGCCGCGTCCGGCGACGGCGCCAGGGTGTCGATCAGGGTACGGAACAGGGCGCGATAGGTCGGGGCGCGCGCGCGATCCTCGAGCGCCGCAACGCCGCCGAGATGCGGCCCGCCCAGGGTCACGACGCTGAAGCGGCCGGCCAGGCGCGGCACGATCGGCTGCCACTGCGACGGCGCCAGGAAGAACGGCAGCAAAAGCAGCGCTGGTCCGTTGCCCTCGATGCTGTAGGTGATGCCGGCATGCCTACCCTCGCGCGCCCCAGGGCGCGGCGTGTCAGCAACGATGCCGCGCGCCGTCAACCGGTCGACGAAGCCGATCATGGCACCCACCAGTTCGTCGCCGCGATCAGCGGCGACATCGGCCCAGCCTGGCGCGTCGTAGCCGTCCAGGACGACACGCTCGGCCGCGGGTAGCCGCTCAGCGGCACGGGTCGTGGTGCCGACCGTTGGTCCTGTGGCGCCGGAGATCATCAGCAGACGATCGGCAACCGCGTCGAACGGCGCCGGATCGAGGCGCGTCGGCACACAGGCGACGATGCCCGCCAGCCGTCCTGCTTGCTCGGTCGCTAGGCCGGCGATGTCGGCCGGCACCTGGCTCGCGACATGTGCCCGACCGATGCCGAGATGGTCCCACAACGCCGCCAGTCGCCCGGCTGTCGGCAGGTCTTCGTCGCCGGTCACGAGACGCTGGGGGTGCGCCACTCTGTGGCGCGTCTTCTCTCAGGGACCATGCGACGACCGTAGTTTGTTACTGCGCGGCGACGCGTCACGGAGTAACGCGCCCCCAGCCTATCACCAGCGCCGCCGGCGCCTGACCCAACCACCGCAAGGTCCTTCGCGGCGCTCGGAACGACGTCGTGACCGGCCACGGGCACCTTGCCCCATCAACCATCGTAGTCGATCGCCGTCGTCTCGGCCTCATCGCGATGCCAGGCCCAGTAGAGCTCGCGGATGCGGCCGGTCACCGGACCCGGGGCGCCGTTGCCGAGGATCCGCCCATCCAGGCGGGTCACCGGCATGACGCCGCCAGCGGTCGACGCCAGGAAGATCTCGTCGGCGTCGCGGAACTCGGCGAGCGGCACCGGCCGGATTTCGACCGCCACGCCGTTGCGGCGGCAGAGGTCGATCACGGTCTGGCGGGTGATGCCTTCCAGCACGCCGCTGTCAGGCGTGATTACCGTCTCGCCGATCACGGCGAAGGCGTTGAAGCCCGGCCCCTCGGTCACGGTGCCCTCGAAGCTGGGCAGGATCACGGTGTCGGCGCCGGCGTCGTAGGCGTCGAGCAACGCCCGGTCCATGTCGAGCCAGTGGTAGTTCTTGACGGTCGGATCGACCGATTGCGGCGGAATGCGCGGCCGCGAGGCGATCACCGCCGACAGACCGCTGCGCTGCTTCTCCGGACTCGCGATCCAGACGAAGGGCAGCGCGTAGGCGATAAACCGGTTGCGGCACTGGCGCAGGTCGCGCACGCCGGGCGGCGGCCGGCCGCGGGTGCAGACCATCGCAACATAGGCGTCACGCAGCCCGGTGCGGCGCACGCACTCCATCAGGATGGCCCGCATCGCGTCGCGGTCGTAGGGAATGGCCATGCGCAGCGCCGCCATCGACTTTTCGAAGCGATCGAGGTGATGCTCCAGGCGGAAGAAGCGTCCCTCCCAGACGTGCACCACGTCGTAGGTGACGTCCGACCGGGTAAAGCCGAAGTCGAGCACTGACACGCTCAGCTGCTCGACCGGCACATAGGCGTCGTCGGCGAACCCGACGCCGGTCGGCATGAGCGCGCGCGGCGGGTGCGCGGAGCGCGCGACGGCAGTGTCGGGCATGGCGGCGTCTCCGAAACAGGTCGAAGGAAACGGCAGCATGCAGAGCGGCTTGGCCGGCCGCAAGGCCGCAGCGCCGGATCTCGCACCCGTCTGCGGCTACGGCCGGCGCCCTCGCCGCGCATGACACGTGCGCCGCCGCGTCGTTGACCACCGCGGCCGGGCCGCGCATCGTCGCACCACCGCCCAACGCGGCGGCCGGGAGAGAGATCGCGCATGCCGACCACAACAGCCGCCGGCTGGACGCCATCGGCAACGTTACCCAAGGAGCGCGTGTCGTTCGCCGATGTCGGCTACGCAGAGATGCTCGAGCGGGCGCGCCAGCTGGTACCGGTACTGGCGAAGCGCGCCGCCGAATGCGAAGCGCTGCGCCGGCTGCCGGAGTCCACCGAACGCGATCTGCACCGCACCGGGCTGTTCCGCATGGTGCAGCCGAAACGGGTCGGCGGTGCCGAGCTCGATGTCGGCATCTTCGTCGATACCTGCGCCGAGCTCGCGCGCGTCTGTCCGTCGACCGCCTGGAACCTCGGCAATCTCGCGAGCCACCACTGGATGCTGGGTTTCTTCCCACCCGAGACCCAGGACGAGCTATGGGACGTGTCGCTCGACGTGCTGATCGCGACGTCGCTGGCATTCCCCGCCGGCCGCGGCCGCAAGGTCGACGGTGGTTACGAGGTTTCGGGCCGTTGGCCGCTCTCCTCGGGCGTCGACAACTCGGACTGGAACATGCTGGCCTACATGGTGCGCGAAACGCCCGACGGGCCGCCGGTCGACCAACGTTTCGCGCTGGTGCATCGCTCGCAGTACGAGATCATCGATAACTGGCACGCCGTCGGGCTCGCCGGCACCGGTTCAAAGGACGTGGCGATCAAGGGCCTGTTCGTACCCGCAAACCGAACGCTCACCGCCTGGGCGCTGAACGGCAAGCCGCACCCAGGCTCGTCGGTGAATTCGACGCCCCTGTTCCGTGTGCCAATGCTGGCGCTCGGGCCCTACGTCCTGTCCGGCGTAATGCTCGGCTGCGCGCAGGGCGCCTACGAAACGACAGTGGGAGCCGCGCGCCGGCGCAACGCCACCACGACCGGCCAGCCGGTCGGCGCCAGCCAGACCGTGCAGATCAAGGTGGCCGAAGCCGGCGCCCGCATCGACGCCGCCGAGATCGTGATGCGCCGCGCCTGCGAGCACGCGATGGCGGTAGCGCGGTCCGGCGCCGAACCGGCGCACGCCGACAAGGTGCGCTACCGACGCGACGCCTTCTTCTCGGTGCGGCTATGCCTGGAGGCGGTCGACATACTGATGGGGATCGCCGGTTCCAGCGGCCTGTATCTCAGCAACGCCATGCAGCGGTTGTTCCGCGACGCCCACGCCGCCAACGCTCACATCATGTTCTCACCCGACGTGCAGGGCGCGATCTTCGGCCAGCACGCGTTGGGCGCCGCAGGCCCGCCGCCGCTGCTGTGAGGGCGTGGCGGGCTCATCGCGTCATTCGTGGAATCGCCGATACCGGCCTATGGGGCCGCCGGGAGCGTCGGTTTGCAGCGCGCGCCAGTGGTGCACCTACGCCTCCTCGACGCGGACGGCGACGCGGCGGCAGCGGTCGTGAGCCGGCGCTTCACATCCGCGCCCGCGGCGCATAGGCTTTGGCCTTCTCCAACAGGACGTGCATGTCGATGTCGCCCAACCTGCGGCGCCGGGGCCTGATCATTGTCGTCACCTTGGCCACCACCTACATGGCCAGCCATTTCTTCCGCGCGTCCAACGTCACGATCGGACTGGACCTGATGCGCGACCTGCGCATCGGGCCGGAAGCCCTGGGCGCGCTCACTGGCGCTTTCTTCCTCGGCTTCTCGGCGATGCAGATTCCGTGCGGCTTCCTGTTCGATCGCTACGGCCCGCGCCGCACCATCACCGCCATGCTGCTGCTGGCCGTGGCGGGCGCGACGATCTTCACTCTGGCGCCGAGCTGGCCGGTGCTGCTGACCGGACGGGCGCTGATGGGCGCCGGTTTCGGCGTCATGCTGATCGGCAGCATGGTGGTGATCTCGCGCTGGTTTCCGCCGGACCGTTTCTCGACGCTGTCGTCCATGGTCCTGTCGATCGGCCTGATCGGCAACCTGCTTGCGACCACCCCGCTGGCCTGGGCGACGGAAGTCACGGGCTGGCGCGACGTCTTCGCCATCGTGGTGGCGTTCTCGGCGCTGGCCACGATCGCGGTGTGGCTGGTGGTGCGCGACGCACCGCCGGGCCATCCGTTCCTGCGGCGAACCGCGGAATCGCCGGCCGAAATGCTGCGCGGTCTGATCGAAGTCCTGCGCAATCCCCAACTACCCTTCATCCTGGCGCTGAATTTCTGCAACTACGCCTGCACCTTCACGGTCCAGGGACTGTGGGGCGGCCCGTTCCTGCGTGAAGTGCATGGGATGACCGTCATCGACTCCGGCAACGTGTTGCTGTCGGCCGTCGTGGCCTATCAGATCGGCATGCTGGTTTTCGGGCCGCTAGACCGGGTGCTGAACACGCGCAAATGGATCGCGATGTCCGGATCGGCCCTCATCGCCGCGGTGCTCGGCGTGCTGGCGCTGCTGGGCAACCCGCCCGTCTGGGTGGCGATCGCCGGCATCGTGGGCATCGGTTTCCTGAGCGCCTCCAGCACCATGATCATGACGCACGGCCGGGCCATCTTCCCCGATCACCTGATCGGCCGCGGCATGGCGACGATGAACACCAGCGTCATGCTGGGCGTCGCCTGCATGCAGAGTCTGTCCGGCGTTATCCTGGGCGGCTTCGTTCCGCAGCCCGACGGCGCGCGCACCGAGTTGGCTTATCGCACGCTGTTCGGTGTCATGAGCGTGATTCTGTTCATCGCCGTGTTGATCTACGCCCGGGCGGCCGACGTGCGGCCGAGCGATGAAATGCGCGCCAGGACTACGTGACGGTCTATTTGGGAAGTGACTTCATGGCGAGCATGTCGAACCATGGAGGAATGCTTGAACGGTCGACCTAAGGGGCCGTCCCCGCTCAGCCCCTCGCCTTGGCTGCCTCGCGCATCTTGGTCAGCGTGGTGCGCGGCGTGATCTGCTCCAGCGCCGTCTTCACATGGATAATCGACGGCAGCTTCGACGCCAGGCAACGCTCGAAGGCCGGCGCGAAATCGGCCGTCTTGAGTACCGTCTCGCCATGGCCGCCGAAGGCGCGGGCATAGGCAGCGAAGTCCGGGTTGCGCAATTCCACGCCATAGCCCCGGCCGGGGTGCTCGCGCTCCTGGTGCATGCGGATGGTGCCGTAGGCGCCGTTGTCGACCACGACTATCACAAGGTTGGCGCCGAACTGCAGGGCCGTCGCGAACTCCTGGCCGGTCATCAGGAAGCAGCCATCGCCAGCGAAGGCGACGACCGGGCGATTGGGCTCGACGATCTTGGCGGCGACCGCCGCCGGTACGCCGTAGCCCATGGCGCCATTGGTGGGCGCCAGCTGCGAGCGCAAGCCGCGGTACTGGAAGAAGCGGTGCACCCAGCCGGCATAGTTGCCGGCGCCGTTGGCAACGATAGCGTCGCCGGGCAAGCGCGTGTTCAGCCAGGCGACGATCTCGCCCAGATCGACGTCGCCGAGCATCGCCGTCGGCTTGAGGGTCGCCAGGTACTCGGCGCGCGCCTCGGCGACGCTTGCCGCCCAGCGCGGTGCCGGAATCGGCGCCAGCGCCCGGGCGGCGCGCGCGAATTGCGGCATGCCGCTGTTGATCATCAGCGCCGCCTCGTAGACGCGACCCAGCTCGTCTGTGCCGGCATGCACATGCACCATCGTCTGGCGCGGCACGGGGATCTCGAACAGGGTGTAGCCGGCGGTGGTGATCTCGCCCAGGCGCGGGCCGACGGCGATTACCAGGTCGGCCTCGCGCAGCCGCTTGGCCAGCGGCGGGTCGACGCCGATGCCCATGACGCCGGCGTAGTGGGCATGCCGGTTGTCGAGCAGGTCGGCATTGCGGAAGGCAGCGACCACGGGCAGCTGATTGGCCTCGACGAAGGCGCGCATGTCATCGCAGGCCTGCGTCGTCCAGCCGCCGCCGCCCAGGATCACGATCGGCCGATCGGCCTTGGCCAGCAAGTCGCGCAGCCGCGCCATGTCGTCCGGCGCCGGCGCCGGCCGCACCACGGTGTAGGGCACCGCATCGGGCACTTCGACCTCGTCGGTCAGCATGTCCTCGGGCAACGCCAGCAGCACCGGACCCGGCCGGCCCGACGTGGCGCGGTGAAAGGCCTGACTGACCAACTCGGGAATCCGGCGTGCGTCCTCAATCTGAGCCGCCCATTTGGTGAGCGGCCCAAACATGCGGCGGTAGTCGATTTCCTGGAACGCCTCGCGCTCCTCCTGCTCGCGCGCCACCTGGCCGACCAGCAGCAGCATCGGCGTGCTGTCCTGGAAGGCGGTGTGCACGCCGATGCTGGCGTTGGTGGCGCCGGGCCCCCGCGTGACAAAGCAGATTCCCGGTTTGCCGGTGAGCTTGCCGTAGCTTTCGGCCATGTTCGCGGCGCCGCCCTCCTGGCGGCAGGTCACGAACTTGATGGCGTTGCGCGCATCGTGCAGCGCGTCCAGCGCCTCGAGGTAGCTTTCGCCCGGCACGCCGAATATGTGATCAACGCCATGGATGCGCAGCTGGTCGACCAGAACCTGCCCGCCTGTGCGCTTGACGAGGCGGGCCGCTGCGGAAGTCGCGTTCTTGGTCATATGGCTTCACTCCGGCGAGAATGGATGACCGGCGGGCGCGGCCTGCGCCGCCGGCTGCCTATTTTAGCGGCGCGAAGCCGGCCGGAACCATGATCCGGTTGTTCATGGTCTTGAAAAAGGCCGACGCTTTGGCCAGGTAGGCCTGCCAGGCCGGATCGGCCGCCATGGCGGCCCGCCGCTTCTGTCGGTCGGCGAGGTCCTCGTAGGCCCAGATATGGATGATTTCGTTGACGTTGCCGACCTCGGTGGTCATCCAGGCGAACGGCTTGCCGAGATGCTTGCTCTGCACCGGCAGGCCCTCGGCCTCGTAGAGCGCCAGAAACTCGCGCAACTTGCCGGCGTGCAGTTCGTAGGTGCGGTGGTCCAGGATCATCCCGATCTCCCTCGACGTGGCGCGCGCATCGTGCCCCGGCGCAACGGCCGCCGACAAGCAATGGGCACCAGCGCGACCAGCGATTGGCGCAACCCAAATGTGACGGGCGCGGGTGGACAATTGCGGGCACAGGGCGCATATTCCGACCCGCTGGAAGAGTCCCTGCGGTTGCATGCGCCACACGGTCTGATCCAGTTAGATATTCGGTCGCGACTTCGGAAGTCTTTGCAAACCACGGCCAGATACCTGTATCCGACACCGGACCGCGCGTGCGGCCCGGGCACTCTGGCGACGCACCGGATGAAACGTCTCCTCTTACGTCAACGAGCCTCTTGGGAATGAGCCGCAAACTTTTCGTGGGCAACCTGCCCTACACGTGCACGAACGAAGATCTGACCCAGCATTTCTCGCCCTACGGCGAGGTCGCTTCCGCAAAGATCATCATGGACCGCGAAACCGGCCGCAGCCGCGGTTTTGCGTTCGTTGAAATGGCCACCGACGAAGCGGGCGCCGCCGCAATGAAGGCGCTCGACGGATCGCAGTTCGGTGGCCGCGCGCTGGCTGTTCGCGAAGCCGTCGAAAGGCAAGGCGGCGGCGGTGGCGGTGGTGGCGGCTTCGGCCGTGGACCGCGCTCCTTCGGCGACGGTGAGGGTGGCGGCGGCGGGTTCCGGCCCCGCGGCCCCGGTGGCGGCGGTGGCTATGGCCGCGGACCCGGTGGCGGTGGCGGCTTCGATCGCACGCCGCGCAGCCCCTACGGCCGTGGTGGCGAAGGTGGCGGCG
>DATFGV010000201.1:0-5911 GCA_035249115.1 Vineibacter sp.
TGATGGTGCCGGTGGTGCGCCATTGCGAGGCGCGCGGCCTGTGGGATTGCGCCGCCGAAGTGCTGCGCCTGGCGCAGGCGGCGCGCGAGGGCCGCGCGACGCGCGAGGAACTCACCGGCTCGACCATCACCATCACCAGCCTCGGCGCGTTGGGCGGCATCGTCAGCACGCCGGTGCTCAATCGGCCGGAAGTCGCGATCGTCGGCGTCAACAAGCAGGTGGTGCGGCCGGTCTGGCAGGGCGGCCAGTTCGTGCCGCGCACCATGATGAATCTGTCGTCGTCGTTCGACCACCGCATCGTCGACGGTTACGACGCCGCCCGCTTCATCCAGCGCCTGAAGGCCCTGCTCGAAGCGCCGGCCACGATCTTCATTGAGGGATGATGGCGGGAGGAATCGGAAGACGCCACCTCCCCACATCGTGGGGAGGGGGCCCGAAGGGCCGGAGGGGAGCCAACGTGGTCTCACCTTGGCGGCACCACGACCGCTCCCCATCCGCCCTTCGGGCACCTTCCCCACTGGCGTGGGGAAGGTAGGAAAACGGTGTGAGGAGCGCGACATGCGCGAACTTTCCGTCAAGGTGCTGATCATCGGCGGCGGGCCGGGCGGCTATGTCTGCGCCATTCGCGCCGGCCAGCTGGGGCAGGACGTGATGCTGGTCGAGGAGCAGGCGCTGGGCGGTACCTGCCTCAACGTCGGCTGCATTCCCAGCAAGGCGCTGATCCATGCCGCCGACGCCTATGCCCAGGCGGTGGCGCAGGCGGCATCGGCGCCGCTGGGCATCCGCGTCGAGCGTCCGAGCCTCGACTTCACGCGCACCCAGGAGTGGAAGGACGGCATCGTCGGCCGGTTGAAGGGCGGTGTGACGGCCCTGCTCAAGCGACACAACGTGAAGACCGTACGTGGCCGCGCCGCGATGCGCGACGGCAAGACCTGCCAGGTGGAGTCCGATACCGGACCGCAGCTGATCCGCGCCGAGCACGTCGTGCTGGCGACCGGATCGCAGCCGGTGCCGCTGCCGGCATTGCCGTTCGGCCGCAAGGTAATCTCCTCGACCGAGGCGCTGGCGTTGCCTGTGGTGCCGAAGCGCCTGGTGGTGGTCGGCGCCGGCTATATCGGGCTGGAGCTGGGCATGGCCTACGCCAAGCTTGGCAGCGCCGTGACGGTGGTCGAGGCCGAAGACCGCATTCTGCCCGCCTATGACGCCGATTTGGCGCGGCCAGTGGCGCGCCGGCTGCAGGCGCTTGGCGTCGAGGTGCTTACGTCGGCGCGCGCCGTCGGCCTGGGCGACGCCGGCAACGCGCTACGCGTCGAGCCGCACGGCGCCGACCTCCGCTCGATCGCTGCCGACTGTTTTCTTGTCGCGATTGGCCGGCGTCCGCGCACCGATTTCGGGCTCGACCAGCTCGACTTGGCGATGAACGGCGCGGCGCTGCGCATTGACGAGCGCTGCGCCACCTCGATGCGCAACGTCTGGGCGATCGGCGATCTGACCGGCGAACCGATGCTGGCGCATCGTGCGATGGCCCAGGGCGCGATGGTCGCCGAGGTTATCGCCGGCCAGCGCCGCGCCTTCGACAAGGTGGCGATCCCGGCCGTGTGCTTCACCGACCCCGAAATCGTCACCGTCGGCGCCTCGCCCGAGGCGGCGCGGCGCGACGGCCAAGCCGTGCAAACCGCCACCTTCCCGTTCCAGGCGAACGGTCGGGCGCTCACGCTGGGCGCCGACAACGGCTTCGTGCGCATCACCGCCCGCGCCGACAACCACGTGGTGCTCGGCATCGCGGCCGTGGGTGCCGGCGTGTCGGAGCTGGCGTCGTCATTCAGCCTGGCCCTGGAGATGGGCGCCCGGCTGGAGGACATCGCCGGCACCATCCACGCCCACCCGACCCTGGGCGAGGCGTTCCACGAGGCGAGCCTGCGCGCGCTCGGCGAGGCGCTGCACGTGTGAGGAATGCGGGCGCTAAATCGCCCTGCAAATCCGATCGCAGAAGTTCAGCGATAAACCGCCGCCATCGCCGCCGCGGGATAGCGGTCACCGGCGGCAGCGCCGGTGGGGATCGCCTCGGCGAGTTCCGCCACCTCGTCGGCCGACAGGGTCACGGCCAGGGCGCCGACGTTCTCCTCCAGCCGCTCCCGCGAGCGCGTGCCGGGGATGGCGACCACATCCTCGCCCTGCGCCAGCAGCCAGGCGAGCGCCAGCTGCGCCGGCGTGCAGTCCTTGCGCTTCGCCAGTGCCTCGAAGCGCACCACCAGGGCGCGGTTGTGGTCGAAGTTCTCGGCCTGGAAACGCGGATGGGCGGCGCGGCGGCCGTCGACCTGCGCCAGCTCGGTGATCGCGCCGGTGAGGAAGCCACGGCCCAGCGGCGAGTAGGCGACGAAGCCAATCTTCAATTCGCGCGTTGTCTGCCGGGTCTCCTCCGCCTCGGCGCGATAGAGCAGTGAATATTCCGTCTGCACGGCGGCGATCGGGTGCTCCTTGTGCGCCCGGCGGATGGTTTCCGGCCGCGCCTCCGACAGGCCGAGGAAACGCACCTTGCCCTGCTCGACCAGCCGCGCCATGCCGCCAACGGTCTCCTCGATCGGCACGTCGGGGTCGACGCGGTGCAGGTAGTAAAGGTCGATGACATCGACGCCCAGCCGCTTCAGGCTGGCGTCGCAGGCTTGCTGCACGTACGCGGGCCGGCCGTTGACGCCGTTGGGCGTGCCCGGCCGTTCCGGCTGCGTCTGGCCGAACTTGGTGACCAGCAGCACATGCTCGCGCCGGCCCTTGATGGCCCGGCCGAGGAGGGACTCGTTGTGGCCCCAGCCATACATGTCGGCACTGTCGAGGTGCCCGATACCCAGGTCGATGGCGTGACGGATGAGATCCTCCGATGCCGCGTCGTCGGCCGCGCCGTAGACGCCCGACAGCGGCATGCAGCCAAGCCCGATGGCAGCGACCGGCAGGCCGTTGATGCCAAGCGTGCGACGGGCGGTACTGTCCATCGTCTTGCCACTCATCCTGAAACACTCCCATCTGCTGGCGGCCGCCGCGCGCCGCGTCGGCGACACCGGGGTGCGGCCTGCCCCGACTGCCTTGCGCGACACGTCGCCTTTGTCCAGCAAGATCGTCCGCACACGGGCGGCGGTCAACGCCGGCGGCCGCGTTGCCGCGGCGACACGGCCGCCCGGCACTGGAGATCGGCTGTCCGCGGTCAACCGGCGCAGCACAGGTGGACACCGACCTGACACTCGGCCAGCCGGCATCACGTGTCGCGTCCGCCGCGAATGCGACCCGATCGCTGCCGCTGTCCTTGCAAACCGTCGCGTCCGGCACAACATAACGAGCGGACAATCGGCTTTTGGCCGGCTTCGCCAGTTTCGCCCGTTCGCGGGCCTGCTCCCCAAGCTCCCAGGAACATGGATTGTTTCGGATCGCGCAACGTCCGCGCGGCCCGTCCTTTGACGCGAAAGCGAGGCTCCAATGACCACCGGTACCGTCAAATTCTTCAACGCCCAGCAGGGCTACGGCTTCATTCAGCCCGATGACGGCTCGAAAGATGTCTTCGTTCATGTCACGGCCGTACAGCAGGCGGGCATGCGCTCGCTGGACGAGGGCCAGAAAGTCAGCTTCGACGTCGAGGCGGCACGCGGCGAGCTGGCGGCCGTGAACATCCAATCGGCGTAGCCGCCACCTCGCCTGAAAAACCGGACCGCGCGCCAGCGATCAGGCACGCCGCGATCGGCGTGACGGTGGCGCAAGGGTCAAGGTTCGAGGCCCAATGCACGTCGTGCACCAACAGGCCCAACTTCAGTTCCCGTCGCCCGTGAGATTGCGCGTCGGCGACCGCTTGGTCGTCCTGCAGACAGTCGAGCGCGCGATCGAATGGCTGACGACTCCGGTCAACGAACGCGTGCGGGGCCAGCTGCAGGGGCCGCTTGAACTGCTTCTGGCGGCGAACGACAGCCGTTCGCCGGCCGATGTCCGCGCGGGTTACCACGCGTTCATGGACGGCGTCATCCGGGAATGCCTGGTTGTCCGTTGACGCCCGCTTGTCATGTGGCCGCGGCGCCACCGATGCCATCACTAACTCAGAACCCGACGATATCAACCGTTCCACCGGTGATGTCGGACCCGCGACAACAGCCGCCGGCAGGCGAGCTGGCCGTTCTTCGCATGGAGGCAGATGATGAATCGACTACCCACGATCGCCGCGCTTTCGCTGGCGCTGGTCGGTCTGGCCGCTTGTGGCGATACCACGTCGAACTACGCGCCCAGCGATCGCGCCGTCGACCTTGGCGGCCGAACCGGGGATGGCCTGGCGGTCGGCGCCCCGCTCGATGAAGCGGCGATCAGCAAGGCCATGGACAACGCCGCCAGCGCACCTGCCGGTCAAAATCGGATGCAGGTCGGCGCGCCTCTGCGCGCGAACTAGTAGCCAGAATCGTTGTTGCTTGGCACAGCCGACTCGGCCCGTGGTTGCGAGCCGAAAACGCGGAATCTTGTGCGCGTCGGCCGCGAAGAGTCCTCGCTCCGATTGACAGCCTCCGACGACTCCCGTTTCGTTGATGTTCGGTACGAGCCCACATCCGTCCGCATCGCCACTCCGCCGCGGCCGTGCCGTCGTTCGGACGAACGGATTGGGGGCGACAAACACACCCGACTCTCATGCACCCACGCGTCGCACGACCTGCGGACGTGCGCGCCGAACCGGGACTTGTCTCAAGAAACACTGTGATTGTTGCGCAATTCGACCGTCGCGGCCTTGTAAGGCCCTGGCGGTCAACCCACGTTAGCAGTCTCCCACCAAGAGTGCCAAGCGCGCGACGGGTCGTGACAGCGGCCGGTCGGGCCGGCGTCACGAGAGGAAACGAAGCCGATGAAATTCCGCCCGCTGCACGACCGCGTCGTCATCCGCGCCATTGCGGCCGAAGCGAAATCGAAGGGCGGTGTCATCATTCCAGATACCGCCCAGGAGAAGCCGCAGGAGGGCGAGGTCGTCGCGGCCGGTCCCGGCGCCCGCGACGAGTCCGGCAAGCTGATCCCGCTCGACGTCAAGGCCGGCGACCGCATCCTGTTCGGCAAGTGGTCGGGTACCGAGGTCAAGATCGATGATGAGGAATTCCTGATCATGAAGGAGTCCGACCTGCTCGGCGTCATCCCGGGCAAGGCCGCCGATCGCAAGGCGGCGTGACCGCCCGGCGCTCCAACACCATCGCCCCTCGTATTCAAAGGATTTGATTTCCATGGCAGCCAAAGACGTACGCTTTTCCACCGACGCCCGCGAAAAGATGCTGCGCGGAGTCGACGTGCTCGCCAACTCGGTCCGCGTGACGCTCGGCCCCAAGGGCCGCAACGTCGTTCTCAACAAGAGTTACGGCGCGCCGCGCATCACCAAGGACGGCGTCACCGTCGCCCGCGAGATCGAGCTCGAGGACCGGTTCGAGAACATGGGCGCCCAGATGCTGCGTGAAGTGGCGTCGAAGACCAATGACGCAGCCGGCGACGGCACCACCACCGCCACCGTCCTGGCGCAGACGATCGTGCGCGAGGGCGTCAAGCTGGTGGCCGCCGGCATGAACCCGATGGACCTCAAGCGCGGCATCGACCTGGCCGTCATTGAGGTGGTGAAGGACATCGCCAAGCGCGCCAGGAAGGTCGAGTCGTCGCAAGAGATCGCCCAGATCGGCACTGTCGCCGCCAATGGCGAGCGCGAGATCGGCGACATGATCGCTAAGGCGATGAAGAGGGTCGGCAACGAGGGCGTGATCACGGTCGAGGAGGCGAAATCGATCGAATCCGAACTCGAGGTCGTCGAGGGCATGCAGTTCGACCGCGGCTACCTGTCGCCGTATTTCGTCACCGACCCGGACAGAATGGAAGCGGTTTTGGAAAACCCGTATATCTTAATCAACGAAAAGAAAATCTC
>DATFGV010000202.1:0-5252 GCA_035249115.1 Vineibacter sp.
ACCCTGGGTATCTCGCTAAATTCCGCTGCCTTCTCGGCCGAGATCTACCGTGCCGGCATCCAGTCGATCGAGCCCGGCCAATGGGACGGTGCGCGCGCCATCGGCATGGGCTGGGGTCAGGCGATGCGCCGCATCATCCTGCCGCAGGCGATCAAGCGCATGCTGCCGGCGCTGACCAACCGCGGCATCGAGATTTTCAAGATGTCGACTCTGGCCTCGGCCGTCGCCTATGTCGAGCTGCTGCAGCAGGGCAAGCTGATCGCTTCGCTGAACTTCAATCCAATCGAGGTCTACACCACCATTGCCGTAATCTTCTTTGTCTGCCTCTGGCCGCTGGTCCAGGCGACCTACGCCCTGGAACGCTGGCTGCGGCAGGGCGAGTGAGGCACTGATGACGGGCGCTACGCCGTTGCTGCGCGTGACTGGCCTGCGCAAGCGCTTCGGCGGCAACGAGGTACTGCGCGGCGTCGACCTTGACGTCGCGCGCGGCGAGCGCATCGCGATTCTGGGTGCCTCCGGCTCGGGCAAGAGCACCCTGCTGCGCTGCCTGAACTTCATGGAGCGGCCCGACGCCGGCACTATCGCGCTCGACGGTCATGCCATCGGTCACGCCCGGGCAAACGACGACGCGCGCCGCGACTACGACGAGCGCCAGCTGGTCAGTGTGCGTCAGCGGGTCGGCATGGTTTTCCAGCAGTTCAACCTCTTCCCGCACATGACGGCGATCGGCAATGTCATGGAGGGGCTTCGCACCGTGCGCAGAATGTCGGTCACGGACGCGCGCACCCGCGCCGAGGCTGAGCTGGCACGGGTCGGCCTGGCCGACAAATGCCACCAGTACCCCGCGCATCTCTCGGGCGGCCAGAAACAGCGCGTCGCGATCGCCCGTGCGCTGGCCATGGATCCTGAGTTGCTGTTGTTCGACGAGCCGACCTCGGCACTCGACCCGGAGCTCGTAGGCGAGGTGTTGGGCGTCATCCGAGCGCTCGCCGAGGACGGCCGCACCATGCTGCTGGTCACCCACGAGCTGGGCTTTGCCTACCACGTCGCCAGCCGCGTCCTATTTCTGGCTGACGGCGTCGTCCACGAGTCCGGCAGCCCCGACGACGTCCTCAAGAACCCCAAGAAGGAACGGACCCGCGCTTTCCTGGCGCGGCACCGGGAATTCAGCTTCTAGGATGCGACGATGACGACCGACACGGCCCGCAGCGCCCAAGGCTACCTGCCTGATCCGCGCAACGACCATGCGCTGGTGTACGTCAACGGTGCATTCTTTCCGCGCGCCGAGGCCAAAATCTCGGTGTTCGACAGCGGCTTCGCGCTGGGCGACGGCGTTTGGGAGGGCCTGCGCTTGGTCGACGGCCGCTTGATCAGCCTGGAGGCGCATCTCGACCGCCTGTTCGAAGGGGCGCGGTCGATCGCACTCGACATCGGGCTGACGCGCGACGGCATCAAGATGGCACTGCAGGCGACCCTGGACCGCAACGGCATGCGCGACGGTGCCCATATCCGCCTGATGGTCACGCGCGGACAGAAGAGCACACCCAACCAGGACCCTCGGTTCGTGATCGGTGCCGCCACCGTCGTGATCGTCGCCGAGTACAAGATCCCAAATCCCGACGCCAAGGCGCGCGGCCTCTCGCTGTTCACCTCCACCTTCCGCACCAGCGGCCCCGACATCTTCGACCTGCGGCTGAACTCGCACAGCCGGCTGAACCTGATCCAAGCGCTGATCCAGTCGATCAACGCTGGCGCCGACGAAGCGCTGATGCTCGACCCGCGCGGCTTCGTCGCCAGCTGCAATTCGACCAACTTCTTCATCGTGCGCGGCGGCGAATTGTGGACATCGACCGGCGCCTACAGCTTCAAGGGTATCACCCAGCGCAATGTCATCGGCGCCTGGCGCGCCGCGGGCGGTGTCGCCAACGAGTGCGACTTCACCCTCGCGCAGGTCTATTCGGCCGACGAGGCTTTCGCGACCGGCACGCTGGGCGGCGTCACGCCAGTGACGCGCGTCGACGGCCGCCTGATCGGCGACGGCCAGCCCGGCACGGCCACGCGCAAGGCGAGCGAGCTGTACTTAGCGGCCGTGACCGCCGGATAAGCCCGCGGACCGGCGTCACGCCGCGACCACGATGATCTCGCGTCCGTACTCCGGTGGCGAACCCAGGAAGTCGCTGTATTCCGACTCGACGGCGAAGCCGCACGCCGCCAGCAAATGGTGCAGCTCCCAGCGATAGGTCCAGCGCAGCGCCATCTCGCGCCGCGCCTCGGCCAGCACCGCGCCATCGGCGGCGATCTCGGCGTAGCGCCACAGATCCCAGCGCAGCTGCGCCACCGGATCGATGGTCGCGCGCAGCACGTCGCCGGTGTAGCGCCGGCCGGTCACGGGATGCGTGCCCGACAGGATGTGGCCTGCGCCGCCGTCGCCGATCAGCAGTTCCAGCCGCGGGTCGAACAGGTGAAGCACCAGCCGGCCGCCCGGCCGCAGGTGACCGCGTATGCCGGCGAGCGCCTGGCGCTGCCGTTCGATGGTCAGCAACAGCTGGAACGAGCGGAACGGCACGAAGACCAAGCCGAACTGGCCTCCCAGGTCCAACGCGGTCATGTCCTGCCGCGCCAACGTCAGATGATCGCGCACCGCACTGCCGCCGGCGTCCGCCTTGCGGCGCGCGATGGCCAGCATGGCGTCCGACAGATCGACGCCCGTGACATCAATGCCGGCCGCCGCCAGCTCGAGGCACACGCGGCCGGTGCCGCAAGCCAGCTCAAGCACCGGCCCACCGAGCTGGCGCGCGAGGCGCTGGTAGAACGCGACGTCACCGACGATCGGGGCCGCGTCGGGGCCGTAGAATGCATCGTACGCCTCGACAAAGATCGAGCCGTCGCCATCATAGAACGACGTCACACCCGCCTCCTGGCCCAGGGCTAACGCATATGACGTTGCAGAGCCGACTCTGTCATCCTGAGCGAAGCGAAGGATCTATTGAGCGGTGGAACCGCCTGGACGCCCGAAAATGGCGCCGATGCGCCACTCATGGGCTCGTGCGAGAATGCAGTCCAATAGATCCTTCGCTTCGCTCAGGATGACAGAAGGCATATGCGATAGCTTGCGTCCTGATCGTCTGCCTGCCGTTCCTGCCTCCGGCCCTGCTCAGCCAGCGATTGTTGACCGAACTGCGCGCCTTGTCTTTCCTCTCCAGCGAAGCTGGGGAGGTGGCCAAAGGCCGGAGGGGAACCGATACGGTCTCTCAGTGGAAGCACCATGATAGCTCCTCTCCACCCTTTCGGCGCACTTCCCCACGCTGAAGCGTGGGGAGGAGGTCTTTCCATTGCGGCTGGCCGCGAATTCTAATTTGGATTTGACGATCACCGCGCGACTGGCGACCATGCCGGCGACGGAGGAACGCTATGGACGCGCGAACCGAACAGGAATTGGCCGCTCGCGTCGGCGCCATGCTGGACGCCAACACCGGCGGCGCGGCGGAGTCTGAGTACCGCCAGCCGGTCGCGCGCTACATCGACCGTGACCATCTGGCGCGCGAGCGCGACCTCCTGTTCCGCCGCCAGCCGTTGGTGGTCGCCGCCTCGAGCGAGCTCGAGAAGCCCAATGATTTCCGTACCATGGAGCTCGACGGCATCCAGGCGCTGGTCGTGCGCCAGCGCGACGGCACGCTGAAGGCGTTCCACAATGTCTGCCAGCATCGCGGCACGCGCGTGGTCGACGAAGAGGCCGGCTGCCGCCCGACCTTCACCTGCAAGTTCCATGCGTGGGTCTATGGCGCCGACGGGGCACTGCGGCATGTGCCGGGTGCCGAGAGCTTCGCCGGCATTGACCGGGCGGCGCACGGGCTGGCGCCGCTGCCTGTCGCCGAGCGGCATGGACTGGTCTGGCTCGGTCCGATCCTCGGCGATCCCGTCGACATCGACGCCTTCTTGGGGCCGGTCGGCGACCTGCTGGCCGAGTTCGGCATCGACCGCAGCGCGGTGCACCGCTTCCAGCGCTTCGGCGAGGCGATGAACTGGAAGCTGGTGGTCGACACGTTCCTCGAGGCCTACCACGTGCCCTTCCTGCACGCCAAGACCATCGCGCCATTCATCGAAGGCCGCGGCGGCGTCTACGACGTTTTCGGCCGGCATGGGCGCTTTCTGACACCGCGCGCGACCTTCGACCAGGCGCGCCATGCGCCGGCCCAGCCGGGCGACTTCATGCGCCACGTGATCGTGGTGCTGCGCCTGTTCCCCAACGCGATTGCCATCTGGGTCCGCGACCATGTCGAGCTGTGGACCGCGGTGCCCGACAGCGATGATCCGGACCGCAGCGTCGTGCGCCTGTGGTTGATCCGGCCGCAACGCGAGATCAGCGACGACGAGCGAGTGATGTGGGACAAGAACTGGGATATCACCTTCAACACGGTGCAGAGCGAAGACTTCCCGATGGCTCGCACCATCCAGAAGGGCTTCCACAGCGGCGCGCAAAGCCACGTCACCTTCGGCCGCAATGAGAAGGGCCTGCACGACTTCCACGAATCGCTGCGACTGGCGATGTCGCAGTAGGGCGCAGGCCGATACTCCTGTTTTGCCGGATGCAGCGAGGAATCCTGTCTGCGTCAGCGGCAAGGCATTCTCGCTACGCTCGGAATGACAGCGTTCGAAGACTCACCCCCCAATTGATTGTCAGCCCTGGGCGTTGCCAACCCGCAGGCGCGCCGGGTCGAACGGCCGCAGCCGCGCCGGATCAAAGGCGCCGAGGTCAATGGTACGCGCCGCGCCGTCGAGCAGCAGTTCGGCGATCGCCTCGCCCGTGGCCGGTGCGTTGAGGATGCCCCACACGCTGTGGCCGGTGGCGACATAGGCATTGGCGACGCCGGACACCGAGCCGATCAGCGGCAGGCCGTCGCGCGTCACCGGGCGAAAGCACGCCTGCCGAGCAAGGATCGGCGCGTCAGCAAGGACAGGAGACAGGCGCCGGCACAACGCCTCTAGCCGGTCGATGGCACCCGGATCTGGCACGACAGCGGCGGGATCGACCGGCAACTGGCTCTCGCTGGAAATGGCGCAGACATAAGTGGTGCCGTCGCGACGCGGGAACACTTCCGGCGCCAGCACCTCACCGCCCGCCTCCTCGTACTCCAGGAACAGCGCTTGCGCCGGCACGCGCGCGCCGGTGTCGAAAACCAGGCTGTGCCCCTTGAGGCCGAACACGCCGGGCAGCCGCAGCCACTGACTGGCCAGGATCGACCACGGCCCCA
>DATFGV010000203.1:0-49196 GCA_035249115.1 Vineibacter sp.
CTATCTCGGCTGGGCGGCGCTGCCGGTGGCGCTGGTGCTCACCATGGCGATCATGACGCTGCTCGCCTACGCCATCGAGTTCCTGGTGCTGCGCCGGCTGGTCAACCAGGAGGGCATCATCCTGTTCATGGCGACCCTGGGCATTGCCTACTTCATCGACGGCGCCGGGCAGACCATCTGGGGCAGCGACATCTACAAGATCAGCCTCGGCCTGCCGAAGGACCCGCTGTTCCTGTTCGACGGCGTGTTCGAAGGGGGCCTGCTGGTCGAGCCGGCCGAACTGATCGCGGCGGCCATCGCCGGCGCGCTGGTGATCGGCTTGGCACTGTTCTTCCAGAAGACGCGCACCGGCCGGGCGCTGCGCGCCGTGGCCGACGACCACGCCGCCGCCCAGTCGGTCGGCATCCCCCTAAACCAGATCTGGCTGGTGGTGTGGACGGTGTCCGGCCTGGTGGCGCTGGTCGCCGGCATGATCTGGGGTGCCAAGCTCGGGGTGCAGTTCTCGATCTCGCTGATCGCGCTGAAGGCGCTGCCGGTGCTGATCCTCGGCGGTTTCACCTCGGTGCCTGGCGCGATCATCGGCGGCCTGATCATCGGCGCTGGCGAGAAGCTGTCGGAGGTGTTCCTGGCGCCGATCCTGGTCAAGGCCTTCGACCTGGCCGGCGGCGGCATCGAGAACTGGTTCGCCTACATGCTGGCCCTGGTGTTCCTGCTGTTCCGGCCGCAGGGCCTGTTCGGCGAGCGGATCATCGAGCGCGTCTGAGGGGAGCCGATCGTGCTGTACCGCGAAGCCGGCCAGTTCAAGGACAGCTACGACGCCGACCAGGCGATCTTTCCGATTCGCCAGGATCTGGTCTTCGTCGTGGTGACAATCGCGTTCGCCTTCCTGGCGCCGATCGCCCTGGCGGCGGCGGCACCGGGCCTGGCGCAATACATCTACACCGAGATCCTGATTCCTTTCCTGATCTTCTCGCTGGCCGCGATCGGGCTGAACATCCTGGTTGGCTACTGTGGCCAGGTGTCGCTGGGGACCGGCGGGTTCATGGCGGTGGGCGCCTACGCCGCCTACAATCTGTGGCTGCGGCTGCCGTTCCTCAACGACCTAATCGTCGTCTTCCTGTTTGGCGGCCTGATGGCGGCGGCGGTCGGCATCCTGTTCGGCCTGCCGTCGCTGCGCATTAAGGGCTTCTATCTCGCGGTCGCCACGCTCGCGGCGCAGTTCTTTCTCGACTGGGTATTCGCCCGCGTGAAGTGGCTGACCAACTACACGCCCTCGGGTTCGGTCGCGGTCGGCAACCTCAGCGCCTTCGGCATCCGGATCGAAACGCCGGCCGAGCGCTACGTGCTGATTCTGGCGCTGGTCGTGGTGCTGACCGTGGTGGCCAAGAACCTGGTGCGCGGCCATATCGGACGCTCCTGGATGGCAATCCGCGACATGGACATCGCCGCCGAGATCATCGGTTTCCGGCCGCTGCGCACCAAGCTGCTGGCGTTCGCCGTCAGCTCGTTCTACGTCGGCGTCGCCGGCGCCATGTACGGCTTCCTGCGGCTGGGCTCGTGGGAGCCGCTGGCCTTCGACATCAACCGCTCGTTCAGCATCCTGTTCATGGTGATCATCGGCGGCCTGGGCTCGATCCTCGGCAGCTTCCTGGGCGCCGCCTTCATCGTGCTGATGCCGATCTTGCTCAACCAGCTGCCGGGCTGGCTGGGCATCCCGATTTCGACGGCGCTGATCAGCCATCTGGAGTTCATGATCTTCGGCGCGATGATCGTCTTCTTCCTGATCGTCGAGCCGCACGGCCTGGCCCGCCTCTGGGCGATCGCCAAGGAGAAGCTCAGGCTATGGCCGTTCCCGCATTGACCGCGGGCAATCACAGACCGGCGGTCTACGCCGGCGTTCCGCCCGCCCGTCGCGCCCAAGCGGTCGTGACTGGCGGGCGGCGTTGGGGCGCTTTACCGTAGGCGGCAGGGCCGGCTCCGGCCATGGTCCGCAACAGAGGAGGAACGCGATGGGTTGGGGTAAGCTGGCGCTTGCGGGCGCCGCGTTGGTCGGCGGCGGTCTGGTCGCCGCCGTGCCGGCCAGTGCGCAGAACGAACAATTCATTCCCAGTCTGGTCTACCGCACCGGTGCCTACGCGCCGAACGGCATTCCGTTCGCCAACGGGATCGCCGACTACTACAATATGATCAACGAGCGCGACGGCGGCATCAACGGCGTCAAGATCGTGTTCGAGGAGTGCGACACGGCCTACGCCACCGACCGCGGCGTCGAGTGCTACGAGCGGCTGAAGGGCAAGGGGCCGACCGGCGCCGCCTTCTTCAATCCGCTGTCGACCGGTATCACGTTCGCGCTCACCGAAAAGGCGCCGGTCGACAAGATCCCGGTGATCTCGATGGGCTACGGCCGCTCGGAATCGCGCGACGGCAGCGTCTTCACCTGGAACTTCCCGCTGCTCGGCACCTACTGGTCGGCCGCCGATATCATCATGCAGCACATCGCCAAGAAGGAAGGCGGCTGGGACAAGCTGAAGGGCAAGAAGGTGGCGCTGGTCTACCACGACTCGCCCTACGGCAAGGAGCCAATCGCGCTGCTCACCGAACGCAGCAAGAAGCACGGCTTCGAGTTCACGCCGCTACCGGTGACGCATCCCGGCGTCGAACAGAAAGCAACCTGGCTACAGATCCGCCAAAATCGGCCCGACTATGTGCTGCTGTGGGGCTGGGGCGTCATGAACTCGACGTCGATCAAGGAAGCGGCGGCAGTCGGCTTCCCGCGCGAGAAGATGTACGGCGTGTGGTGGTCGGGCGCAGAGCCCGACGTGCTGCCGGCAGAGGACGGCGCCAAGGGCTACCACGCCGCCATGTTGCAGCACGGCGCCGGCAAGTTCGCGGTCCACGCCGATCTCGACAAGCACGTCTGGACCAAGGGCAAGCAGGCCGACAAGAACCAGGACATCGGCCACGTGCTCTACAATCGCGGCCTGGTGAACGCCATGCTCGGCGTCGAGGCGATCCGCACGGCGCAGACGAAGTTCGGCAACAAGCCGCTGACCGGCGAGCAGATCCGCTGGGGCCTGGAAAACCTCAACCTCACCGCCGAGCGCCTCAAGGAGCTGGGCTTCGAGGGGATGCTGCGGCCGATCAAGGTCAGCTGCGCCGACCACGAGGGCACCCGCGCCGGCCGCATCCAGCAGTGGGACGGCAAGCAGTGGACGGTGATCTCCGACTGGTACGAGTCGGACGACTCGGTAATCAAGCCGATGGTCGATGCCGCGGCCAAGAAGTACGCCGAGGAGAAGAAGATCACACCGCGTGACTGCTCCAAGGAGAGCTGAGCGACGCGACCACGCCGAGTGGCCTCATCCTGAGGAGCCCGCGCAGCGGGCGTCTCGAAGGATGAGGCCTCCGCACCCTCCCGCACCTCACCCTTCGAGACGCGGCCTGCGGCCGCTCCTCAGGGTGAGGCGCTCGTTGCGATTCAATAGGTAGTCGAACATTGACCGGCCAGACCGCACCCGATGCGACGATGCCGATCCTGTCGGTCAGCAACGTCGAAGTCATCTACAACCACGTTATTCTGGTGCTGAAGGGCGTGTCGCTGCAGGTGCCGGAGGGCGGCATCGTGGCGCTGCTGGGCGCCAACGGCGCCGGCAAATCGACGACGCTGAAGACTATATCCTGCTTGCTGCGCGCCGAGCGCGGCGACGTCACCAAGGGCAGCGTGCACTATCGCGGCGAGCGGGTTGACGACCTGACGCCCAACGAGCTGGTGCGGCGCGGCGTCATCCAGGTGATGGAAGGGCGGCACTGCTTCGGCCATTTGACCGTCGAGGAGAACCTGCTGACCGGCGCCTTCATCCACGGCAACAACCGGCGACAGATCGCCGACGACCTGGAGAAGGTCTACCACTACTTTCCGCGGTTGAAGCAGCGCCGTGGCAGCCAGGCGGGCTACACGTCGGGCGGCGAGCAGCAGATGACCGCCATCGGCCGCGCCCTGATGAGCCGGCCGCGCACCATCCTGCTCGACGAGCCGTCGATGGGGCTGGCGCCGCAGCTGGTCGAGGAAATCTTCGAGATCGTGCAGCGACTCAACGGCGAACAGGGCGTCTCGATACTGCTCGCCGAGCAGAACACCAACGTGGCGCTGAAATTCGCCCACTACGGCTACATCCTGGAGAATGGCCGCGTCGTGCTTGACGGCGACGCGGCGTCGCTGCGCCAGAACGAGGACGTCAAGGAGTTCTACCTCGGCATGGCCGGCGATGGCCGCAAGAGCTTCAAGGACGTCAAGCACTACCGCCGGCGCAAGCGCTGGCTGTGACGGCGCGACGTCAACCGCGACGCACCAGCCCCATCACCAGGCTGACCAGGAACAGCACGATAAAGATCAGGAACAGGATGCGTGCGATGTCGGTCGCCGCGGCGGCGACGCCGCCGAAGCCGAATACCGCCGCGATCAGCGCGACGACCAGGAAAATCAGCGCCCATTTGAGCATAGCGACCTCCTTGCAACCGCGCCGCCTACCAGCCGGCCCGGCGCGTCTGCGCCACCACCAAAACCAGCAGCGCCCCGACCAGATAGGCGCAGCCGACGAACAGCGCGGCGTAGATCGCGCCCATCGCCTGCGCCAGCGCGAGAAACGCCGCCGCCGTCACGAACCCCAGCCCGACCACGCCGAGAAAGGCGATCACGACGTACAGGCCCAGGCGTGACACCGCGCGGCGGACCGTCACCGCGGCGACGGCCAACCCGTAGAGTCCGGCCGACCTAACGAGGGCGGGCAGCAACGAACGCACCGGCCGCTCAGCGATGACGCAGCATCATCGACAGCAGACAGCCGACGCCCACGGCGATGGCGACTGCGGTCAGCGGCCGCTGGCGGATGGCGTCCTCCAGCCGTTCCGCACCTTCGTGAACGCCGCTCTGCACGGCCGACGCGGCCGAACGCGTCGCGTCGGTCGCCAGATCGCGCGCGTCGTGCCTGATCCCGTCGACGAACGACGTCGCCTGGGAAAGGAATTCACGCGCCCTGTCGCCGATCGCGCGCACCGCGTCGCCGCCTTCGGCCTTGGCGGTGTTCTCGATTGACGCCGCAAGATGCGTCAGTTGCTTTTTCAGCGCCGCCACCTCGGCGGCGAAATCCTCGGCCGCGGTCGGCCTGCTCCTCGCCATCGCCCTCTCCTCTGCGCGCACATGTGCAGCCGAGCGGTTTCTGGATGGCTCGGCCTCAGACAACGCACCGGCCCGGCAATCGTTCCCTCCGGTGGGTCAAGGATCGTCGATCCGGGCCTGGGGCGATGCGAGGCGCCGGATGGCTCGGCTTGCGCGCCATGACGCGGGCGTGCTGAATCTCGGCGCCGGCCTGAACGCGCTGCCCACGCGGCGCAGCCATGGGGGATGCCATGTCGAAGCACTACGATGCGCTGGAGACCCGTTCCGCCGACGAGCGCGAGAAGGCGCAGGCCGCCGCCCTGCCGGGACAGATCACGCACGCCAAGAGCAACGCGCCCTTCTTCGCCGACTGGCTCAAGGACGTCGAGCCGGCCGCGGTCAACAGCCGCGCCGCGCTCGCCAAGCTGCCGGTGCTGCGCAAGAGCAACCTCAGCGCCGTGCAGAAGAAGAATCCGCCGCTGGGGGGGCTGCTGGGCGTGCCGCTGTCGCAGGCGCTGCACATCTTCATGTCGCCGGGCCCGATCTTCGAAATCGACACCGCCGACAAGGACTATTTCCGCGGCGCGCGAGCGCTGTACGCCGCCGGCTTCCGCGCCGGCGATGTCGTGCACAACACCTATTCCTATCACCTGACCCCGGCCGGCATCATGATGGAGACGGCGGCCCGCGCTTTGGGCTGCGTCGTCGTGCCAGGCGGCGTCGGCCAGACCGAGCTGCAGCTCGACGCCATAGAGGCGATCCGGCCGGTGGGCTATGTCGGTACCCCGTCGTTCCTCAAGATTCTGCTCGAGAAGGGCGCCGAGCTGGGCAAGGACGTCTCGTCGATCAAGAAGGCCTTCGTCGGCGCCGAGGCGCTGCCACCCTCGCTGCGCCAGGGTTTCCGCGACCGCGGCGTTGCCACCCTGCAGAGCTACGGCACGGCCGATCTCGGCACCATCGCCTACGAGTCCGAGGCGCTGGAGGGCATGATCGTCGACGAGGGTGTCATCGTCGAGATCGTGCGGCCGGGCACCGGCGATCCGGTGCCCGAGGGCGAGGTCGGCGAGGTCGTGGTGACGACGTTCAGCAAGGCCTATCCGTTGGTGCGCTTCGGCACCGGCGATCTGTCGGCGGTGTTGCCCGGCATCAGCCCCTGCGGCCGGACCAACATGCGCATCAAGGGCTGGATGGGGCGCGCCGACCAGCGCACCAAGGTCAAGGGCATGTTCGTCGATCCCGAGCAGATTTCGCTGATCGCCAAGCGCCATCCCGAGCTCGGCCGGCTGCGGCTGGTGATCGACTGGGTCGAGCAGCAGGATGTCATGACCCTGAAAGCCGAGTTGGCCGGCGGTTCCGCCGACCAAGCCAAGACGCTGGAGGGTACGGTCCAGACCATCTGCAAGGTGCGCGGCAAGGTCGAGTTCGTGGCGCCCGGTAGCCTGCCCAACGACGGCAAGGTCGTCGACGACGTACGCAAGTACACCTGACGGCAATTTCGATCAGGTCGCCGCCGTCGACCGCGGAGGCACGTCACGACGGGCGGATCTTGCCCGTCCCACACATGACCTCGTCGGCCCGACGGAAGCTCGCCGTGCTGCCGACTACTTAGATTCACGGTAGTGAAGATAGAGAGTATTCCGGTTTATCTTTATCGTCCGTCTGTTAGGCTATGATCGATTGATCGCTCATAGCTGCGCGCACCGATACTTCTATCCTTGATTTATTTGGTTATCGACTTCGGGGGAAAATCGGCGCGCGAACAACCCGGAGATATGTCATGCGGTTGCGCCATGTCGGGTGCGTAGCGGCCGTACTTACGGTTGTCGGGATCACGGCGCGGCCGTCGATTGTGCAATCCCAAAGCTCGCTCAGCCCGGCTTATGCGGCAAGCGAAGCCGGCCTTTCGCCGCAGGCCCGCGCCGGCAAGGAAATCTGGTTTTTCGCCACCGCCTTCAACGACCGCTTCTACACCTACTCCTATCCGCAGCGGCTGGGCGCGACGATCGACTGGTACAAGGTGCTCGGCGCGCCACAGCGCAAGGACCTGTTCCAGACCTGGGGCGCCATACCCGATCCCGATTGCTGCATACCTGGCGAGGCCGGTTGCAAGGCGCGGTCACTGGAGGAAACCTACGGCTTTCCCTGGTGCCCGGGCGACGACGAGTTGCTGAAGTTCGTCGGCCGCGAGGGCTACCGCGATCCGGCCTGCGATTTCCGCGACAGCCCGTTCGACACCAGCACGCCGCACGGCGCGACCGACCAGCGGCAAAGCGCCTGCGATCTGAAGTTCGGAACGTCGACCGGCGCGCTGGGCCTGCGCAAGTTCCCCAATCCGCGTTTTGACGCCGAGGCGTGGAAGAAGCTCAACGGCTCGGCCGCCTCGTGGGACGGCTACCGCAAGCCGCTTGCCAGCAGCAGCGACAGCGCCGATTCGCGCACCAGCCGGCTGTTCGACGGCGCCGTCGAGCCGCCGTTCCGCATCGGCATGAGCTGTGGCGCCTGCCACATCGCCTACGATCCGTTGCGGCCGCCGGCCGACGCCAGCCGGCCGATCTGGTCGAACATCGACGGCCTGGTGGGCAACCAGTACAGCATGATCTCGCAGCTGCTGGGGTCGGGCCTGTCGACCCACAAGCTCGAATGGCAGCTGATTGCCCGCACCCGGCCGGGCACGGTCGACACCTCGGCGCTGCCGATGGACACCGTGGCCAACGCCGGCACGATGAACGCCATCATCAATCTCGCCAAGCGGCCGCTGCACGAGCACCGGGTGCTGAAATGGCGCAAGGCGTCCACCTGCCCGGCGCAGTCGACGCCCGGCGTCGATTGCTGGTGCGAGCCCGGCAAGGCGGGCAAGTGCTGGGAACGCCGCGAGCTTGTCGAGGCAGTGCCGCACATTTTGAAGGGTGCCGAGGACTCGGTCGGCGTCAACGAAGCCATCCAGCGGGTCTATTTCAACATCGGCTCCTGCGCCGAGCAATGCTGGATGAACCACATTCCCGACCTGCGCGCCGCCGATCCGGCGCAGCGCAACTACGGCCAGACGCCGTTCGACATCGGCCAGTGCCGGCGCGACTGCGCCAGCTTCCGCGCCATCGAGGACCGGCTGGACGACGTCGCCGCCTTCTTCCTGACGGCGCGGCCCAGCGATCTGTGGCGCGCCCGCCGCCTGGCCGGGCCGCGCGACCTTGAGGCGCAGTTGGATCGCGAGTTCGGCCAAGGCTCGGTGGCGCTGGGCCGGCAGGTCTTCGCCCGCGCCTGCGCCAGCTGCCACTCCAGCCAGAACCCGCCCTTCGATGCGGCCAACTTCCATGCCACCGATCCGAGGGACCCGAGCCTGCGCATCGACTGGCTGAGCAACGAGCGGCCGGTGCCGGCCAGCCGGGTCGGCACCTACAGCGGCCGCGCCATGCACTCCAATCACATGCCGAGCCGCGTCTGGGACCAGTACGCCGCCCGCGGCCTGCATGAACGGCCGGTCGACCCGGCACTCGCCGAGATCCAGAAGAGCGCCGGCCGCGGCTACTACCGCCCGCCGTCGCTGCTCAGCGTCTGGGCGCACGCGCCTTTCATGCACAACAACGCCATCGGACCGGAGCTGTGCGGCCAGCCCTCCGACCCGTCTCTCAACTTTTATGCGTCGCCCTACGTCGACGAGCGGGACAGACCTGTGGCGAACCCGCCGGCGTGCTGGCGGTTCGACGTCAGCGTCGAGGGCCGTTACCGGCTGTTCAAGGCCTCAATGGAGGAGCTGCTCAACCCGTCGAGGCGGATCGCGAAGATGTTCCTGACCGACGCCGAAATCATCGTCGACGTGGCGCCGCGCATCGAGTTGGGTGACCTGTCGGCCGGATTCACACTGAAACTTCCCAGTGGCCTACCGGCGGTGATGATCAGCAGCCTGCGCTACAAGGACCTGATCCAGGACATGGCGCTGGCGGTCATCGACGAGCGAAAGCTGCAGGCCAAGTATGAGACTCAGCTCACCGTCCGACAGTACCAAGCGCTCAAAGAGGGACTGGTGAGCTTGCGCGCGGCGGTGTTCCAGGGACCCGATCGCGCGCTGCTCGATCTGTCCTCGCCGCAGGCCAAGTTCGTCCAGACCTACTACTCGAATGTGCTGACGCGCGTCGAGAACGCCGGTCATCGGTTCGGTGAAGGCCTGTCGGAGCGCGAGAAGCGCGCCTTGATCGCGTTTCTTGCCACGCTGTGAACCTCTGCTGCGCCGAGGACGAGCCATGATCGCGTTCATCTCTAGGCCTGGCCTGACATCCCTGGCAGCAACGTTGCTGGTGGCAGTGGCTTCGCTCGCAGCGGTTCCGGCGATTGCCCAGCCTGGCAAGCTGCCATGCGCAACGGTGGCGCAGGCGCCCGAGATCCCGTTCGGGCCGCTCGAGGACAAGAGCCTGAAGGACCCTGACAATCCGACCAAGGTGTTCCATGTCGACCTGGCGCGGCTGGAGCACGATTGCCCGCTCAGCCGCGCCGACTTGATGAAGCTGACACCGGACAACATCCTGAAGCTGCCGCAGGAGCTGATCGACCAGATCTATGGCCGCCTCAGCGCCGGCCCCATCCCAGACGGCCCGTATGCCGGCGACCTGTTCTTTGTACGCGGTGAAGATGGCAAGACCCGCCTGGGTGAGATCATCGGCGGTATCAAGGGTCGTTTGGCCGACGGCAAAGTCGCGACTCTGGAACGTATCGGCGAACATCTGTGGAAGGGTAAGATGTTCTACCGTGAGCAACGCGTGCTCCGAAACTTCATCGAGGATGCCGCAATAATTCGGCCGCTAATCGACAATGTCGAGTCAGTGCCACGAGCGGAGCTTCCTCGCGCCAGCTTGTTCGGGAAATTCGACCCTAGCAACACCGTATGGCTGCTGTTCCCGGCCAAGCTGCATTGCGGCCAGAGCCTGCTCGACGGCCGCCGCGAGTCGATAATCATCGACTACGCTTTCAACGACGAGATCGAGGGCTTCCGGCGGCGTCCGGACGCGCTCGCCAACCGCGACGGGCTGCGGATTCGCGACGAGATCCGCATGATCCGGCCGGGCTTCTATCTCGGCCGCGCCTACGCCAACAAGATCTTCCTGTTGAACTTCATCCTCTACAACGACGACGTGGCGCAGCGCGATGGCGCCGGCTTCACGGCCGGCGGGCCGGTCGCCGAGGATTGCTGGGTCGGCGAACAGCAGCGCCACGCCGACTCGCGATAGTGGCGCGGCCGAACATCCTGATGGCACCCGACGAGTTCACCCGTCGTCACGCCCACACGCCGGCGGATCGCCGGTGATGCGGCTCGTCGGCGCTCTGCTGAATGGGTTCGCGGTCGTCGTCGGCTGGGTGTTCGATCTGCTGTGGTTAGTCTGGCGCTGGCGCAAGCCGATCTTCCTCGCGATCGTGGCGGCAATCTTCACCGCCGCCGGCGGGATATACTACGACTACAAACGCGACGTCGCCGAGGCGTTCTTCGACGACCCGCAGAAGCATTTCAAATATGGCTCGACCGGCGGCGACCGACTGATCGGCATTCCGATCGGTATCTTCAATGCCTTGCCGGCACTGTGCCGCGACTACCTGCCGGGCGACGGCTGGGCGTCGCTCGGGTTCATCTACGAACCGGGCATGGACCGGCCGATCGGCACGTCCAAGCGCCGCAGCCTGGGCTTCGAGCGCGTATCGCTGAACTGCGCCGCCTGCCATACCGGCACCTGGCGCGCCGCGCCCGACTCGGCGCCGAAGGTCGAGGTCGGCATGCCGGCCAACAGCCTCGATCTCGAGCGCTTCACAAGGTTTCTCAGCGCCTGCGCGCTCGACGAACGCTTCAATCCCTGGGAGGTGATCCAGGCTGCCGAGCAATCTGGCGCGACCTACTCGCTGCGCGAGCGGCTGCTGCTGCAATTCGTCGCCGTACCGGCAATGAAGGAGTTCCTGGTTCTGGCCCGCCACCGATTTCGCTTTCTTGACCATGAGCCGATGCCTGGCCCGGGCCGTTTCGACACCTTTGGTCCGGCCAAGGCGCTGCTGAACTGGCGCTTCGAAGGGCTGCCTCGCGAAGAGATGGTCGGCAACGTCGACTTCCCGTCGTTGTGGCTGCAGGAGCCGCGCGCCAACATGCGCCTGCACTGGGATGGCAACAACGATTCGGTCGAGGAACGCAATCGCAGCGCCGCCTTCGGCACCGGGGCGGTGCCCACGACGCTCGACCGCGACTCGCTGAAATTCCTCGCCAAATGGCTACGATCCGCGCGCAACACGCCGCCGGAATACCCGTTCCCGATCGACCCGGCGAAGGCTGAGCGCGGCGCAGCGCTGTACGCCACGTACTGCGCATCGTGCCACGGCGCCAGCGGCCGCGACTTCGCGGGCGCCAAGGTCGGCACGGTCGAGCCGATCGAGCGGCTCGGCACCGACCCTTGCCGGTTGGACAACTACAGCCCCGCGCTCGCCGTCGAGCAGGGCAATCTCTATGCCGGGTATCCCGAGGACCGGTTCCGGCATTTCCGCAAGACCAACGGCTACGCCAACATGCCGCTCGACGGCCTGTGGCTGCGCGGACCGTTCTTGCATAACGGCTCGGTGCCGACCGTGCGCGACCTGCTGGAGCCGGCCGAGGCGCGGCCGGTGGTCTTCTGGCGCGGCAATGACGTGATCGACCAGCGCAAGCTGGGCTTCGTCTCCGATCTGCCGGAGGCCAGGGGAGCCCGCTTCTTCCGCTACGAAACGCGCTGCATCGACGACCCGGCACGCGGGCAGAGCTGTGCACGCGAGACCAACCCGGATAACCGCCACGACAAGAATCGCTGCGTTCCCGGCAAATGGGCCGGCAACAGCAACCGCGGCCATGATGGCCCGGCCTACGGCACGCACCTGTCGCCCGCCGAGAAGGACGACATCGTCGAGTTCCTCAAGACTTTCTGAGGCCCAGGCATGCGGCGGCGATCGGTTTGGAAGCGTAACCTCCTGGTCCTCGCGGCGGTCGCGATTCCCCTGACCGTGGTCGCCGGCGTCCTCTTCTGGTGGAAATTCCTGAAGAGCGAAGCCCAGGTGTTCGCCCGTGACGACGCCACCCAGCGCTTCAAGTACGGCTCACTGGACGCCGAACTGCTGGCCGGCATTCCCTATCAAATCTTCATGGTGCTGCCGCGCGTCTTCCCCGACCTGGTGGAGAAGTACGCCACCGCCGGCTACGGGCCGGCCAAGCCCGGCCATGGCGGTTACGGCGCGTTTGGCCTGGCCTGGGAGGAAGGCCAGCGCCTGCCGGTCGGCCTGTCGGTCCGCCGGCTGGGCTTCGAGCGGGTGACGGCGAATTGCGCGCTCTGCCACACGACAAGCTACCGCTTCGCGCCCGACGACCTGCCGCGCTTCGCCGTCGGCGGCCCCGGCCACACCGTGAACGTGCAAGGCCTGCTGCGTTTTCTGTTCGCCGCCGCCAATGACCGGCGCTTCTCGGCGACGCGGCTGCTGCCCGAAATGGCGCTGCAGTTCGATTTCGACCTGCTGGACAAGGCAATCTTCGCCCTGGTGATCATCCCCAAGACCAAGCTGGCGCTGCAGCTGGGCGAACGCGAACTGGGATGGATCGACTCCAAGCCGGCGTGGGGCCCTGGGCGCGACGATGCCTTCAACCTGCCCAAGTACATCCTCAGCCGCTCGCCCTGGGACGACACAGTCGGCAATACCGACTTTCCCGCCCTATGGCGCATGGGCGACCGCGGCGGCCATCTGTTGCACTGGGGCGGCGAAGCAAAGAGCGTCTACGGCGTGATCGCAACCTCGGCCCTCGGCGCCGGGTCGCTGCCCACTTCCGGTTTCGTCGAGCGCAATCGCTGGATCGAGGCCTTCATGGATGCCCTGGCGCCGCCGGCCTTTCCGGCCGAGCACCTCGATTCCCGGCTGATCGCGCGTGGCGAGGCCCTGTTTGTCGCGCAGTGCGCCGCCTGTCATGCCAAGGGCGGCGCCCGTGTCGGAACGGCCATCCCGCTGGCTGAAATCGGCACCGATCCCGAGCATGTCAGAACCTGGTCGCAGGCGGACGCCGAGCGTTTCAACCGCCTGCTGGCGACCCTGGGCGTCGACCAGGCGGCGATGCAGGGTGCCCAGGGCTATGTCGCGCGGCCGCTGCCCGGCGTCTGGCTGCTGGCCCCCTATCTGCACAACGGATCGGTACCGACGCTTCGCGACCTCTTGTCGCCGCCGGCGCAACGGCCGGCCGTTTTCTATCGCGGCTACGATGTTATCGATCCGGTCAACGTCGGCTTCGTGGCCACCGGCGGCGCAGCCGAGGCGAGGGGTTTCCGGTTCGACACGCAGCTGAAGGGCAACGGCAATGGCGGGCACCTGTACGGCACCGACCTGCCGGCCGAGGACCGCGACGCGCTGATCGAGTATCTGAAGACGCTGTGAGGCGTCCGCCTGCCCTGGCCGCTGTCAGTTGGCGTCGAGCTTCAACCCTTCCTTGTCGATCACCGTGCGCCACAGCGCGATTTGCGCTTGCACGAAGGCGTTGAACTCCTCGGGCGTGCCATAGGCGGCGTAGCCGGCCATCGCCTTGAACCGCTCCTTGACCGCATCCTGGTCGATCCAGGCTTTGATCTCGGCGTTCAGCGCGTCGACGACGTCGCGCGGCGTCCCGGCCGGCAGGAAAACGCCGAACCAGGCCGAGACGTCGAAGTCCTTCAGTTCAGCCATGGTTTCGCGGATCGGCGGCAGGTCTGGCGTCATCGGATTGCGTTGCGCCGATGTCAGGCCCAGCGCGTTCAGTTTGCCGGCGCGCACGAACTCGATAGCGGTCGTCAGGTTGTCGAAGAAGTATTGCGTCACGCCGGCCACCAGGTCGTTCAATGCCGGCGCCGCGCCTCGATACGGTACATGCGTCGCCTTGGCACCGGTCAGCTGCAGAAACCAGGCGCCCGACAGATGTGGCGACTGGCCGGTGCCGGACGAGGCGTAGGAGACCTCACCATTGCGATCGCGCAGCCACTTGACGAAGTCCGGCACCGTCTTGGCCGGCACCGACGGATGCGTCACCAGCACGTTGGGCGTGGCGATGACACCGGAGACCGGGATCAGGCTCTCCGGCTTGTAGGGCATATTTCGGTAGAGCGAGTAGGCGATCGATTGCGGGCCGATATTGCCCATCAGCATCGTGTGGCCCTCGGGTGTGGCGCGCACGACTTCGTTTGAGCCCAGCACACCGCCGGCACCGGACTTGTTGTCGACCACCGCCGGCTGGCCCCAGCGCTGCTGCAGGTGATTGGCCAGCAGGCGCGCGACGATGTCAGTGGTACCGCCAGGCGCCGCCGGCACGACAATGCGCAGGCCCTGCTTCGGCCGCCACGTCTGGGCGCGCGCCAGGTGGGGCGCAGCCAGCACCGGGAGGCCGGCCGCGCTGGCAAGGACGGCACGGCGGGGTAGACGAAGGCTGGGCATTTGGCAGTACCTCGGCAGGCGCGGATGGTCGGACCCCCGAGGGGCCCGTAAGCGGCGCGGACCGTATCAATCGGCTCGTCGTGCGCCAACGCGTACGGTACGGCGGAGGCGCCTTGCTGCCATGAGGAATTGATGGAATTTGCGGAATTGAGCGGGATCGGCGCGATTGGGCTGGCGTCGCGCGTCCGTCTCCCGTAAATATCGAACGGCCGGCTGCGCCCCCTCAAACGCGGCAAAACCGTGTGACTTGGCAGCCGGTTGACGCAACACGTTCAGACGGAGGCTCGCCGATGCGGCGCGCTATCTTTACCGCCGCGACGACCCTCATCGTCGCGCTGCTGGCTTTGCCCGCTACTGCGCAATTCAAGCCGATCAAGCCGGAACAGACACCGCCCTGGGACACGCGGGAGAACTACATGGCCTGGATGAAGGCCAACCGCGGCGAGAGCGACAAATGGCTGAATGAGCGCTGGAACCGGTTCGTGGCGGTGGTCCGGGCCGGCGACATCAAGACCGACAAGGTCAGGCGCGCCTTCCTGCTGACACCGCGCGAAGTGTTCGCCGCCGGCAACCCGCCGGTGGCGGCGCGCGGCTACGAGCACGCCTTCCTCGACATGGGCTATGGCGTCACCATGTCCGGCCCGCATCTGCAAAGCCGTATGACCGACGTGCTCGACGTCAAGCGCGGCGAGAAGGTGCTGGAGATCGGCACCGGCTCGGGCACCCAGGCCGGCTACCTCTCGGAGCTGACCGACAAGGTCTACACCATCGAGATCATCGCGCCGCTGGCGACCCGCACGCGCGGCGTCTACGACCGCGCGATCGCCGCCGGCTACGAGGAGTTCAAGGTCATCCAGACCAAGCAGGCAGACGGCTACTACGGCTGGCAAGAGGCGGGGCCTTTCGACAAGATCATCGTGACTTGCGGCATCGACCACGTCCCGCCGCCGTTGCTGCAACAGCTCAAGCCCGGCGGCATCATGGTTATCCCGGTCGGCCCGCCGGGCGCCCAACGGGTGCTGAAGGTGGTCAAGCAGGTGGCCAGCGACGGCGCCATCTCGGTGACTCGCGAGGACATCTACGGCGGCAAGATCGTGCCGTTCGTGCCGTTCACTAAGCTGGTCGACGGCCAAGTCCGCGGCACCCACAATCGCTGAGCTTCCTCCGCCGGGCGGACGGCATGCGCTGGGGGCGCGCCACTCCAGCGGCGCGTCGGTGCAAAGCGCCGAGATCTTGATCGAGTTCGGCTGCATGAACAGAAGACGCGCCACTGGAGTGGCGCGCCCCCAGCAATTCCAGGGCCTTGTTTCCTTCACATTCCGGCCCTAGATGGCCTCGCGGGCGCGCCCGCCACGAAACAACGGATTCCCCTCTCATGGCACTCAAGGCCGCCGCCGGCGCCCTGCCCGACATCGATTTCGACAGCAGCCCGACGCTCGCCTTCTACCTGTCGGTGGCGCTGATCGCCGGCAGCGTGATCGCGCTGCAGATCGGCATCATGCGTGTGTTCTCCGTAGGCAGCTGGGCGCATTTCGGCTCGCTGGTGGTCAGCCTGGCGATGTTCGGCTTCGGCCTGACCAGCGCCGTGATGTGCGTCGGCAAGTCGTGGTTCGAGAAGCGCTGGCGTGGCGCGGTGAAGATCGCGTTGCTGCTGTTCGGGCCGGTGATGGTGGCGTCCAACCTGGTCGCCCAGCAGGTGCCGTTCAACGCCATCTTCCTGGTCTCCGACCCGGTGCAGAAATGGCGGCTGTTCGCCAATTTCCTGCTCTACTTCCTGCCCTTCCTCTGCGGCGCGCTGTATCTCGGCGTCGTGTTCCTGAAAGCGCAGAAAACCTTCAACCGCGTCTACTTCGCCGACCTCGCCGGCTCCGGCGCCTGCGGCCTGCTGGTCCTGCTGGCGATGTACGTCTTCAAGCCCGACGACCTGATCGTGGCGCCGCTACTGCTGTGGCTGATCGGCGCCGTGCTGTGGTTCGTCGCCGTGTCGGATCGTCCCGGCGTGGTGCAGACGATCGCCGCCGCCATCGTGGCGCTGACCGCGCATTTCGCGCTGCCGCCGCTGCTCGACATCCCCAAGCTGGCGGTCAGCGACTACAAGGGCGTGTCGTATGCCCGCAAGTTCCCCGACGCGACACGGGTCTACGAACGGGCCACGCCGTTCGGCTATATGGAGATCTACGACAGCTCCTATCTGCACTTCGCGCCCGGCCAGTCGGACAACGCCGGCTTCAACCTGCCGGAAATGCCCGCCAAGGCGTATCGCGGCCTGTATATCGACAGCGAAGGCCCGAGCGGCATCATCCGCACCCTGCCGGACTCGCAGACGGAGTACTTCCGCTTCCTGATGATGTACTACCCCTACGTCATCAAGAAGGAGCCCGAGACCTTCGTCGTGCAGTTCGGCGGCGGCCTGTCGACCGCGATGGCGCTGCGCGCCGGTTCGAGCAGCGTGACGGTGGCCGAAGGCAACCCGATGGTGCTCAACGCCTTCCTGACCGACCCCGAGCTCAAGAAATTCACCGGCGACATCCTGGGCGACAAGCGGGTCGAGGTGATCGACTACGACGGCCGCCTCTATGCGGCGCGCACCAAGCGCAAGTTCGACGTCATCGATCTGGCGCTGGCCGATTCTGCCGGACTGTCGCAACCCGGCGGCTTTGCGATCGTCGAGAAGTTCGGCTACACCCGCGAGGCGATGCGCAACTACATGCGCGCCTTGAAGCCCGGCGGCGTGCTGGCGGTCACCTTGTGGAACAAGGAGGAGCCGCCCAAGTCGGTGCTGAAACTCTATTCGACCATGGTTGCGGCGGCACGCGATGTCGAGGGGCCTGACGTTGCCAACCGATTCTTTGTCGCCGCCAGCTACCTGTCGACCGCCACGGTGCTGTTCAAGAAAGGCGGCTTCACGCAACCCGAGGTCGCGACCTTGCGCAAGCACAGCGCCTCGATGTCGTTCGACGAGATTTATTCTCCGGGCTTCAAGGCCGACCTGTCGCTGCTCGAGCCGACCTTGCAGGGGTACTACGACCAGTTCTTCTACGAGGGCGATCCGCCCGACCCGACCGGGCCCGGCCCCACCGACGCCAAGGAAGGCGACGCCGGGCCGCCACCGGCCGCCGACAAAAAGGAAGGCGACGGCCAGACCACGGTGCCCAAGGTGCCGGCGACCGATATCGGCCGCCTGTGGTGGCACCACCTGATCCACGGCGGCATCGACAAGATCGCCGACCGCTACGTGTTCGACACCAAGGTGCTGACCAACCACCAGCCCTACTTCGCCGCCTACATCAAGGTGAAGGATCTGCTGCGATTCACCGACCGGCTGGAACTGGTGCAGGACGAGTGGGGTTACCTGCTGCTGTGGGCGACCCTTGCCATTGCCGGCATCGCCGCCCTGTCGCTGGTGCTGTTTCCGGTGATCTTCGGCTGGCGCACGATCTTCAGCCGCTATCCCGGCAAGTTCGGCGCGATGGTGTACTTCCTCTGCCTCGGCCTGGGCTACATCGTGGTCGAGGTCGGCATGATCAGCCATTTCATGTTGGCGCTGAGCAACGCTACGGTGTCGGCCTCGGTGCTGATCACCGGCATGCTGGTGTTCTCCGGGCTGGGCAGCTTCGTGTCGGAGCGCTTCCTCGATCGCAGTCGCAGCTTCATGCCCAAGGTGTTCGTGGCGATCGGCGCGATCCTGGTCGCCTACGGCTTCCTGCTCGATCCGGTGCTCGACGCCATCGGCACCCTGCCCTACGCGGTGCGCATCCTGGCGTGCCTGGCCATCATCTTTCCGCCGGCCTTCCTGATGGGCTTCCCGATGCCCACGGGCATGACCATGCTGGGCCGGCTGGGCAAGGACCATATGTTCCTGTGGGCCTGGGGCATCAACGGTTCGTTCTCGGTGCTTGGTGCGGCGCTGGTGCCGATCGTCTCGACGTCGTTCGGCCTGCCGGCGGTATTGCTGGTCGGCGGCATCGCCTACCTCGTGGCCATCCCGGCCTTCTTCCGGGTGCTGTTGCCGCTCCCGGGCAAGCCCGCCATCGCGTAGCGGGTGATGGAGCTGCCAGCACGTCGGCTTCCGCATCGGCGCCGGCTGCTGTCGTTGCTTGCTTGCGCCGGCGCCTTGCCGGGCGAGGCACTTGGACAGGCGTCCACGGTGCGCCCGGCGCTGACGCGCATCCTGCCCTTTCGATCGGCGCCCTTCCCCTATGACGGACCGGGCGACGACGATACGGGTCCCTTCTTCAACACCATCGCCGGCGACGGTCGCCGGCGTGGCCGCGTCACGTCGCGCGGCGAACTATTGTGGGAAGATCAAGCCTTCGCCGATGCCGGCGTGTTGCTACACGTGCCCGCCGATTTCGACGCCCGCCGGCCGGCACGGCTGGTGGTGTTCTTCCACGGCCATGGCAGTTCGATCGACCGGGTCGTCGCCGACATGCAGCTGGATCGCCAGATCGCGCAGGCCGCGGTCAATGCCGTGCTGGTCGCGCCGCAGTTCGCCCGCGAAGCGTCCGACTCCAGTCCCGGCAAATTCTGGCGGCCGGGCGCCTTCAGTCGCTTTCTCGACGAGGCCGCGGCGCGTCTGACCGACGCGATCGCCAAAAGCCGCGCCGAACGTCCGGCTGTGACGAATGCGCTGCGGGCCGCGCCGGTCACCCTGGTCGCCTTCAGCGGCGGCTACAAGCCGGCGGCCTTCGTGCTCGACCGGGGCGGCGCCGATGCACGAATCGCGGGCGTCCTGCTGCTCGACGCGCTGTACGACGAGGAGGAGCGCTTTGCCCGCTGGTTCGCCGCCAACCGGACGCGCAGCTACCTGGCCAGCCTCTATACAAATTCGACCATGTCGCATCAGATGGCGCTGATGGAGCGCCTGAGACCGCATCCCATTGCCACCACCTTGCCGGCGGTTCTCGGCCCCGGCACTGCTGCCTTCGTCGCCTGCGGCGGTGTCGAGCGTCACGGCCGCTTCGCGCTCGACGGACCGCCACGCGATCCCGTCCGCCTGGCGCTTGCCGCCGGCCAGCCGGCCGAGCTGCGTTGAAGTCATGCGATTGCCCGCTGCGTCCTTCACCGGTCCCCTCGCCCGACGGCGGACGTGGCCGCGCATCGAGCGACTGAAAAACGCGCCGTTCCCCTGCCCCGGCGTCACCGGACCAGCCGGCGTTTTCGCCGACTCGCGCACGCTGCTGCACGCAACGCCGGGCTTCGATGCGTCGCGACCATTCGTTGTCATCGTCTTCCTGCACGGCTGGCGGGCGACGCTCAGCCGCCGCATCGGCGGCAAGCGGTATCATGTGGTCGAAACCTACCGCCTGATCGAACAGATCGACGCCACCGACATCAACGCCGTGGTGGTCGTCCCGCAGCTGGCGCGCGACGCTGATACCGAAGTTGTCGACATGCCGGGCCATCCTGGCACCTTCGCCCGGCGTCGGCATTTCGCCCGCTTCGTCAACGAAGCGCTGGCGCGAATCGCGGCGTTGCGCGGCGACGCCATCCGGCCCTACCGCCGCTCGCCAATTCTCCTGATGTCGTTCAGCGGCGGCTATCGCGCGGCGGCCACGGCACTCATGGTCGGTGGCGTTGACGAGCGGCTATTGGGCGTCATCGGCCTCGACACGATCTATGGCGACACTGATGCCTTCGCGGCCTGGTTCGCCGCCAACCATCGCCGCGGCTTCCTGGTGGCGGTCTATACAGGCGGCCGAGCGCACGACTACGCTTCAGCGGGGCCGACACGGGAACTGGCACGGTCGGTCGTGGCCGCCGGCCTGCCGGGCGCGCGGGTCCGCCGCACGCTGCCGCCGCGGCTCGAGGCCGGCGTCGCCGCCTTCGTGCCGGTCGGCGACCCGGAATTGCACATCGACCTGGTGGCGGCCGGCTGGCCCGGGTTCGACCAGCCGGTGCGCCGGCTGCTGGCCCGGCTGCCCGGCTTCCCGCGAGTCGCCTGAGGTCAGGTCTCGGGCAGCCCCAGGGCGCGCAGTTCGTCGCGGCGAAGCGGCAATTCGTCGAGCAGGAAGAATTCATCCAGCTGCGGTGGCTTGACGCTGGTCGACGACAGCATGGCATGCGCCTGGCCACGATGATGGACCTGGTGGATGAAGAGATGCGGCAGCACCTGGCGCACCGTTTCAAGCGGTGCCGTTCTGCCCTCGCGGCGCAAGGTCACGGGAGCCTCGAGCCGGCCCGGTTCGAGCGAGTCGCAGTAGGCCAGCAGGCGCCGATCACTCGTCCTTTGTGCCTCAGTCAGCGCCGCCACCGCAGCGTGCGGCGTGAAGGCGTTGGCCCGGTCGAGGGCATCATCGCGGCCCTCCAGCGAGTCGATGTAGTAGCCGTCAACCATCAGGATATGGTTCAGGGTCTCTTTCAGCGACGGAAAGAACCCGACCCGGGGCGCTTCGTACTCGCCCGCACGAAGCTGCGCGCAGGCCTCCAGGAGGCGATAGTTCGACCAGGCATTGTTGCGCGCCATGGCGCGGAAGTGGTCGACCAGCCCGCTCATCGGCCGCTCCTACACCAGCAACGCGCCCTCATGCACCAGCAACCAGCGCTTGGTCTCGATTCGGCCGCGACCGCTGTAGCCGACCATGCGGCCGCCAGCGCCGAGCACACGATGACAGGGTATGACGACGGGGATGGGATTGGTGCCGCAGGCCGTGCCGACATCGCGGGCCTCACCACCAACCGCACCGGCGATGTCGCCATAAGTCATGGTCGCGCCGTGCGCGATGTCGCACATCGTCCGCCACACGTCGCGTTCGAAGGAGGAGCCGGCCGGCGCCAGCGGCAGATCGAACTTCCGCAGCCGGCCGGCGAAGTAGGCCTCCAGCTGCGAACGTGCTTCGGCCAGCAGGCCGCTCGGGGTGGCGGCGATGGTCGCATCGTCAGTCCAATGGACGGCGACTACCGCGGCTTCCGTCGCCTCGACTTCGAGTCCGCCCACAGGGCTGGGCAGGCGCACCCGGGCAGTTGCGACCCGGCTGGTCAGCGCGGGCGCCGGCAGCAACACGGTCGGCCGCGTGGTCTGGAGATCGTTGGTCATGCCGCGACGCTAGCCCCGACGGCCACGATTTGCCAACATGGTGTCGACAGGCAACCGAGGGGCCATGGCCGGGGGAGACACGCCCGTACGCATCGGACGACGCAGCGCCCTGGCCGGTGGCCTGGCGACGACGCTGTTCGGCCCGGCCCAGGCGCAGCAGGGCCAGCGCCAGCAGCGCGCCGCCCCGACGGCGGCGCAATTGCCGGCGATCGTGTTTGTCCACGGCAATGGCGACACGGCGGCGTTGTGGCACACCACCATCTGGCGGTTCGAGTCGAACCAGTACCCGCGCCAGCTGCTGCAGGCCATCGACTTCTCCTATCCGCTGGCGCGCAGCGACGATTCGCGGCCGCAGCCGTTCCGCTCGTCGACCACCGACCAGCGCGAGGAGCTGACTGCGTTCGTCAAGCGGGTACTGGCCGAAACCAGGCGCCGCAAAGTGGCGCTGGTCGGCAGCTCGCGTGGCGGCAACGCGATCCGCAACTACCTGAAGAACGGCGGTGGCGCCGAACTCGCCTCGCACGCGGTGCTCTGTGGCGCCACCAACCATGGTGTCATCGTCTCCGACACGGCGCTCAAGGGCAGCGAGTTCAACGGCGCCGCGCCCTTCCTGCGCCAGCTCAACGACGGCCCGACGGAGACGGTGCCGGGCGTCGCGTTTCTGACCTTGCGCAGCGACAAGCTCGACAAGTTCGCCCAGCCCGAAGGGCAGTTCATCGGCATGCCGGGCAGGCCGACCGGCATCTCCTATGACGCGCCCGAGCTCAAGGGAGCTACCAACCTGGTGTTGCCCGGCCTCGATCACCGCGAGGTGGCGTTCGACAAGCTGGCGTTCCAGAAAACCTACGAGTTCATCGTCGGCAGGCCGCCCACCACCCTGTTCATCGCGCCGGAGCGGGAGCCGGTGCTAAACGGCCGCGTCACCGGTGTTGCCGAGGGCGGCGCCTACACCAACCTGCCGGTGGCCGGCGCCACCGTCGAGATCTGGGAGATCGACGGCCGCACAGGCGAGCGCCGGACCCTAAGCTCGGCACACCGGCGCGTAACCGGCACGGACGGTATCTGGGGCCCGTTCAGGGGCCGGCAGGACGCGTTCTATGAATTCGTTGTCACCGTGTCCGGCAGCCCGACCACCCACATCTATCGCTCCCCCTTCCTGCGCTCCAGCGACGTCATCCATCTTCGTCCGGGCCCACCATTCGACAAGGACGACGAGAAGGCCGGCGCCATCGTCGTCATGACCCGGCCGCGCGGCTATTTCGGCCATGGCCGTGACAAGTTCACCCTCGATGGCAAGGTACCGGTCGGCGTCAACGAAGGGGTGCCAGGCACCTCGACCGCCAAGCTGGCAGTGCCCAACAGCCCGATGCGCACGGTGATGGCGGTGTTCAATCTCGAGGCCATCCCGGTGCGTACCTGGCCGGTCGCAGACAATCGGGTGGTGATCGCCGAGTTCCACAATTGACCTCCGCGAGCGGCGACCGCGCGCCTTGAACAAGATTGTGTTGTGATCGACAGCGGCGGCGCCATCGCCGTGCGTTTCCCGCCAGAAAGCCGTTGCCGGTCCTTGCCGGTGCTGCATAGGTTCACGAGCTCGCCTTTTCACCACGGATTGCCATGGCTTCCACTACGCCCGCCTCGCACACCTTGGGTTGGATCGGCACCGGCCGCATGGGCTATCCCATGGCTGGCCGTTTGGCCGCCGCCGGCGCCCAAATCGGCGTCTACAACCGCACCCGCGCCAAGGCGGCGCCGCTCGCCAAGGCCGGCGCCGCGCTGGTCGACAGTCCGGCCGAACTCGCCGATCGCGACATCGTCTTCACCATGGTCGCAACCTCCGACGATCTGCTGGAGGTGACACTGGGCGAACGCGGCGTGCTATCGCGCGCCGGCACTGCGCCGCGCATCCTGATCGACTGCTCCACGGTTTCGGCCGAGGCCTCCGCCAAGCTGCGCGAGGCGGCGGCGAAACACGGCACGCAGATGCTCGCCGCGCCGGTCAGTGGCAACGCCAAGGTGGTGAAAGCCGGCAAGCTCAGCCTTGTCGTCTCAGGCCCGCGCGCTGCCTACGACGAGGCCTTGCCGTGGCTGCGGGCGCTGGGAGTCGGCGTGTCCTACGTCGGCGAGGGCGAGTTGGCGCGCGTCATGAAGATCTGCCACAACGTCTTCCTCGGCGTCGTGATCCAGTCGCTGGCCGAGCTGACGGTACTGGCCGAGAAGACCGGCGTGCCGCGCCACGCCTTCCTCGACTTCATCAACAACAGCGTCATGGGCTCAACCTTCAGCCGCTACAAGACGCCGGCGCTGGTCAACCTCGACTTCACGCCGACCTTCACGTCGGTGCTGTTGCGCAAGGACATGGACCTGGGACTTGCCGCTGCTCGCGCCCAGAACGTGCCGATGCCGCTGGCCGTTGCAGCGCGCGAGGCGATCCAGAGCCTGATCGGCAACGGCTATGTCGAGGAGGATTTCGCGCGGCTGATCACCTTGCAGGCACGCAACGCAGGGCTGGAGCTGAAGCCCGAGAATGTGGCGGTAGACGACGGCCTGTCCGGCCGATGACCCGGGGGAACGTCATGGCGATCCTGCGAACCTTGTTGTTGGTCGTATTGGCCCTGGCGTCGGCGGGCGTGTCAGCCGTGGCGCAGGACTATCCGAGCAAACCGGTCAGGTTCATTGTGCCTTTCCCGCCCGGCAGTGCGGTCGACATCATCGCGCGCACACTGGGCGAACGGCTGAGCGGCCCGCTGGGACAGCCGATCGTGGTCGAGAACCGGCCCGGCGCCGGCGGTCGGCTGGGCGCCGAAATCGTCGCAAAGGCCGCGCCGGACGGCTACACACTGCTGATCCAGTCATCGGCGCACGCGTCAATTCCGGCGCTGTACAAGGAACTGGCCTACGACACGGTCAACGATTTCGTTGGCGTCACCACGCTGGTCAACTTGCCCAACGTGCTGATCGCGGCACCGCAGCGCGGCTTCAAGTCGGTCGGCGATCTGGTCGCCTACGCCAAGGCCAACCCGGGCAAACTCAACTTCGCTTCCGCCGGCATCGGCAGCGCCACGCACATGAACCTTGAGAAGTTCAACGCGCGATCCGGCATCAAGGTCCAGCACGTGCCATTCAAGGGGACGCCGGAAGTCGTCACCGACCTCATGGCCGGCAGGGTCGATGCCTACTTCGTGCCGCTCAGCGCCGGTGTACCTTACATCCGCGACAACCGGGTGACGGTGCTGGCCGTCGGCAGCGCCGAACGCTCGGCGCTATTGCCCGACGTGCCGACAACGATCGAGGCCGGGGTGCCTGACTCCGACTACACCCTGTGGCAAGGCATGCTGGCGCCAGCCAGGACGCCGCGGGCGGTCATCGCGCGGCTTCATGCCGAGACCGTCAAGGCGTTGCAGTCGCCCGAGTTGGGCGAACGACTGAAGGCACTGGGCGCGGTGCCGATGACCATGACGCCAGAGCAGTTCGACGCCTACATTCGTACCGAGATCGACGCCATCGGCGCGATCGTCAAGGCTTCTGGGATCCAGGCCAACTGAGGCGCGTCAATGATTCGGCGGCCGCCAGGTTCCCAACGAGCGAGAAAAAGAAGACCACGGGAGGACGTCATGAAAATCGTGCAACGTGCAGTACTGGCCGCGCTGGTACTGGTCGGTCTGGGCGCAACCGCCAGCGCGCAGGACTACCCCAACCGCCCCGTCAGGTTCATCATCCCCTTCACCGCCGGCAGCTCGACCGACATCGTCGCGCGCGCGCTGTCGGAGCGCCTGAGTGGTGCGCTGGGACAGCCTGTTGTGGTCGAGAACAAACCCGGCGCCGGCGGCCGGGTCGGTGCCGACTTCGTCGCCAAGTCACCAGCCGATGGTTACACGATCCTCGTCAACTCCTCGGCGCACACGGTCAACGCGGCGATCTACACGGATTTGCCTTTCGACACGGCCAAGGACTTCGCAGCTATCACCGCTCTCGCGAACCTGCCGAACGTGCTGATCATCGCACCTTCAAAGGGCATCAAGACCATCGCCGAACTGGTCGCCTACGCCAAGGCCAGGCCCGGCCAGCTCAACTTCGCCTCGGCTGGTGTCGGCAGCGGCACGCACATGAACGCCGAGAAGTTCCGGGCCCGCGCCGGCTTTACGCACACCCATGTGCCGTTCCGAGGCACGCCCGAGGCGATCACCGAGGTCATGAACGGCCGCGTCGACGTCTATTTCGCACCGCTCAACGCCGCCCTACCCTTCATCAAGGATGGCCGCGTGCTCGCCCTGGCGGTCGGCACGGCACAACGTTCGCCGTTGCTGCCCGACGTGCCAACCACGATCGAGGCCGGTGTGCCCGCCTCCGACTACGATTTCTGGGTCGGTATGCTGGCGCCGGCCAAGACGCCCGCACCGATCATCACCCGGCTGCACGCCGAGACCGTGAAGGCCTTGCAGTCGCCGGAGCTGGCCGAACGCCTGACGTCGCTGGGCGCCACGCCAATGCCGATGACGCCGGAGAAGTTCGACGCGTTCATCCGTGCCGAGCTCGCCGGCAACGCGGAGATCGTCAAGGACGCCGGCATCAAGGCCAACTGACGCCAGCCATCATTGGCGCCAGTCGACCAGGCCCGTCGCGCGGCCGGGTAGATCGAGTCGCGCTTCCGCGGGTTCGGCCCGGGCGATGATCCGGCCGCGGCGCAGCACGTAGAGCCGGGTGGCGCGCAGCCGGATTGCCTCAATCGGATCGCCAGCCTGCAACACCACCAGGTCGGCGTGACAGCCGACCTCGAGACCGTAGCCGTCGAGTCGCAGGATCCGGGCGGCATTGGCCGTGACCGCCTGGAAGCAGGCGCGCATTTCGTCGACGCCGGTCATGTGCCCGATATGCAGGCCCATGGCGGCGACCTCCAGCATGTCGCCCGAGCCCAGCGGATACCAGGGATCCATCACGCAGTCGTGGCCGAAAGCGACGGTCAGCTCGCGGGCCATCAGCTCCTTCACCCGCGTCATGCCGCGCCGCTTGGGGTACGTGTCGTGGCGGCCCTGCAACGTAATGTTGATCAGCGGATTGGCGATGACGTTCAGCCGCGCCTCGGCCATCAGGTCGAGCAGCTTCGAAGCATAGTAGTTGTCCATCGAATGCATCGACGTCAGGTGCGAGCCGGTGACGCTGCCCTGCAGCCCATGTCGCACCGTTTCGGCCGCCAGGGTTTCGACGTGCCGTGACAGGGGATCGTCGCTTTCATCGCAGTGCATGTCGACCGGAAGGCCGCGTTGCGCGGCCAGCCCGCACAACAGCCGGACGCTCTCGGCGCCGTCGGCCATGGTGCGCTCGAAATGCGGGATGCCGCCCACCACGTCCACGCCCATGTCCAGCGCCTTGCCAAGCTGCGCCACGGCACCATGGCTGCGCAGATAGCCGTCCTGCGGGAAGGCGACCAGCTGCAGGTCAAGGTAGGGCGCGACACGCTGCCTGACGTGCAACAGGGCCTCGACCGCCAGCAGGCGCGAATCACAGACGTCGACATGACTGCGAATCGCCAGCAGACCCTTGGCCACGGCCCAGTCGCAATAGCGCAACGCCTGTTCGACCAACGCGTCCTGGGTCAGTTGCGGCTTCAGCTCGCCCCATAGCGCGATGCCTTCCAACAACGTGCCGGACTGGTTCAGCCTCGGACGACCCAGCGACAGGGTCGAGTCCATGTGAAAGTGGGCATCGACAAAAGGCGGGCTGACCAGGCAACCGGCAACGTCGATCGTCGCGGCCGCGTCGGCCTTCAGTGCCGTCGCGACAGCCGCAATCCGCCCGTCCTTGATGCCGATGTCGACGCCCTGGCGGCCGTCAGGAAGGTTGGCGGCCCGCAGAATCAGGTCGAGTGTCACGCAATGGCTCCGATCAACGCGGCACCTTCGCCACCACACGCTGCGTCTTGCCTTCTACCACGACGGTTTCGAGTTGCGGCGTCGGGTACAGGTGCAGCCAGCGCGCTTCGATGTCGTGCACGCGAGGGTCGCGCGGCGTCTCGTTCCAGGGCGGGCTGGCGCCGAGCCAGAGGCGCCGGACCTTCGGGTCCGATTGTCTCGGCTCGACATCGCGCAGCACCATGTTCGACGGCGCTCCCTCCAGCCGCGTGCGGCCGCGGGCGATGATCAGCAGCGCGCCGGGTTGCTCCGACGGTCGGGTGACGGTCACCGACAGGATTTCGTCGACCGGCTCGGGCGCCGGCGGCGACATGGCATACGCCGAGCCCTGCCACATCGTTGCTTGCACTGTCGATACCCCGGCGGCCCACAAGAACCAGCGACGCCGCATCACTCTCTCCGCTCGCTCCCATGCGCATTCGCTTCGATATGCCCCATCCCGGCCGGCTGCAACAACGCGGCGCCGGTGCAAGCCCGACCGACGACATTGTTCAAACGACCAAGGGTTTGTGAAAATGAGAGGCATTTGCATTCACCGGTGAAGTTTGGTAGGCCGGGATCGTTAGCCAGCCGAGCGCCCCCGCGCCCGCCAGCCACGTTTGCCGCCGCGACCCGCACGTGTCGCGCGCGCTGAGACTGCCGAGGCGGTGCGACCATGAAATCAAGCCTTACGATCATGCCGACGGTAGCGGCGCGCGCGATCGAGCCGATCGTCTGCCCACCAATCCACCTGGATGTCGGTCGGCGATGAGAACCGCGTGGAGCTCCTCGCTAGGCGTCGCCTTGGCGACGTTCGCGCCGACCACCTGGGCGCAGGACGTGACGGCCGGCCCACCGCCGGCGTCGGCGGTTCACGCCCCGAAACTACCGGTCGATCTGTCGCCGCTGGGCATGTTCCAGAGCGCCGACAGCGTGGTTCAAGCGGTGATGGTCGGTCTGCTGATCGCGTCCGTCGCCACATGGACGGTGTGGCTGGCCAAGAGCCTGGAACTTTCCGTCTCCCGCCGTCGGGAGAGTCGCGACCTGGTTGCGCTGGAGCAGGTCGGCAGCATTCGTGAAGCCGCCTTGCGCCTCAGGGGCGATGCAACGGTGCCGAAGCTGGTGCGCGCCGCGGTGGCTGAGTTGCGGCTATCGGCCGGCCTGCCCGCCGCCGGGGTCAAGGAGCGGGTGGAGTCGAACCTGGAGCGCATCGAAGCTTCTGCCGGCCGCGCAATGATGCGCGGCACCGGCATCTTGGCGACCATCGGGTCGACAGCGCCGTTCGTCGGATTGTTCGGGACCGTGTGGGGCATCATGAACAGCTTCATCGGCATCTCGCGGGCGCTGACCACGAACCTCGCAGTCGTCGCGCCAGGGATCGCGGAAGCTTTGCTCGCCACCGCTCTTGGTCTCGTCGCCGCGATACCGGCCGTCATGATCTACAATGTCTTTGCGCGGCGCATCGCGGGCCATCGCATGCTGCTGGCCGACGCATCGGCGGCCGTCATGCGGCTGGCCAGCCGCGACCTCGATCGCGGCCTTCAGCCGCGGGCGGAGGCGGCGGAGTGAATGATGGCGGTAAAGTTCGATCGTGGCACCGACGAACTCGTTGAGCACCACGGGATCAACGTGACGCCGTTCATCGACGTCGTGCTCGTGCTGCTGATCATCTTCATGGTGGCCGCGCCGTTGGCGACGGTCGACGTGCCGGTCGAACTGCCAACCTCGACCGCGCCACACCAGCCGCGGCCCGACAAGCCGTTGTTCCTGACGGTAAGAACTGACCTCAGCCTGAGCCTGGGCGACGCGACAGTGGACCGCGGCGCGCTCGGCGGCGCTCTCGACCAGGCCACCGGCGGTGACAAGGCGCAGCGCGTCTTCCTGCGTGCGGCCAAGACCGTAGACTACGGCGCGCTGATGGATGTGATGAACGCTCTTCGGGCCGCGGGATACCTCAAGATTGCCCTGGTCGGACTCGAGCGTGGTGACGAGCGATGACGCCGCGTGCGCGCAGCGGCGTGCGTTGGGGCGCCAGCTTTGGCGTGGTCCTGGCCGCGCACTTGGCTGGCGCGGCCGCCCTTTTCGCATGGCGGGCGCCGCAGGATGCGGCGCCCACCGCACCGGCCATCCTGATCGAACTGGCGGTGTCGGCCGCTGTACCATCCCCGGATATCAGCAACGACGCCCCCGGGCCCCGGCAGGACGCCGCCGTGCCGCGGCCATCCGAGCCACCGCCGACAGACGTCGAGGCCTCGGCGCTGACGTCGCCGGAGCCACGGCCGTCTGAACCGTCCAAACTGCCGGAGCGCGATCCTCTCAGCCTGCACATTCCGCCGCCCGACCGACTGCCCGAGGTTGCCCTGCCGCCGCCGGAAAAACGCCGGCCGCCGAACAAACGACCGTCTTTGGCAGCGACGCCGACACCGCTGCCCAAGCCGGCGCCGCGTGAGCCCGATTCCGATCGCAGGCCCATGGCTATGCAGACGACGGCGCCACCCCCGGCATCGGAATCGACGTCACACGCCGGCGTCGCCGCGCCGGGCGCGGCGAACCAGCCGTCGCCGGATACCGTAAGCCGCTGGCAGACCGCGATCCTGGCGCACTTGCAGAAGCACAAGCGCTATCCGGCAGCATCGCGCGCCGCTGATCAGCAAGGCACCGCCTATCTCCGGTTCGCCATCGACCGCAACGGCAGGGTGCTGGCGATGCAGGTTGAGCGGCCGTCCGGTTACAGCACGCTGGACCAGGAAACGCTCGATTTGGTGGAGCGCGCTCAGCCGCTGCCGGCGCCGCCATCCGACATGTCGGGCGAGCGCTTCGAGTTCATCGTGCCTGTGAAGTTCCAATTGCGTTGACTTGGGCCGGGTCGCCCGCAAAGCGGGCCATCGCGTCGAGGCCGGCCGCTCCCGCCAATGGACAAGTCGATATGCGAATGATTCTTATTTGCGTTATGAAGCATGTCTGATAGAGTTTCATCATAGCCAGCCGGGAAACGCTTCCTCGCCAGCCAGGGTGCGCGCCGCGACGCCGACGCCGCTACGGGGCTTTTTTGGGGCGGGAGAAGCGAATGAGGTGGTTTCGGGCGACGGTTGTGATGACGGTGGCGGCGTTGGCGACGAGCGAAGCGCTGGCCCAGACAGCGCCGGCATCTCCAACGGATTTGGCGCAGGTGCCGGTGGCGCCGCTCGATCCGATCACTGTTTCCGGCACGCGTACCGAGCGCAGCCTGTTCGACGTGCCCGCCTCGGCGTCGACTGTCACCTCGCGGACCATCGACCAGCGCCAGCCGCAGCGTCTCGATGACCTGCTGCGTGACCTGCCCGGTGTGGAGATCAGCGGCGGCCCGCGGCCCGGCGCCAGCCAACCCAGCGTTCGCGGCCTCGAAGGCGAACGCGTGGTGATCCGTCTCGATGGCGCGCGGCAGGATTTCCAGTCCGGCCACCGGGGACGCGTGTTCCTTGACCCCGACCTGATCAAGCAGATCGACGTCGTACGCGGCCCGAACTCGGTGCTGTACGGCTCCGGCGCGGTCGGCGGCGTCGTCAACATCACTACCCGCGACGCGAGCGACTTCCTGCGGCCCGGCGAAAAGGCCGGCTACAGGGTCAAGACCGGTTATCAGTCGGTCAACAACATGGTGATGGGCCAACTCGTCGGCTTCGCCAATGTCGCTGGCTTCGACCTGCTGGGCGGCCTGACCTATCGCGACAGCGGCGACTACAAGTTTGGCGGCAAAGGCCATCTGGCGAACTCCGGCGCCGAGGTGGTGAGCGGTCTTGTCAAGGGCGGCTACACCTTCCAGCCGGGGCAGCGGCTGGGACTGACCGTGATCGCCTTCGACGACCGCGACATCTCGACCGCCACGCCAGACACCGGCGACTCGCTGACGCCGGTCGATCGCGTCACGCAGCAATTCACCGGCGCGCTCAGCTACGACCACCGCGACCCGTCAAATCCCTGGATCGACCTGAAGGCGGTTGCCTACCACAACCGCGTCTACATCCGCGAGCAGCGGCTGCGCCCCTCCAGCCGCCTGGACGAGACGGCGCTGCGCACGACCGGCGCCGACATCCAGAACACCAGCCGGTTCAAGATGTCGGACGCCGTCTCTGTCGCCCTGACCTACGGGTTCGACGGCCGCATCGAATCGACCGACGGCGAGCGCAACAATGTGCCGCGGCCGCAATTCCCCGATGCCCGTGGGCGCGTCGCCGGCGTTTTCATGCAGCCGGAAATCCGGCTATGGGACGCCGTCAGCCTGACGCCGGGTGTGCGCTTCGACTACTACTACCGCAAACCGGCGTCGCCGGCGCTCGGTCCTACCCTGACGGAGAGCCGCGTTTCGCCGCGGATGGGCGTGCAGTGGGACGCCACCAAGTGGCTGTCCGTCTATGCGCTCTATGCCGAGGCCTTCCGCGCACCGTCGCTCTCGGAGCTGTACGTCTCCGGCGTGCATTTTCCCGGCAACAATTTCATTCCGAATCCCAACCTGAAGCCCGAGATCGGCAAGAACAAGGAAGCGGGCATCGCCTTGAAGTTCGACAACGCCTTCCAAGCCGGCGACAAGCTGCGCTTCCGGGTGTCGGGCTTCCACACCAACTACCGCGACTTCATCGACCTGGTCGTCACCGCCACGACGACGACACCAACCAACGTGACGCGCGCCACCATCTATGGCGTGGAAGCCGAAGGCGGTTACACCAGCGGCAACTGGTTCGGCAGCATTGGCGCGGCATTGATCCGTGGCGAGAACAAGGTCACCAACCAGCCGCTGGCCTCGATACCCGGCGACAAGGTGGCGCTGACCCTGGGTTACCAGATCCCCCGCTGGGACGTCGTGGTCGGCGGCCGCGCCAAGTTTGTCGCGTCGCAGAACCGCGTCCCGACCGGCGTGCGCAAGACCGAGGGCTACGCCTTGTTCGACCTGTTCGCCAGCTGGCAGCCGTCGGACGGACCGTTGCGCGGCGCGCGGTTCGACATCGGCGTCGATAACCTCACGGACAAGCGCTACCGCGACCACCAGGCGGCCAACCTCGATCCCGGCCTCAACTTCAAGGTGGCGGCCAGCTTCCAGTTCTAGGGCACATACGCGGAGGAAGACCATGCATACAGGCGACCAACCCTCGGGGTTCTCAATGGCTGGGCAGGCGATGTGCGATGAGCCCGTCGACGGCCCCGCGCGGAATCACGGCACACAGCGCACGGGCCGAAGCCTCGGCCCGACCCGCGCCCCGCATCTGTCCCGCCCGTCGCCAGCACCCGCGATCCGGCGGGTCGGCAGCCGCGAGCTGGTCGGCGCTTCCGGACAGCTCATCATCCGGCACGGTAACGACGACTATCGGCTGCGCGTCACCAGCAAGGGCAAGCTGATCCTCACCAAGTAGCCCTCGAGGTTCGCAAGCGGCCGACTCTCCCTAGTTGGTCGCGTGGCAAGCCAGCCAGGCGCCGCCCAACGCTTCCTCTCGCGGCATCCCCGCCCGCCCGCCACGAATAGCCATCCAAGGAGCATCGCCCATGAGCCAGGCCCCTGACCTCCAGCAGCGGCTGCGCGACCTGCGCGCGGAGCGACCCGGACTACGCGCCCGCGACGCCGCCCGGGCGCTGGGCGTAAGCGAGGCCGAACTGGTGTCAAGCGGCGTTCAAGAGACCGCGACGCGGTTGACGACGGCTTGGCGCGACATGCTGGCCGCGATGCCGGCGCTGGGATGCGTGATGTGCCTGACCCGCAACGAGCATTGCGTGCATGAGCGCCATGGCAGTTTCGAGCAGGTCAGCGCCAACGGTCCGCACGGGCTGGTGCTGGGACCCGACATCGACCTGCGGATCTTCTTCGGCCAGTGGCATTCGGGCTTCGCCGTCGCCGAGGAAACGCGCAGCGGTCCGCGCCACAGCCTGCAGTTCTTCGACACGCACGGCACTGCCGTCCACAAGATCTACGCCACGGCCGACACCGACAAGGCGGCGTTCGACGCCTGGATCGCGCGCTTCAGGACTGAGCCGCAAGAGGCCGGCCTGACGGTGAAACCGCGGCCCGATCCGACGCCGGACCGGCCCGACTCGCAGATTGACCGCGAATCGCTACGCAACGACTGGCGCAGCATGCGCGATACGCACGAGTTCTTCGGTATCTTGCAGCGGCACAAGGTCGGCCGCGTGCAGGCGCTGCGCCTGGCCGGTGGTGATCTGGCACGGGAGCTGCCGCCGACCAGCGTACGCACCATGCTGACGGAGGCCGCCGGCAGCGAAACGCCGATCATGGTGTTCGTCGGCAGCCCGGGATGCATCCAGATCCATACCGGACCGGTGCGCAAGCTGGTGCCGACCGGTCCCTGGTTCAACGTGCTCGATCCAACGTTCAACCTGCATCTGCGCGAGGACGCGATTGCGCGCAGCTTCATCGTCCGCAAGCCGACCGATGATGGCGTGGTCACGTCAATCGAGGCGTTCGACGATGCCGGCCGCACCATCGCGCTGTTCTTTGGCGCCCGCAAACCGGGCCAATCCGAGTGCGGCGCCTGGCGTGAGATCGCCGAGGCACGGGTCGCGGCATGAATCTTCATCGCCGCTCCCTGCTCGCATCCCTGGCCGTCGCCGGCGCCTTCGCGAGTCGCAGCGCCGCGGCCCAGGTGGCGCTCCAGGACCATGCCGGGCGGCGCGTCGAAATCCGCGACGTCTCCCGCATCGTCGCGATCGGCGGCTCGGTCACGGAAATCGTGTTCGCGCTTGGCGCCGGCGATCAGCTGGTCGGCGTCGATTCGACGAGCCTGTACCCGGCCGCGGCGGCACGTCTGCCGCAGATCGGCTACATGCGTCAGATCGCGGCCGAGGGCGTGCTATCGCTGCGCCCGAGCTTGATCCTTTCGACCACGGCGGCCGGCCCGCCGGCGGCGTTCGACCAGTTGCGCGCCACCGGCGTGCCGACACTTGTGCTGGCGGACGTCTATGATTTCGAAAGTGTCCTGCACAAGATCGAGATCATCGGCCGGGCGTTGGGCCGCGAGGAAGCAGCAAACCAGCTGATGGCGACGCGGCGCGACGCGATGGCGACGCTGTCCGCCAAGCTGGCACGCGTTGCGCGGCAGCCGAAAGTGCTGTCGCTGCTGTCGGTGTCGCAGGGCCCGCCGCAAGCGGCCGGTCGGGCCACCGCGGCGGACGGCATTATTCGTCTGGCGGCCGGCCAGAACGTGGTCAACAGCTACGACGGCTACCGGCCGATCACGGCCGAGGGCGCCGTGTCCCTGGCGCCGGACGTCATCATGGTTTCGGCGCAGACCCTGCGGACGCTGGGCGACACCGACGGCGTGCTGGCCTCCTCTTCGCTGTCGCAGACGCCGGCCGGCCGGGCGAGGCGCATATTCGCGCTGGATGCACTCCTCTTACTGGGCTTCGGCCCGCGCACACCCGAGGCGGCAGTCCAGCTTGCCGGTTTCCTGCATCCTGATCTCGATCGGACAAACACGCGATGAGCGTGGCAGCGCTCAAGGCGGTTGGCGCCGTTCGGCGGCCGGCCGCGGCGCCCGTGCTCCTGGCGCTGGCTTTGGCCGCGGTCGCGATGGGCATCGCGGCCCTGGCGATTGGGCCGATGCGGATCGGCCCACTCGACATCCTTGCCGCCTTCGGTCGTCGCCTCGGCGTTGCCGGCGATGAGATCGTGGCTCAGCATGAGGCTGTCCTGTTCGCCATCCGCCTGCCGCGCGTGCTGCTTGCACTGGCGGTCGGTGCCGCCTTGGCCGCCGCTGGCGCCGCCATGCAGGGTCTGTTCCGCAATCCTCTGGCCGATCCCGGCCTGATCGGTGTTTCAAGCGGCGCCGCGCTTGCGGCCGTCGCGACAATTGTGCTCGGCGACAAGGTCATGCACCTGCTTAGCCCTGCCGCGCGGCCGTGGGCCTTGCCGGTGGCCGCTTTCGCCGGCGGCCTCGCGGCGACGGCGGTGGTGCACCGGTTCGGACTGCGCGATGGTCGCGCCTCGGTCGCCACCATCCTGCTGGCCGGTGTCGCGATCAACGCGATGTGCGCCGCCGGCATCGGCCTGCTGACCTTTGTGGCCGACGAACAACAACTGCGCAGCCTGATTTTCTGGACCATGGGCAGCCTCGGCGCCGCGACCTGGACCGCGCTGCCGCTGGCGCTGCCGCTGGTCGTCTTGCCGACCATCGCCTTGATGAGCTCGACCCGGGCGCTCGACGCGTTTGCCCTGGGCGAGCGCGAGGCAATTCACCTCGGCGTTGATGCCGAGCGCCTCAAGCGGCGATTGCTGGTGCTGGTCGCGCTGTGCACCGGCGCCGCGGTGTCGGTTTGCGGCATCATCGGTTTTGTCGGGCTGGTAGTGCCGCACCTTGTGCGCCTAGTCTGTGGTCCGGGCCACCGTCTGGTGTTGCCGGGCGCGGCGCTACTGGGCGGCGCCTTGCTGACGGCTGCCGACCTGGCCGCGCGGCTCGTGGTGGCGCCGGCCGAACTTCCAATCGGTGTCGTCACGGCTCTGGCCGGCGGCCCGTTCTTCCTGTGGCTGCTGGTCCGCCGCCTGAGGCCAGTTGACTCGTGACGCTGATTGTCAGCGCCGTGTCATTGCGCCTCGGCGGCGCACGAATCCTCCACGACGTCTCGCTGACGGCGCCAGCCGGCGAGGTGCTCGGCCTGCTGGGGCCCAACGGCGCCGGCAAATCGACGTTGCTGTCGTTGCTGGCCGGCGACCGCCGGCCCGACACCGGCACGGTGCGGTTTTACGGTCGGGACCCGTGTGCCTGGCCGGCCGAATCGCTGGCGCGGGTGCGGTCAGTGATGACGCAATCAGCCAGCGTCGCCTTCGATTTCACGGCGCGCGAAGTGGTGACGCTGGCACGCCTGCCGCATGCCGGCCGTTCAAGCGCCGACACCGATCGGCACATCGTCGCCGCAGCCCTCGACCTGGCCGACGTTGCGCATCTCGCAGATCGCGCTTACCCGAGCCTGTCCGGCGGCGAAAGACAGCGGGTGCAGGCGGCACGTGCACTGGCGCAGGTCTGGGCCGCGACCGACGACGCCCGCTGCCGCTATCTGCTGCTCGACGAGCCGACCGCCAGTCTTGACCTGCGCCATCAGCACGCGCTGCTCGGTGCCGTGCGGCGCTTCGTGACCGCCGGGGCGGGCGCCATCGTCGTGCTGCACGACATCAACCTCGCGGCTGCCTATTGCGATCGCGTGGCATTGCTTGACGCCGGGCTGCTCGCCGCCTGCGGTCCGGCCCACGACGTACTCGCGGCCGACCGGTTGACGGCGGTCTACGGCGTGCCTCTGGCGCGAGTCGCCGACGGCAGCAACCCGGCGCACTTTGTTGTCCGCACGCCGGTGATCGACCACGCCGCGCCGCCCGCCGCGCCTCCGTGACGGCGTGAACCGGCACCTAAGTCAACCGTCCCTACCCTCCCTGGCCCTGCGACAATTTCCTGCTGCGACGCAACATCGCTTGGCAGGCGGCGGCCCGGCTCGCTAGAAGGGGAGCAATCAAACAGCGGCTTGGCGGGTGGCGACTGCCATCCCAAGGGAGGGACGATGACGGACGAGGTATTGCCTGTGCCGCCGACCGTGGCTGCCAAGGCTCTTGTCGACGAAGCCAAGTACAATCAGATGTACCAGGCGTCGGTCGCCGACCCGGTGAAGTTCTGGGCGGAGCACGGCAAGCGCGTCGACTGGATCAAGCCCTTCACCCAGGTCAAGGACGTCGACTACACCGGCAACGTCAGCATCCGCTGGTTCCATGACGGCGTGCTCAACGTATCGGCCAATTGCGTCGACCGCCACCTGGCCAAGCGCGGCGACCAGACGGCGATCATCTGGGAAGGCGACGACCCAGCCGAGAGCAAGCACATCACCTATCGCGAGATGCACGGCCAAGTCTGCCGATTGGCCAACGTGCTCAAGGCACGCGGCGTCAAGAAGGGCGACCGGGTCACAATCTACATGCCGATGATCCCCGAAGCGGCCTACGCCATGCTGGCCTGCGCCCGCATCGGCGCGGTCCATTCGGTGGTGTTCGGCGGCTTCTCGCCCGATTCGCTGGTCAACCGCATCGAGGATTGCGGCTCGACAGTGGTCATCACCGCCGACGAAGGACTGCGCGGCAGCCGCAAGGTGCCGCTGAAGGGCAATACCGACGAGGCGCTGAAGAAGTGCCCCGGCGTGACAACGGTGATCGTGGTGCGGCGTACCGGAGGCCAGGTGGCCTGGGTTGCCGGGCGTGACGTCTGGTACCACGAGGAATGCGCCAAGGTGTCGGCCGACTGTCCGCCTGAGCCGGTAGCGGCCGAGGACCCGCTGTTCATCCTCTACACCTCGGGTTCGACCGGTAAGCCCAAGGGCGTGCTGCACACCTCGGGCGGCTACCTCGTGTACGCCTCGATGACGCACCAATACGTCTTCGACTACCATGACGGCGACATCTACTGGTGCACCGCCGACGTCGGTTGGGTCACCGGCCACTCGTATATCGTCTATGGGCCGCTCAGCAACGGCGCCACGACACTGATGTTCGAGGGCATTCCCAACTGGCCGGACAGCTCGCGCTTCTGGCAAGTCGTTGACAAGCACAAGGTCAACATCTTCTACACCGCGCCGACCGCCATCCGTGCCCTGATGCGCGAGGGCGAAGCGCCGGTGAAAAAGACCAGCCGCGCCAGCCTGCGGCTGCTGGGCTCGGTCGGCGAGCCGATCAATCCCGAGGCGTGGCTGTGGTACCATCGGGTGGTGGGCGATTCGCGCTGTCCGATCGTCGATACGTGGTGGCAGACCGAAACCGGCGGCATTCTGATCACACCGCTGCCCGGTGCCACGCCGCTCAAGCCCGGCTCGGCGACTCGGCCGTTCTTCGGCATAAAGCCGGCGGTAGTCGACGCCGACGGCAAGGTGATGGAGGGCGCCTGCACCGGCAACCTGATCCTGACCGACTCCTGGCCGGGCCAGATGCGCACCGTGTTCGGCGACCACCAGCGCTTCATCGACACCTACTTCTCGACCTACAAGGGCAACTACTTCACCGGCGACGGTTGCCGGCGCGATGCCGACGGCTATTACTGGATTACCGGACGGGTCGACGACGTGATCAACGTTTCCGGCCACCGGATGGGCACGGCCGAGGTCGAGTCGGCGCTGGTGGCGCACCCCAAGGTCGCCGAGTCGGCGGTCGTGGGCTACCCGCACGACATCAAGGGCCAGGGCATCTACGCCTATGTCACGCTGAAGGCCGGCGTCGAGCCCACCGAGGAGCTGCGCAAGGAGCTGGTGGCGCACGTGCGCAAGGAGATCGGGCCGATCGCCGCGCCCGACCTGATCCAGTGGGCGCCGGGCCTGCCCAAGACGCGCTCCGGCAAGATCATGCGCCGCATCCTGCGCAAGATCGCCGAGAACGAGTTCAGCAATCTCGGCGATACCTCGACCCTGGCCGACCCGGCGGTGGTTGACGACCTGGTTGGCAACCGGATGAACCGCGGCGCTTAGGTCCCGGCGCCGGCGCCTGCGTTGTCAGCGTACTCCGTAGAGCACGCACTGACGTCTCATTTCGCTTTCCTGCGAGAACGGGTTGGCGGGTCGTAGGCGTCGGTTTCGGTCGTCCGTAGAATTCGATACCGGGCGCCTCTGGGTGACGTGAACGCCTTCTCGGCGATGACGTGATCCGGGTCAGGCAAGCCTGCGGGACGCCGCGTCGTGCCGCTTCCTCCGTGTGGTTTACGTCGCCGTCGGCGACGGACCTCTGGGGTGTCGCTGGCCACCCGCAGGCTCCCTTAGGGTTCGAAGACGATATCCGTGACCGGATGGATCTCCCAGATCGTCGGCATGTCCTTGCGCAGGCTCTGTGGACCGGGCGGCGTACCGGTTGCGTGACTCACGTCGAAGAACAGCGAGCCGGCGATATCAATCGGGATCGGCGGGTCGTAGAAATCGTAGGACGTCCCCGGCAGATCAGCACCGAAGAATAACTTGTAGGCGGTGCGCGCCGTGTTCAAGCGGGGGAATGACGCGCTGGTCTTGGGTGGCAACCCCGAAACCTCCACGGTCATGTACGCGCGCTGGGTCTTGTTGCGCGCCCGTCCGATGATCAGATGGTAGTCACGGTCGCTCTCGCGGGATGCGGCATACAGGAACGCCCGGACCCGTACATTACGCGTTTCCAGCGCGACCCGGCCGGACTTGGCGTCGGTCGTGATCTTCGGCTTGTGGCCGGTCATGGTTTTCTTGGCAGGCAGGCTGGCGATCAGGTCGCGCAGGTCGGTGAAAGCCTCGACCGGCGCCGCGGCGACCGACAACTTCGCGGCCTTGCGCGACGTGCCGGCGAAATTGTCGGCCGGCGCCGCCGTCGCTCCGAACGCCGGCACGTCCAACTTGGCGATCGGCCGGTCCTTCGCATCGACTTCGTTGGTACGTATGATCCGATAGGTTGCCAATTTGCCGACGGCAACCATCGGCGCCAGGGCGCGCGACGGCGTGAACATTTTCTGGCCGACAATCGAGGCCGGCGCCGGCATGCCGGCCTGTCGAGCTGGACGACGCAGCGCAGTAGCCATGGGAACCGTCCCGGCGGGTTTGAATACCCGACAAGCGAGGGCCTGCAACCAAAGCACGACGAAGCGCCGCGCACAACGCGCCTGTCTGGCGAACCGGCGGGGCGTTGCAATGGCGCCAGCGGCTGCGTACCGGCACGGCAAACACGGCACTGCCACCGCAGGATTTCCGTCGCCGGGCGCACCGCTCCCGGTCGCGCCCGTCGCGCGTTCAGCCGATTCCGTATATGATCCGCGTGGGGGAGAAGCGCGCCGACAGGCCAGGATCGGCGCGCCGCCAGGGGCGGAGATGCTGCGCACTGACCTGACGCGCGACAACAGCCTGATCGCCGATGTCCGACACGCCAAGCTGATCACGCCATGGTGGTTGGCGATTCCGATCGGCGGCGGCTTGTTGATCCTGGTCACGGCCGTGTTGGCGCCGTTGGCTGCCATTCCGCTCGGCGTGGCGAGCAAGGCGGTGGCGCCATCGGTGCACGCCGCCTACTTCTCGTCGATCCTGACGATTCTCGCCTTTGGGTTTACCGCGCTGGTGCTGTTGCTCTGGGTGCGGCTGGTCGAGCGACGGCCGTTTCACACCATCGGTTTCCGCCCCCGCCATGCCCTGCTCGGCGTGGCCCTGGGCGTGGGCACCGCGCTGTTGTTCACGACCCTGGTCATGGGCGGACTGCACCTGCTGGGCATGCTCGGGCCGGCGCCGGGCAATGCCGGCCCGATCGGCCTTGCGGCGCTGCAGGGCATCATGATCGCGGCCCTGACCTACGCCGTGCAGGCGTCGACTGAAGAAATGATCTATCGCGGCTGGTTGCAAAATGTCATCGCCGTCCGAATCGGCGCGCCGATCGCGATCGTCATCGCCACGATCGCCTTCACCGCGGCGCATTCGCGCAATACCGGGTTCGGCCTGCTGCCATGCGTCAACCTGGTACTGTTCGCAGCGTTTCTGGCCCTGCTGTCCCTGCGCACGGGCGGTTTATGGGCAAGCTGCGCCTGGCATGCGACGTGGAACTGGTCGCTGAACAACATCTGGGGTGTGCCATTGAGCGGCCTGGAACCCGAGGGAGGGTCGGCTATGGCGTTCAGCCTGACCGGTCCAGCCCTCTTCACCGGCGGCGCCTGGGGCCCGGAGGGTGGCTTGCTGGCGACCGCAGTGTTGGTCGGTGCCACGGTATGGGCCGGCCTGTGGCGCGGCCTGGGGGACAGGGCGGCACCGTCGCCGGCAGTGGCCCACGGCCACGCGCCCGCGTATCGCGCCGCGCCGCCGCGCTAGATCCCCGATTTGGCCCAGATCAGGGCCATTGCCCTTCGACAATCACCAGCGTCTTGGCATGGACGTAGGTGCGCACTTCCTTGCCGCTGAGTTCGAAGGGATCTTCACCAGGCCGCGAAAAGGTGAATTTGTCGCCGTCGAGCTTATGCATTTTCCATTCGGCTTCGGTCACGGGGTAGCGGCCGCCCTCCACCCAGCGGCTGACGATGCCGGCGACACGCACCTTCCACGAATCCTGGCTCATAACCCCGCTCTCGCCGGCCGGTCCGACGCCCCGCCGGCCGGCCCGACCCTGAACCTCCGCCAGATTGCCGATGCGGCCAGCGCAACGCAACCGCCTCGTCGCGACGGCCGCAGGACGGCTGGGCGCGACCCTGCCACCTCGCCACGTTCAACGCCCGTGCCATGCGGACGAATCGCGCCCAATCTGCGCTGCGGCGCGCATGCAGAAGGCCGCACGGCCGCCCGCTCAAGGAGCATGACGATGGCTGTTGTCGTCGGCTGGCGCCGCGGCGGCGGTGCGGGCTACACTAGGGCAACAAACAAGCGGGGGAGGATACGACGATGGCGCCAGGCATGCGCCGGGCATGGCAGGTGGCGGCCGCGTTGATGCTGGCGCTGTGCCTGTTCGTTGCCCAGCAGTCGTTGCAGCTGTCGTTGACCGACCGGCTCGGACCCGGTCCGGGGTTTTTCCCGTTCTGGCTTTCGGCTATCGGCGCCGTGCTGGCGGCGGCGCTGCTGCTGCGCGCCAGCCTGCAACCCGCTGACACCCAGGCCGAGACGACCCGCATCGTGCCAACCGGCCAGAGCGGCCGCGGCATCCTGGCCATCCTGACCGCCCTGGCGGCGACCGCCGCCCTGATGAACGTGCTGGGCTTCCGCCTGACGATGCTGCTGTTCGTCACGGGACTGGTCGTCATGCTGGGCGAGCGCCGCTGGTGGGCCGCGTTGCTGTTCGGCCTCGCCGGCAGTTTCGGCGTCCACCATATCTTCAACGACTGGCTGGACGTCATCCTGCCTGTCGGCATTCTGGGCTTCTGAGGCAATGGACGCCGTTCAGCACCTGCTCGCCGGCTTCGTCTCGGCCGCCACGCCCGCGAACCTGCTGTTCGCGCTGGCCGGGTGCGTGCTTGGCACCTTGATCGGTGTGTTGCCCGGCCTTGGACCGGCGGCCGGCACGGCGATTTTGATCCCGCTGACTTTCAGCCTCGATGCCACCGGCGCCATCATCATGCTGTGCGCCATCTACTATGGCGCCATGTACGGTGGCACCATCACCTCGGTGCTGATCAACGTGCCGGGCGAAGCCGCCTCGGTGATCACCAGTATCGACGGCTATGAGATGGCCAAGCAGGGTCGCGCTGGCGCCGCGCTGGCGATCGCCGCCATCGGCTCGTTCGTCGGCGGCCTGTTTGCGACCATCGCGCTGACGGTGGTCGCGGTCCCGCTGGCACAGCTGGCGCTGAAGTTCGGCCCGGCGGAGTTCTTCGCGCTGATGGTGCTGGGCCTCTGTCTCGTCGTCGGACTGGCTGGGCGGAATCTCGCGGCGGCGCTGCTGATGACGGTTCTCGGCCTGCTGCTGTCGATGGTCGGCCTCGATCCGGTGCGCGGCGCGCCGCGCTTCACCTTCGGCGTCCAGGAGTTATACGACGGCATCAGCTTCGTGCCCGTCGTCATGGGCCTGTTCGGTATCGGCGAATTGCTGCTGGCGGCCGAGGCGCGTAAGACGCAGATGATTGAGGCGGATCTCAAGAAATGGATGCCCGAGCGGCACGAATGGCGCAGTTCGGCCGGCGCCATCGGCCGCGGCAGCATCGTCGGCTTTCTGCTCGGCCTGATCCCGGGAGTCGGGGCCATCATCCCGACGTTCATGGCTTATGTGCTGGAAAAGCGCCTGTCGAAGACACCGGAGCGTTTCGGCAAGGGTGCCATCGAAGGTGTGGCGGCGCCGGAAACCGCCAACAACGCCTACGCCAATGGCGCCATGGTGCCGCTGCTGGCGCTTGGGATACCGAGCTCGCCGACCATCGCCGTGCTGATGGGCGCCTTCATCATCAACGGCCTGTCACCCGGGCCTTTCCTGTTCAAGGAGAAGCCGGATCTGGTTTGGGCGGTGATCGCCAGCTTCTTCATCGGCAATGTCATCCTGCTGGCGCTGAACCTGCCGCTGGTCGGGCTGTGGGCGAAGCTGCTGCGCATCCCGTTCCGCTACTTGTGCGTCGGCGTGCTGATCTTCTGCGTCATCGGTGCGTACAGCATCAAGCAGAGCGTGTTCGACGTCTGGGTCATGCTGGGCTTCGGCGTGCTGGGCTATCTGCTGCGCAAGCTCGATTTCCCGCTGGCGCCGGCCATCCTGGCGATGATCCTGGGACCAATGATGGAGAAATCGCTACGCACGACCCTGGAGATTTCCGGTGGCAGCTTCCTGATCTTCCTCGAGCGACCGGTGGCCCTGGCGTTGCTGGTGATTCCCGTGCTGATCTTCGCGGCGTTGCTGATCCGGCCGCGGGTCGCGGCGCGGCTGCGCGACTCCGATCCCGACTGAGACTTCGTTCCCGACCATGGTGGAGGCAAGCATGAACATTACCCGCCGAACCGCGATCGCCGGCAGCGCCGCTGCGCTGACATTGGCCGGCCCGGCCGTCGCGCAAAACTTCCCGCGCAAGGCGATCCAGCTGATCGTCGCCTTCCCGCCCGGCGGCAGCACCGACGTCGGCGCCCGGATCGTCGCCAGCATGGCCGAAAAGGAATTCGGCCAGCCGGTCGTGGTGGTCAACAAGGGCGGCGCCGGCGGCCAGCTCGGGTTCACCGAATTGGCCCGTGCCCGGCCTGACGGCTACACCGTGGGCTTTATCAACCTGCCGGCGGTGAACACCATCGTGCTCGATCCGGAGCGCAAGGCGATCTTCGACGTCGACGGTTTCGTGCCGGTGATCAACCAGGTGCTCGACCCGGGCATCATCTGGGTCAAGGCTGACAGCCCCTACAAGACCCTCGCCGATCTGGTCGAGGCGGCGAAGAAGGCACCGGGCAAGGTTTCAGCCTGCACCACCGGCATTCTGAGCGATGATCATCTCGCCATGCTGATGGTGCACGAGGCCGCCAAGATCGAGTTCCGCATCGTGCATTTCGACGGCGGTGCGCAGCAGCTGACCGCCATCCTCGGCGGCCATGTCGAAGCAGCGTTCGACAACGTCGGCAGCATCCTCAAGCGCGTGCAATCGGGAGAGGTCCGGGTGCTCGCGGTGATGGACAACGAGCGCTCCAAGTTCTTGCCCGACGTGCCAACCACCAAGGAGCTGGGCTATCCGACGGTGGTCTCCTCCTCGACCCGCGGTGTGGCAACACCCAAGGGAACGCCGCCAGACATCGTCAAGGCGCTGGAGGCCGGCTTCCGCAAGGCGATGGCCAATCCGGAACACGTCAAGAAGATGGAGGACGCCGGCCTGGCGTTGCGCATCATGTCGGGCGACGAGTACGCCAAATACTATCGCGACGTGCACGCCCAGGCGAAAAAGTACACCGAGTGGGCGCTGAAGATGCGGTAACGCGCGCCTATCAGCCCGCGGACCGAGCGGCGGCTACTCCGCCGCCGCCGGCCGCGGCGCCACAAGCGGTGCCGGTCGCGGCCGGGTGATCACGGTCAGCAGCGAAAGCAGGATGAAGCCGCAGATCAGTACGAACAACAGGCGTGGTTCGCCGCGGTCCATCAGCCAGCCGTAGAGCAGCGGCGAGATCATGCCGCCGATGTTGAAGCCGGTCGACACGAAGCCGAAGACCTTGCCGAACGCGCCCGGTGGCGTCACCGAGCGCACCATCATGTCGCGCGACGGCTGGATGACGCCGTTGAGCAGGCCGCCCAGCGACATGACGGCGATCAGCAGCACGGCGCCGAGATCGACCCAGCCGATCAGAATGACCATGGTGGCCGTGGCCGCAAAACACGCCGCAGCCACCCGCTCGTGACGCGCCGTGCGGTCGGCAATGACGCCGCCGACCAGCACACCCGCGGCGCTCAGCAGCAGGAAGCCGGACAGCGCCACGTTGGCGATGGCGGCCGGCGTGCCGTGCAGGGAGCCCAGGGCGACGACCGAAAAGTTCTGCAGGCCGCCGTTGGCCATCGCCAACAGGGCGAAAAACATCAAGTTGCGCAGGATCGGCCCGGTGAGGAGCAGGCGCCAGCCGACCTCGGGCGACGCGGGCGTAGACCCTGGTCTGGGCTTTGCAGGCAATACGCTTGCCAGCACGCCGCCCTGCGCCATCAGCAGCAGCGCAACAACGCCACCCAGCGCCGCCGCCACATAGAACGCGCCGCGCCAGCCCCACAGCGCCGCGCACAGCAGGACAATGGCAGGCGCCACGCCGCTGCCGAGATAGCCGGCAAAGGTGTGGACGGAGAACGCCTTGCCGATGCGGTTGCCGTCGATCGTCGCCGACAAGATGGCGTAGTCGGCGGGATGGTAGACCGTGTTGGCCAGGCCCAGCACCGCGAAGGCGGCAACCAGCATCCAGTAGCCCGGCACCAGCGCCGCGAGCGCAATGGCGGCGGCGCCCAACAACAGGCCACCGGTGAGAATTACCCGTGGCCCGACCCGGTCGACCAGGAAGCCGGCCGGCGTCTGCAGGGTGGCCGACACGACGTTGAAGGCGGTCAGCGCCAGGCCGATGGCCGTGTAACTGACGTCGTATTCGACCTTCAGCAGGCCGAAAACCGGCGGCAGCAGCAGGATGTAGAAATGGCTGACGAAGTGCGCGGTGCTGATCAGGCCGATCACCCGCGCCTCGCGTCGCCAACTCGATGCCGACTCCGCCACTATTCCGTCTGCCTTTCCAACCCCGTTACCGATCGCAAGCCGCCGCATAACGCTGATTGGCGGTTCGGACGGTTCATGCTGCGCCGGCACCTTCGCCGAGGCGTCGGCCTGCGACAAGCTGCCGGCAGGCACGCCTGTATTGCCGTCCGCGAAGGGGTCGTTGCTGCCGATCGGGTCCAGGGCCGCCCGGCTCAGGCCGCGACCTGGGCGATGCCGCCCCGTTGAGCGCCGGCCGCGATGCTACCCCACAGCACCTCGTGGCCCTGCGGCAGCGCCCGGCTGTTGGCCATCGACAGCCACAGCCGCAGCAGCAGCCGGTCGTGGCCGGTCGACATGTCGTCCTCGAACGGCGTGCGGCCATGGTAGGTGACGTGGCTGTTGATGAACTGCAGGTCGCCCGGTTCCAGGGTCATTTCGAAGCACATTTCCTCGGCCAGCGCCATCAGCAGGTCAATCGCCTCGCGTTGTGCCGCCGTCAGCTTGGGCACGCCGGGCACCATCTCGGCGGCCTCAATATAGGTGAGGGAATAGTGGCTGGTCAGACGGCCGTCGCGCAGGCCAAAGATCGGCAACGGATAGACGGTTTTCGGGTCATCCGACTCTTCACCCAGGCGGCTGCGCCAAACATCCTGGAAGAGGATCTCGAGCAGGTCCGGCCGCCGCGCCAGCATCGCGTTGTGCACCGCCGCCGAACTGCAGAGCTTGCTGACCCCGCCGGACTTCGCCTGGCGCACGCACAACAGCCCGACGACGTCGGTGCGGTCGGTGTGGAAACGCAAGGCGCCATTGGTCAGGGTGCGGGCGTAGGACGACAGGAACGGGCGTTGTTCGCCCTTGCCCTCGATCTGGCCATAGCGGCGGCCGACATCGGAGCCCTCGTCGCGGATGGCGCGCATCAGCTCGCCACGCTTGTTCTGGAATACCGGCGTGCCGAGATGGGTACCGAGGCCGAAATAGAGCTGGCGCAGTGACGTCTCGTCGTAGGCGCCGACCGGAACGCCGCGCAACTTGACGATGCCGCAGCCGTTCTCGAGCTCTTCGGCGATGTCGGCCAGTAGCGGTCCGAGCGACGGCAGCGGAAAGTCGTCGCGCCTGATGGCATGCCAGGCGAGTCCGCGGCGGCGCACACCATCCAGTGCCGCGCCGAGTTCGGCCGCCGCAGCGGTCGGCAGGTCGCGGATCCAGCGGTTCGAAGACGCCATGTCCCGGCCAAGCCAGACGCTTGGACCGGCCAGAGGTGCACGATCTGCCATAGCCGCCATGCCTCGTCGCCAGAAGCGGTCGCTGCCCGCTCGCGAGGCGACTCCTAACATTGCGCCGGCCCGCCCGCCAACCCAGCCAGCGGACCGCTCCTCACAGGGTGCTTCGACGATGCCGCACTGCCGCCGCCACGAAACGCGTCGTTCCCGCCAAGCGCGCTACGCCGACGGTGCGGGCAACAGCATCGACGACCGTTGGCTGGCCAGGCTACAGTCGCGCCCCGTACGCAAAGGCTAGCCCCGTCATGAACTGGGGGAACCACCCATGACCGACGTGAAAACCGTTTTCGGTTCGCTGACCAACTTCCAAAAGGGCGGCATCCAGGTCATCAAGGACGATCCGAAGAACTACGTGTTCTCCAATGTCTTTGAGGTGGCCTCGAAGGCCAAGCCCTATGAGCGCGTCGCCGTCGGCAAGAACTTCGAGTATGTCATCGAGTGTCTTCGCGCCGAGGGCACGTCACCGTGGTTCACTTGCGATCATGACGAGTTCGCGTTGGTGATGGACGGGACTGTCGAAGTGCGCCTGCACAAGCTCGGCGCCGGCCAAGCGGCGCCGGCTGGCGGCGACGGCGCCGTCCTGGTGAAGGGCGAGCCCGGCGGCGCCAGGATGGGTCGCGTCGTCTGCCGGCGCGGCCACATGGCCCTGCTGCCCAAGGGCTCGGCCTATCAGTTCCACGCCGACAAGCCGGGAGTGTTGACCATCCAGACCGTGCAGGGACCGCTTACCATCGAGCGCTGGGCGGAGATCTGCGAAACCAAATCCAACTGACCCGCAGTCGAGGGAATTCCGAGATGTCGAGCGCCATCGCCGTGCAGGCCTCCGAGCCGGACAACTACTACGGCTATCGCAGCTTCAAGAAGGGCAGGTTCGAGTTCAGCCGCGACGAGTACTTCGTTCGGGTGAAGTGGCCCAAGGGCAGCCACCTGATGCCGGCCGACGTCTTCCTGCGCGCCTTGCAGCGTGACGTCGCCTGGAACTTCTTCTACGGCACGGTCAATTTCGACCACGTGTTTGGCACGCTGAACCACTACGGCACGGTCGACATGTTCGCCGGTCGCTACAACGATGCCTACCGCAACGCTGGTCTCGACTACGTCGAGACATTCAATGCCGACGATCTGATGGCGACCTTCAAGGCCATCCTCGACGACTGGACCAACAAGGGTTACGACCCGTTCGCTGCGCCGGAGGAGACGGCAAATCCCTACGGCCGCAAGAACGGCAACAACGTGGCGGCGATCACCCGCCAGCGCGTGACGGCGCAGCGCATGGTCGGCTGCGCCGGCGACACCCCGATCCGCACCGACCAGAACGGCTATCCGGTGAACCGGCATTTTGCCGACGTGCCGCAGGACCAGCCCGAGATCCACGCCGAGCCTGGCTTCGAGGATGAAGTGCGCGCCTTCAATCTATTCAGTTACCTGTCGCGTTCAGATGTGACCTGGAACCCCAGCGTCTGCTCGGTGGTGCGCGACAGCCTGTACTGCCCGACGTCGGAGGAGTTCATCCTGCCGGTCGAGCACGGCAACGACCGGGTCGAGTGGTTCCTGCAACTGTCCGACGAGATCACCTGGGTGGTGAAGGACAAGGAAACCGGCGCGCCGCGCGCCAACGTCACTATGCGCGCCGGCGACATCGCCGCCATGCCGGCCGACATTCGCCACCAGGGCTATTCGGCCAAGCGCTCGATGCTGCTGGTTTGGGAGAACAACTCCGGCAAGATCCCGGCGTTGATCGCTTCCGGCCAAGCGCCGGTCACGCCGGTCAAGTTCTGATTTGCCGGGGGCGCGCCACTCCAGTGGCGC
>DATFGV010000204.1:0-8647 GCA_035249115.1 Vineibacter sp.
GCGCCGGTGGCAACCTTGCCTCCGAAGCGGTGGCCAGGGCAAAGGCCGACGGCTACACGCTGCTCCTCGGCACCGCGGCCACGCACGGCGTCAATGCCGCGCTCTACAGGCGCCTGCCGTTCGACGTCGAGGCCGACTTCACGCCGATCGCGCCGCTGGTCGACACCTCGAACGTGCTGACCATCAACCCGGCGGTGATCGACGCGGCCTCGGTCCAGGACTTCATCGCCAAGGTCAAGGCGGCGCCGGGCAAGTACAACTTCGCCTCGACCGGCAACGGCACCGGCACGCATCTCGCCTTCGCCGAGTTCAACGCGCGGGCCGGGCTGCAGATGGTGCACGTGCCCTACAAGGGCGGGCCGGAGGCGATGCAGGCGGTGCTCACCGGCGACGTCTGCTGCATCTTCAACCAGGTGCAGACCGTGCTCGGCCAGTGGCGCGCCGGCAAGGTGCGGCTGCTGGGCGTCACCACCCGCAAACGCGTCGCCGCCATCGCCGACATCCCGACCATCGACGCGGCCGGCGTGCCCGGTTACGAAAGCTTCATCTGGTTCGGGCTGTTCGGTCCCAAGGATCTCGACCCGGCGATCGCCACCCGGTTGAATGCCGCGGTCAATGTGGTGCTGCGGTTGCCGGCCGTGCAGCAGAAGTTCACCGAGCTGGGCAACGCCGTGCGCATCGAGTCGGTCGAGCAGTTCCGCGCCACGGTCAAGGCCGACCGGGCCCGATGGGCCGAGGTGGTGAAGTCGGTCGGCGCCGCGATCGAGTGAGGGGACAGGAAGATCATGACTCCCCCACGCGGTGGGGGAGGTGGCCGAAGGCCGGAGGGGGAGCCCACGTGGTGGTTCTCACGGTGACACCGCGTCGGCTCCCCTCCGCCCCTTCGGGGCACCTCCCCAGCAAAGCTGGGGAGGAGGACCGTGACTCCCCCGCTGAGTGGGGGCGGAAGCGGACTCGGCTATAGGGGAGGAACGCATGAACATCGAGCGCTGTGCGGCGCGATCGGGTGACGCTCCACAAATATCAACACCACGACTGGCGCGGCGGGCAGAACGGCTGCCGCGTCGATCGCGATGGCTGCCTTGGGCTTTGATCGCGCCGCTCGCCTTGATCGGTAGCGTCGCCGGACAGGCGCAAGCACCTGGCGCCGCCGCGCCAGCACGTTCCAGCCAGCTCGCCCAACTCGGGGCGCCGTCGATCGTCGGCTCCTGGAGCACGTCGATGCAGTCGCGCGACCGGCCGGCCGCCTCGGTGTTCGTACGGTTCCAGCCGGACGGCCGCTTCTACAAGCGCCTCTACGTGCCGGCCGGAATCGTCGACACGGTCGGCAGCTACCGGTTCGATCCGCAGCAGTCGATCGTGCACACCCGCGCCGAGGACTACTCGCCCAAAACCATTCCGCCGGTCGAGCCGATCGGCCAGTGGCTGTCGGTGCGCATCCAGTTCCTGCATCCCGACCTGTTCGTCACCGACGAAGGCACCGGATCGCTGCGCTGGGTGCGCCAGCGCTGAAGGCTTGTGTGCCGTCAGACAGGCCAAGTTTGAGCCTGACCGCTTCATGGTGAGCTTGTCGAACCATGAAGCGGCGCACGGACCTCGGTGCGCGTGCCTTCATGGTTCGACAAGCTCACCATGAAGGCTTGCCCAGACGAGTCAATCACAAGGGCTGCCGAAAACGCTCGGCCGGTCCGCGTTGGGGCCAGCCGCCGCCGCTCTAGTACGCCGTCTTGCGGTAGCTGGCCTCGGCGGCTTTGTGCGCCCAGACCGGCTTGTAGCCGCCGCGCCAGTCGGGCGGCATCTCGACCGGCCGCGTGTCGAACCTGGCGAAGCGCGCCGGCCGGCCGCGCACGATGTCGCCCTGGTGCGGGCTGGGGATCGGGCTCGGCGTATAGGCGAAGGAATCGGCCGACGAATAGACCGGCAGCAGCAGCGGCCGCGCCGCCGTGGCGCGGTTGGGCGCCGAGCCGTGCACGGCGCGGCAGTTCAGCAGCAACGTGGTGCCGGGCCCGCCGGTGAGGCGCCGGATCTGATCGTCCTTGAGCCAGCCGAGTTCCTGGTCGCGGATCTTGACCACGAAGTTGCCCTCGCCGTCGTACATCGAGAACAGCGGCCCCTCGTGGCTGCCGGCCGCGACCGTCAGCGGCCCCTGCGCATCGCTGCAGCCGTCGATGTAGACGCCGATCGTCACCGGGCTGAAATCGGTGTGCGGCCAGGCCGGGATGTCCTGGTGCCAGCCGAAGCCCTGGCTGCCCTTGCCCGACTTCACGTTGAGCTTGGCGTGGTGGAACTTGACGTCCGGCCCGACGACGTCGGCCGCCAGGTCGGTCATCACCGGGTCGCTGATGAATGCCCAGAACTCGGGGTGCTGGTCCTGCGGGCTGCTGACCCGGTGCAGGCGGGGATTGTCGGCCGAATGGCCCTCCTCCAGCACCCAGACGCTGTCGGCCTGCGCAATCGCGCGGCTGCGGTCCATCAGCTCGTCGAGCGCGGTGCGCAGGCGCGTCAACCAGGCCGCCGGCACGTAGTCGGGCAGCACCAGGTAGCCGTCGCGGAAGAACGCCTCGCGCTGCGCGGCGCTCAGCACATTCGGCGGCTGGCTCAGCACGTCATGCGGTTTCATCGCCTCGACCTCCCGGCGCCCGACCACGGTCGCCCACTCCAGCACACCCGCCCGCCCGGCCGCTAGCCCGCTTCCGGCGCGGCGCGAAACAGTGCGGCTGATGGCGTCACTGGAGCGTCTCCCCATCAACTCGAACCTGGGAGCGCGGGCGTCTCGCCCGCTCATGAGCGGGCCGGAGGCCCGCGCTCCCAGGATGACCGCTTCCATAACGTCGCAACATCCTCTTCACTTTCGACAGCAAATGACTATAGTGACCAACTTGACCATAAGTGCGGAGCAGACACACCTTGAGTGGCAGAAACTGGACCGTCGCCGAAGCCAAGGCGCACCTCAGCGAAGTCATCGAGCGGGCCCAGTCGATGGGACCGCAGACGATCACGCGGCACGGCCGTACCGCGGCCGTCGTCGTGGCGCCGCAGGAATGGGAGCGAAAGACAAGGCGCACCGGCAACCTGGCGGAGTTCCTGGCGACCTCGCCGCTGCGCGGCTCCGGCCTCAGACTCAAGCGCAGGAAGGATGGCCCACGCAAGGTCGTGCTGTGACCTTTCTCCTCGATACCAATGTCATCTCGGAATGGGTGAAACCGCGACCCGATCCTGGGGTCATCGCTTGGCTGGCGGACGTCGATGAAGATCGGGTGTTCCTCAGCGTCGTGACAATGGCTGAGCTGCGCTACGGCATCGAGCGGCTTGCCACCGGCAGCCGGCGACGGCGGCTCGACGACTGGCTGCGCCACGAGTTGCCGTCCCGCTTCGAAGGCCGCGTGCTGCCGGTCGGCGATGCCGTCGCGGAGGCCTGGGGCCGGATCGCAGCGCGGCGCGAGGCGGCAGGCCGTCCAATCGGCGCTATGGACGCCTTTATCGCGGCGACGGCGAATGCGCACGATTTGGCAGTCGTCACCCGCAACACGTCGGACTTCGACGCCGTCGTCAAGGAAGTCGTCAACCCGTGGAAGTCTTAGCCATCTGCGCAGTCGCGTTCGAGGTAGTCCGGCGGTGTCAGCGGCGCTCGCGCGGGACGAAGTAGCGGGTCGGCGCCAGCTCGGGCTCGTCGTGCGCCAGCAAGGCGTCGAAGTGGCGATCGGCGTCGGATACGAACAGGCCGCGCACGATCGCGTCGGCGAGGCGCTCGGCGCCGACGCCCAGGCCGGGGATGTCACCGGCCAAAGGGCCGTGGCTCATGGTACAGCCCCAGTTGAAGACGTGGATGTCAGCGAGGCGCGGCGGCGCGCCGGTACCCTTGGGCTGCAACCCGAAGCCGTCGCCGAGGTAGGGGAAGCGCGCCGCTTCCGGCGCGGCCGCCACCTCGGCCGCCGATCGCCGGTCGGCCCACAGCAGGACGTGGTCGGCCAGCGACGCCAGTTCCGGTCGCCGCATCAGATCGACGTCGAAACCGGTGGCGAGGATCACGGCGTCGAAGCGATGGCTTGCCGTCGACGTCGTCACGGTCACGCCCTCGCCGTCGGCCGCGAGATCGGTCCACGGCTCGGCGAAGCGGAGGACGAACCCGGGATGGCGATCGCAGCGCAGCACCGATTCGTGCGGCGGCGGCGCCTGTTCGTCGAAGATGTAGGTCATGAACCGCCAGCGACGATCGTCGTCGAGCGCCGCGAAGCCGCGCTGGAAGCCGGGAAACGACGCGCCCTTGGACTTGTTGACCTGCGGCAGGAACGGCCGGCGCGCGAACATCGTCACGCCGCGGGCGCCGGCCTCCAGCGCGCAGGCGGCGTTGTCGAACGCCGACGCGCCGACACCCAGCACGGCGACGGTACGTCCGGCCAGCGCCGCGAAGTCGATCGCGTCGGCCGAATGGAAGACGCGGCCGGCGCGCGCCTGCGGGTCGAACGACGGAAACGATGGCCAGCGCAGCGCGCCGCTGCCGTCGCGGCCCAGCGCCAGCACGACCTTGCGGGCGTACACCGTTTCAACGCCGCGCGGGCCGCGCAGCGACGCGCGCAGCACCGCGCCGCCGGCATCGAGCGCGGTCATCTCGGTGTCGTTCTCGACTTCCAGCTCGGCGATCCGCCGCACCCACAGCAGGTAATCCAGCCAGTCCAGCCGCGCCGCCTTGTGCAGCGCCTCCCAGCCGCCGGCGCCGTGCTGCGCCTCGTACCAGGCGCGGTAGGTCAGGCTGGCGACGCCGAGGTCGGGACCGGTCAGCTGCTTGGGCGAGCGCAACGTGTCCATGCGGGCGTAGGTGCCCCACGGCCCTTCCTGCCCTGCCGGGTTGCGGTCGATGACGCGAATCTGGCGCACGCCCTCGCGCCGCAAGGCGAATGCGACGGTCTGGCCGCACATGCCGCCGCCGACGATCAGCACGTCCAATACCGGCCTGCCGTCCGGGCCCGGCGTCGGCGGTACCCAGTTCGCGGCCGGATAGTTCAACCGCGCGAGATCGTGGCGCGCGACGCGCTCCAGCGCCGCCAGCCCGATCGGTCCGCTATCGCCGCCAGCGCCCTTGCGCCCGTCCGCCGGGTCGAGAAAGGTGTTCATGCTATCCGTTGTTGCCGCGCTTGTCCGTCGCGGCCCTATAGCAGAGTCGCCAGCGATGTTCGAACTGCCCTGCTACTACAGCCTGTCCTCGCCCTGGGCCTATTTCGCCGGCCCCCGGCTGCAGGACATCGTGCGCCGGCACAAGGTGCGGCTGGTGCTGAAGCCGTACGACTTCCAGGCCGTGGTGCTCAAGACCGGCGGCGTGCCGTTGCGCACCCGGCCGGAGCCGCGCCGCAGCTACCACGCGCTGGAGCTCGACCGCTGGCGCAAGCATCTCGGCATGTCGCTCAACCTCCAGCCACGCCACTACCCGCAGGTGATCACCGATCCGAACTGGAACAAGCCGCCGGGCTGGATGGTGATCGCCGCCCAGGAGGCGGGGCTCGATGCGCCTCGCCTGTCGCATGCGCTGCTGCGCGCGCTGTGGGCCGAGGAGCGCGACATCGCCCGCGCCGAGGTGCGCCGGCAGATCGCCGACGAGAACGGTCTTGACGGCGCCGCCCTGGTGGCGGCCGAAACCGGCGCGCCGGTCCAGGCGTTGTATGCGCTGTACACCCGCGAAGCCGAAGCCCTGGGCGTGTTCGGCGCGCCCACCTTCGTGATCGAGGGTGAGCGCTTCTGGGGCCAGGACCGGCTCGACTTCGTCGATCGCGCGCTGGATGCGGTGCGCGCCCGCGAGGGGTGGTAGACTGGATTTCCAAAACCTGGATCATTGATGGCATTTGTTGGCGAGATCAAATGACCCAACTGTCGTCCTGAGCGAAGCGAAGGACCTTTTGGACCTTCGTTTGGCACGAGAGGCGGGTTGGCGCACAGTATGTCCTACGTCTGCCTGTGCGATCGCACGGCTCAAAAGGTCCTTCGCTTCGCTCAGGACGACAGAGTTACTGATCTCGATCAGGTCGGCTCCTCAGCTTTCCGCGAGTTGGTTCGGGAAATCCAGGCTAGACTGGGCGGCACCGGGGACGAAGCTCATGAGCAAGGCGTTCACCAAGGAAACCGACGCGGTCGACGACGAGCTGCCGGATGACGCGCCGGCGCTGCCCGCCGGCGTCAAGAACTACATCACGCCGCAGGGCTTCGCCCGCCTGCGCGCCGAGATGCTGAAGCTGATGGACGTCGAGCGGCCGGAGGTGGTGAAGGTCGTGTCGTGGGCCGCCGCCAACGGCGATCGCTCGGAGAACGGCGACTATCTCTACGGCAAGAAACGCCTGCGCGAGATCGACCGCCGCATCCGCTTCCTCAGCAAGCACCTGGAGGCGGCCGAGATCGTCGACCCGGCCAAGCAACGGCACCGCGACCAGGTGTTCTTCGGCGCCACCGTCACCTACGTCAACGGCCGCGACGAGGAGCACACCATCACCATCGTCGGCGCCGACGAGGTCGACGTCGAGCACGGCCATGTCAGCTGGATCTCGCCGGTCGCCCGCGCCCTGCTCAAGGCGCAGGTCGGCGACACGGTGCCGGTCCGCACCCCGGCCGGCCTCGACAACATCGAGGTGCTCGCCATCCGCTATCCCGACGCCTGACATTCGGGTGCGCCTTCGCGCCGGCCGCGCCGCGCGGACCTGCGGGTAGGGCGATCGTACATGATTGTCAGGGCACGATTCATGACCTCTCCCCAACGGGGAGAGGTCGACGCGCGAAGCGCGGCGGGTGAGGGGGCGTCGCCCCAGTGACGATGCTGACCAGCAAACGCCGCGCCCGCCGCACGACCCCCTCACCCGGCACGCTGTCGCGTGCCGACCTCTCCCCGTTGGGGAGAGGTTCATATGCGATCGCCCCGCCCCTACGGGGGAAGCTTATGACGTCGCCGCGCGTCCTTCACGCCCTATGCGAGTGCCCTGACCCGCAGGCGGCCGCGGGGCGGTTGACACGCTGCTGTGAAGTCCGCTTGCTGCGAGGATTCGATCCGTGGCGACGTTCGCCAGGCGGACGTTTGCCGAAGCGCGGACATCGCATGCCCGATCACGCCGACTCCAAGCCGATCCGCCCCGACCTCGACCTGGCACTGCAGGCGCGCGCCGCGCGGCTCGACGACGCGCGGCCCGCCGCCGTGGCGCAGCAGCGCAAGCGCGGCCGGCTCACGACGCGCGAAGCGCTGGCCGACCTGCTCGATGCCGACTCGTTCGTCGAATATGGCGGCCTGGCGCGGCCGGCGGTCGCCGGCATGGAAGGCGCCGCCGACGGCGTGGTGATGGGCACCGGCCGGATCGACGGCAGGCCGGTCGACCTGGTGTTCTACGACTACACCGTCTACGCCGGCACCCAGAGCGCCATCAACCACGCCAAGACCAGCCGCATGTTCGCGCATGCCGAGAAGCACCGCCTGCCGGTGGTCTGCTGGCTCGACGGCGGCGGCGCGCGGCCGCACGACATGAAGGTCGAGGCGCGCGGCTCGACCCCGACCTTCGTGGTCTTCGCCAGGCTGTCGGGACTGGTGCCGACGATCGGCGTGCTGCCCGGCCGCGCCTTCGCCGGCCACGCCAACCTCGCCGGCATGTGCGACGTGCTGTTCGCCACCAAGGGCTCGTCGATGGGCATGGCCGGCCCGCCGCTGGTCGAGGCGGCGCTGGGCGTCAAGCTGACGCCGGAGGAGATCGGCGCCGCCGAAGTGCACGTCGCCTCGGGCGTGATCGACCTGCTGGTCGAGGACGATGCCGAGGCGATCGCCGTCGCCAAAAAGTACCTCGGCTACTTCAACGGCCCCGGCCCGGCCGGCGAGGCGCCGGACCAGCGCAAGCTGCGCGAGGTCGTGCCCGACAACCCCAAGCGCGCCTACAACGTGCGCAAGGTGATCGAGGGCCTGGCGGACACCGGCAGCATCCTCGAGCTCAAGCCGAGCTGGGGCCGCGCCGTGGTCACCGCGCTCGTCCGGCTCGGCGGCCGGCCGGTCGGCGTCGTCGCCAACCAGCCGATGTTCCTGGCCGGCGCGATCGACAGCCCGGCCTCGGAGAAGGCGGCGCGCTTCATCCAGATCTGCGACGCCTTCGACATCCCGATGCTGCTGCTGTGCGACACGCCGGGCCTGATGGTCGGCCCCGACGTCGAGAAGACCGGCCTGGTGCGGCGCAGCGCCCGGGTGCTGTCGGCGCTGGCCAACGCCACCGTGCCGGTGATGACCGTGGTGCTGCGCAAGGCCTATGGCCTGGGCTATTACATCATGGGCTCGCAGCCGCTCGATCCGACGGTGCTGCTCGCCTGGCCGACCGCCGAGTTCGGCGGCATGGGGCTGGAGGGCGCGGTCAACATCATCTACCGCCGTGAGCTCGACGCCGAAGCCGACCCCGAGGCGCGCGCCGCCCTGCACAAGCGGCTGACCGACGAGCTGAAGCGCTCCAACACCGCCGTCGAGTCGGCGGCGCGCTTCCTCTACGACGACGTGATCGACCCGGCCGACACCCGCGCCCTGCTGCTCAACACGCTCGCGACCGTGCCACCGCCGCCGCCGCGCACCACGCGCAAGCGCATCATCGAGCCGATGTGACGCCGCCCTAGCGGCGTGCCGGTCAACGGCCGAAACAGCGGACTCGGT
>DATFGV010000205.1:0-6628 GCA_035249115.1 Vineibacter sp.
CATCAAGCGCGAGTACCGCGACCACCGCCTGGAATGGATGATGAAGTCCGGCGGCGCGCAGGTGGTGCGCGACGGCCTGGCCAAGGGCAACATCCGTTTCACCTGGCCGTTGGGGTAGGATTTCTGGCTGCCCCTCCTCCCCATACCTATGCGTGGGAAGGTGCCCCGAAGGGACGGAGGGGAGCCAACGTGGTCTCACTGACAAACACCACGAGCGCTCCCCTTCCGGCGCTTCGCGCCACCTTCCCCACTTTGTGGGGAAGGCAATACAACACTGATTGACGAGCAGGATCCGCTGCGCTCAGCCGTCGTGGCCGGTTTCGCTGCCGGCCAGCACGCCCAGGATGCCGGACGTGCCCCAGCGATAGAGCGGATCCAGCGCCACAGTGGCGCGCAAATTCGTCCACAGGGCGGCGTCGACCGGCGGGATCGGCACTTTGCCGGCCTGGTACTTGCGCAGCAGGTCGTCGGCCACGGTGCCGGCGGTGACGTGCGGTTCGGCGTTCCAGCGTGGCGGCCGCAGGCCGGTCATGCGGAAGTAGAGTGCGTTGACGACGTAGCAGGCCGCCTCGTCCTCGTTGTCCGTCACCTTGGTCCTGGTCAGGTCGAAGACCGCGTGCGTGCACTCGTGCAGCAGCAGGCCCTCCTGGACACGGCCGGCCAGCGGCGCGGCGCGCAGTGTGTTGGGCGTGCCGGAGGTGTACTGGCCGCCGACGCCCGGCGGGAAGGTGTTGGTGATCTGCAGCCGCACCCGGCCGGACTCGATGGCGTTCGCCACGTAGGTGAAGGAGCCGCCGGCGATGGTCACGGTGCCGAAGCGGAACGGGAAGGTGAAGCGGATCCGGTTGGCGACGGCGCCGCGCAGCAGGTTCAGGACTTTGTCGCGCTCGGTCATGTCACGGGTCTCCTGGTGCAGCCGCAACGACGCGGCGGCGGGCTCGGCGGCCGAGATGGGCCGCGCCGTCACTGGATGGCGTATCCGCAGGTATGGATTCCGCCGCCTATATGAGTGAACGCACGCGCGTGTTTTTTATTCCAAGCTGAATGACTTCTTTCGGTCGGCTGAAAATATCTGTCGCCATGGCTCCGAACCGGCGTAGACTACGCGTGGGGTACCGTGGGGTTGTTCAACCATTGCGGTTGGGGATAAGGATGAACCGTTTCGCCCGCGGGGCGGCGCTGACCGCCATTTTGACGTTGCCGCTGCCTGCCGGCGCCGAAGCGTTGCCGGGAACATCGTTCACGTCCGGCGAGTGGAAAGGCGCGGCCTACGAGCGCAACGGGCGGTTCTCGCACTGCGCCATAGATGCCGTGTATCGCAGCGGCATCAAAGTAATGTTCTCGGTCTCCGCCGACTACACCTGGCGCATCGCGTTCGCCCATGGCGAATGGAATTTCGCCAAGAACCAGAGCGCGCCGATCACGTTGTGGATCGACGGCTTCGCGCCGCACCAGGTCACGGGCATCGCCGTGCGACACGACCTGGTGCTCGCCGAATTGCCGGATCGAGCGGCGCTGTTCGAGCAGTTTCAACGCGGCTACCGGTTGACGGTGGTGGCCCTTGGCCGCCAGTACGCCTTCAATCTGACAGGAACCTTCGCCGCCCTTGATCGCGTCGCCGAATGCGTCATGACCCAGCGCCAGATCGCCGGCCTCGGCAGGACCGCGCCGCCGGCCGGACCGGCTGCGGCGCCAGCACCGGCACCGGCATCAGCGGCCCGCGCCAGCGTCGAGCAACGTCTGGAAGCCACCAAACTGGTGGCCAACATCATGGCGCGGTCGGACATGAGTTCGTTCCGCATCCTGACCGACAAGGACATCAAGGCGATCGGCAGCCGGTACCTGAGCGAGTCCGACGTGGTCTGGCAGGCGCAGGGCGTCCTCGGCATCCTGCGGATCGTCCCCAAAGGCGTCGCCAAGGGACTGAGGGAAACCGCCTCGCAAATGCTGGCCGCCGAGGCCAAGGCCTGCAAGGGAAGCTTCGTTTCCGGCTTCACCGACGACACGCTCACCGAGTCGGCGAAACGCATGCTGATCGCGTGCGAGACCCCGACCGCGAGCCTGGTCGCGCGATACACCATCATCGACGCGCCGGACGGATCACACTACGTCTTCATCACGACCGGACGCCAGGGCGAGCAGACCGATCGGGCGACGATCGAAAAAGCCGAGATGGCCCTGCGCAACGCCGTCTTCGAGGTGATGGGGCGTTGACGTCTCTCTCCGGCGAAGCTGGAGAGCGCTGCGGGCGCGTCACTCCAGTGACGCGTCATGGGGTGGCAAAGACGAAGACGCGCGACTGGAGTCGCACGCGCGCCACCTTCCCCACTTGTTGCCGAAGGCCTACGCCACCTTGACCGGCGGCGTGGTCTCGCTGCGCTGGCGGGTGTAGTCCTCGTCGGACGTCGCCAGCATCTCGGCGTAGCGGCGCTCGGGGTAGACCATGTGCGGCTTGGCCGGGTCCATCAGCGGCTGCTTCACGGTGCCGCCGGCGCCGTCGTAGCGCGCCGGCGACTTGTAGCGCGCCAGCTCCAGCTCGGAGATGCCGGCCAGCTGCACCACCTCGGGGTCGATCCAGGCGCGGGCGTCGATCGCCTTGGCCGAGGTCGAGATCTCCAGGCTGAGGTTCTCGGGTCCGGCGAAATAGATCGACTTGCAGAAGCCATGGTCGATCGGCCCGAAGACGTTGACGCCGCGCGAGCGGATGCGGTCGCGCAACGCCATCAGCTCGGCGTCGGTCTCGCAGTTCAGCGCCAGGTGCTGCATGGCGCCGCCGGCGCAGGGCGCGCCGGGATTGCCGGCGTGGCTGCGGCCGATCTCGCGCGGGATCTTCGGGATGTCCGGCGTCTGCACGAAGGCGATCGAGCAGTGGTCGTTGAGCTTGACGAAGCCGTGCCAGGCGCCCTTGACGCCGTGCATCCAGTACAGCGCCACCAGCTCGGTGCCCAGCACGTCGCTGAAGAAGGCGATCTGCGTCTTGATGTCGGCCGTGGTGATGGCGAGGTGATGCACGCCGTTGGGCTTGGTCATGGTGGACTCCCGGGTTGTGCCGCCATGCTCGCGCCGGACGGCGCCGCGATCAAGCTGCCTTTCCTCCCGACTCCCTGCGGACGGCTGGGGGCGCGTCACTCCAGTGCCGCGTCATGGGCTGGCAAGCACAAAGACGGGCGACGGGAGTCGCGACCCCGGCGCGTCACCTTTCCCACTTCGTGGCGAAGGAAAAAATCGCGAGCCACCCCATGCGACCGGGTTATTGCCGGACCAGCGAGATCGTGGTCTGGCTCGGGCGGTTACCGGCCGGCGTATGGCCGGACCGGATGCCGACCAGTTCGTTGCCGCGGCGCGTCAGCTCGTAGGTCGCGCCGGAAGAGGCGGTGCCCGACACGAAGCTGATCCGATCGCCGTCGATCGCGATCTTGGGACGGACCACGACGCCGCCGGCATTGAACGTGCCAGTGGCGGATTTTCCGTCGGCCGCCACCCGGGCGACGGTCAGGGTGCGGTCCTCGTTGACCCGCGAGCGCACGTTCTCGGTGCGTCCCGCCCAGGTGCCGATCAGCCAGTGCCGCTGGGCGCGCGCCATGCCCGCCACGCCGCAAGCCGCGCCCAGCGCCGCCAGCGCGGTCAAGGTGAGACGTCGGCGTTGATGCGGGCGGCCCATGCGTTGTTCCCTCGTCGAGCGGTTGCCCTGAAAGTGTAGGCATCCGCCGGCGCCACCAGCAAGCGTCGGCGCGCGGCCGCAGGCCGGAATGGCGCGTCCGGCCATCGACGCCGCCGCCGGTGGGCGCTAAACCAGGATTCAGCGACAGCCACCAGACCGCGGAACCGCCATGTCCGACCTGCCCGACAACCTGACGCCGGTGCGGCCGGCGCACACATTCGACGAGGCCAAGCTCGCCGCCTACATGCAGGACCATGTCGAGGGCTACCGCGCGCCGCTGCAAGTGCTGCAGTTCGACGGCGGCCAGTCCAACCCGACCTTCCTGCTGCGCGACGGCGGCGGCAAGCGCTACGTGCTGCGCAAGAAGCCGCCGGGCAAGCTGCTGCCCTCGGCCCACCAGGTCGACCGCGAATACAAGGTCATCAAGGCGCTGGGCGATCACAGCGACGTGCCGGTGCCCAAGGCCTACGCGCTGTGCCAGGACACCAGCGTGATCGGCGTCGACTTCTACATCATGCAGTTCCTGCCCGGCCGCATCTTCGCCGATCCGCTGATGCCCGGCGTCGCGCCGGCCGACCGCGGCAGGATCTTCGACTCGATGAACGACGTGCTGGCCCGCCTGCACAACGTCGATCACCGCGCCGTCGGACTGGGCGATTTCGGCCGCGAGGGCCAGTACATCGCCCGCCAGATCACGCGCTGGAGCAGCCAGTACGATCTCGCCCGCACCGAGGACATCGAGTCGATGGAGGCGCTGAAGACCTGGCTGCCGGCCAACATCCCGCCGGGCGACGAGACCCGCATCAGCCACGGCGACTACCGGCTGGGCAACACCATCGTGCACCCGACCGAGCCGCGCATCATCGCGGTGCTCGACTGGGAGCTCAGCACGCTTGGCCATCCGCTGGCCGACCTCGCCTACAACTGCATGACCTACCATTTCGGCATCGGCTACGGCGCCTCCAGCGGCTATGCCGGCCAGGACCTCAAGGCGCTGGGCATCCCGAGCGAGCCGGACTACCTCGCGGCCTACGCAAGGCGCACCGGCCGCAAGGACATCCCGCACTGGGACTTCTACATGGCGTTCTCGCTGTTCCGCCTCGCCAGCATCGTGCAGGGCGTCTACAAGCGCGGCCTGGACGGCATCGCCTCCTCGACCACCGCCACGCAATACGGCAACCGCGCCCGCGGCATGGCCGACATGGCCTGGGAGCTGGTCAAGCGCCGGGCGTAGATTGCCTCCCCACGAAGTGGGGAGGTGCCCCCGAAGGGGGCGGAGGGGACCCAACGAGGTGTCTCAGATTGAGACACCACGTGCGCTCCCCATCCGCCCTTCGGGCACCGTCCCCACTGCGTGGGGAAGGGAATGACGACGACCAGCCCGTCTACGCCTTGGCCGGCTTGCGCAGCATCATCGCCTGGCGGCGGCAGTAGGCGACCTCCTCGCCGCGCTGGTTGAAGCCGCGGTGCTCGAACTCGACGATGCCGGCGTTGGGCCGCGACTTGCTGGCCCGCACCGCCACCACCTTGCTCTGCGCCCGCAAGGTGTCGCCGTGGAACACCGGCTTGGGAAAGCGCGTCTCGGTCATGCCGAGATTGCCCATGGTGGTGCCCAGGGTCGTGTCGTTGATCGTCATGCCGATGATCAGGCCCAGGGTGAAGATGCTGTTGACCAGCTGCTGGCCGTACTCCGACTTGGCGGAGAAATGCGCGTCCAGATGCAGCGGCTGCACGTTCATGGTCAGCGAGCTGAACAGCACGTTGTCCATCTCGGTGACGGTGCGCGACCAGGCATGCTCGAATACCATGCCCTCCTTGAATTCCTCGAACCAGAGTCCCGCCATGGCCTCCTCCTTGCTGGGGGCGCGCCACTCCAGTGGCGCGTCACGTCTCGCCTCGCCAAAAGACGCGTCACTGGAGTGACGCGCCCCCAGCAACCTCAGCAAGGCTGGCGATCCGCGGCCGCTGCCGTCAAGATGCGCCGCCTCATATCTCCCCTGACAGCGGACCGCCCGGATGCTCAGCACCGCCCTGCCCTCTCCCTACTTCCGCGACGAGCACGACATGCTGCGCGACCAGCTGCGGCGGTTCATCGAGCAGGAGGTCAAGCCGCACGCCGAGGCGTGGGAGGAGACCGGCAACGTGCCGCGCGACGTGCTGCGGCGCATGGGCGAGCTGGGCTTCCTCGGCATCCGCTATCCCGAACAGTACGGCGGCAGCGCCATGGACTCGCTGGGCAGCGTCGTGCTGGCCGAGGAGCTGGCGCGCTCGACCTTCGGCGGCTTCGCCATCACCGTGCTGGTGCACACCGACATGGCCTCGCCGCACCTGATGAACGCCGGCACTACCGCGCAGAAGGCGCGCTACATGCCGGACATCGTCGCCGGCAACAAGATCTGCGCCGTCGCCGTCACCGAGCCGGGCGCCGGCTCGGACGTCAAGGGCATCCGCACCACGGCGCGGCGCGACGGCGCCGACTACGTGCTGAACGGCAGCAAGATGTTCATCACCAATGGCGTGCTGGCCGACGTCTATTTCGTCGCCACGAAAACCAATCCGGCGGCGCGCGGCTCGGGCGGCATCTCGATTTTCATCGTCGAGAAGGACACGCCGGGCTTCAGCGTCGGCCGGGCGTTGAAAAAGACCGGCTGGCTGTCGTCAGACACCGCCGAGCTGGTACTCCAGGACGTGCGCGTGCCGGCGGGGAACCTGCTGGGCGAGGAGAACCGCGGCTTCTACGCCGTGATGAAGAACTTCCAGAACGAGCGGCTGGTGCTGGGCGCGCAGGCGATCGCCGAGGCCGAGACGGCGCTGGAGATGACCCTGCGCTACGTCATCGACCGCAAGGCGTTCGGCGCCACCCTGTGGGACAAGCAGGCGATTCGCCAGCGCCTGGCGATGCTGGCGGCGCGCTGCGAGGCGGCGCGCAACCTGGTGCACAACACCGCTTGGCTCGATGCCCAGGGC
>DATFGV010000206.1:0-4126 GCA_035249115.1 Vineibacter sp.
GAATGACAGCCGCAGCGGGCCGGGCTGCAAGGCGAGGCTCTCGCCTGGTCGCAGCACGTCATTGAAGATGATTGCCAGACTTTGTCGTTCGCGTGTCGGTTCGCCCTGCACCGTCAGAACCTGGGTCGTGTGCGTCACCGGATCAAAAAGGATCGATTCGCCCGGCGGAATCTGCAGCGACAGGATGGCCTTCTCGCCGGGCGGCAGCTCGACTGAGTCCAGCGTGAATTCCTGCACACGGGCCTCGGCGTCGTCGGGCAGGTCGACGCCCGATCCGAGGAAGATCTGGCGCAGGTACTCGAACGCAGACAGCTTGTCCGGCTCATGGGCCGCGATCCGCCGCAGGCGCGGGCTGACGGTGAACGTCACCTCGACCAGGTCGTCCAGGGTCGGCTCCGTGCTGACGGCGCAGAATGCGCAGTGGTATGCCTCCGAGCGCACGGATTTGAGCGTCGCGCTGGCGCCGAGCACGCCGCTGCAGCTCGGGCAGAGCACGTTCCACGACAGCTCGAACAGGCCTAGGCGGGCGGCATGGAGAAACGCCGCGATGGCTTGCTCCTCGTCGAAGCCGTGGCGTTTGGCGACCGCCAGAACATTGATACGGCCAAGCTCGCGATCCGGCGCGTCGTGCACAAGCGTCTCGATCTCGGCAGCGAGATCGGCGTCGGCGGATTGCCGCAAGACGCTGAACAGGTTTTCTGCATCGCTCATTTGTGAAGACTCCTAACCTACGCCCCCAGCCTTACGCGAGATACGCGACAGATTGTGTCAGGAGTAGTCTTCGCACGTTGGCGAAACGACCGGCACGGACCGAAGCGTTGCGGCGACGCTAGCGGCGCTCGCCGCCTGGCATCTTCACCGCACTGTTGCGGCGCTCGTGCATGCCCTCCTCGAACGCCCGCGGGTAACGGTGCGGCAGGTGCGAGACCTTGTCGAGACGGGCACGGGCGTCATCCGGCAAACGCCAACCGGTTGCTGCCAAGGTATCGCCAAGCTGCACCGCGCTGCGCGCGCCAACGATCGCCGAGGTTATGAACGGCTGGTCAAGCACCCAGCGCAACGCGACCTGGGCCGGCGGCCGGTTCACCTGGCGCGCCACGTCGAGCAGCACCGTGAGGGTTTCGTCAGCGTTGGCCGCGAAGAAACGGTCGGGCAGCGCCCAGCCCTCCTCGCTGCGCGAGCCCCTGACCTGCCGTTCGCCCGGCTTGTATCGGCCGGCGAGAAAACCGCCGGCCAGCGGCGACCACACCACCACGCCAAGCCCCTTCAGCTCGCAGACTGGTACCAGCTCCTGTTCAATGTCGCGCACCACCAGGCTGTATTGCGGCTGGTAGGCGTCGAAGCGGGTCCAGTCGCGGTTGTCACTGATCCACAGCGCCTCCATCAGCCGCCAGGCCTCGTAGTTGCTGCATGCGGTGTAGAGCACCTTGCCCTGGCGCACGAGGTCGTCGAGCGCCCGCAACATCTCCTCCAGCGGCGTCTGGATGTCGACATGGTGGATGTAATAGATGTCGATGTAGTCGGTGCGCAGGCGGCGCAAGCTGTCCTCGACCGCCTGCTTGATGTGCAGCCGCGACATGCCGGAGTCGTTGGGCCCCGGCCCCATCGGATTGAAGAACTTGGTGGCGATGACGGCTTCGCGCCGGCGCGGCTTGAGGATGTTGCCCAGCATCGCCTCCGAGACGCCATTGTTGTAGCCGTTGGCGGTGTCGAAGAAGTTGACGCCGGCATCCATCGCCGCTGCCACCATGCGCCCGGATTCGGCCTCGTCGGCGCCGCGGCCGAAAGTCATCGTGCCCAGGCAGATCTCGGAAACCTTCAGGCCGCTGCGGCCCATGCGGCGGTAGTCCATGGTGATGTCCTCGTGGCTGGCGTCGGGGGGATGCGCGCGGAGATCTGGCGAGACGCAAACCGCAGACGCCTTGTCCCACGGCGCCACCCGGTGAGCTATCTGAATCCGCGCGGCGTTACCCGTGCGCAAGCCCGGTCCAACACGTCAAGCCGCCGCTCCGGGGAGCGGCGGCTCGCGATTGGCATGACGATGATGACGCGCCCGACTGGCCGGGAGTCGGTCTATGGCCGGACGTAGCTCCAGCCCTGCTCCTGCAGCTCCATCACGCGCACGACGCCGGACGGCACCACCTTGGCCTCGGTGAGCAGTGGGACGTCTTTGCTCTCGGCCTTGGTCATGTTGGCCTGGGTGTTGCCGCAGGCCATGAAAGACAACGACGGGATCCGCTCCGACATCGACTTGATGCGGTCCTTCACCGGCGAGGTGTCGGCGCGCAGCATGTGCAGGCCGGGGCCGAAGGTGACGATCTCGATGTCCACCTTCTCGCCCTTGTCCTGGTAGTACTGCGCCACGTTGGCGGCGTTGTTGAGCGCCAGGTTCATGATCGCCGGGTCGTTGCCGTTGACCTGCAGCACCAGGCGGTGCGCAGTCTTCGGCGCGTTCGTCGGTGTGACCGCCGTCTGCGTCGGCTTCTTGTCCTGCGCTGCCGCCGGCAGCGCCATGATCAGCGCCAGTGCGACGGCCGTCGCCTTGACCACGTATTGCACACTCATCATCTCTCGTCTCCCCGGTACATCGAAGCTCGGTTACTCGATCTCAGTTGCGCGGTGCACCCGCGACCGGCGGCCACTTGCAGGTCGCGGCGATGCGCGTGCGCACACCCTTCAGCCCGGCAAGCGCAAAGCGGCCTTCGACAGCCTGTCGACCGCCGACGCGGATAGCAATCTCGCCGTCGTCAGGCAGGGACGTGATCAGGCGGGCGGTGTCAACGCGAAGCGCCAATCCGGTGCCCGACGGAGCGGCGCCGGCCAGGACCTGGATTGGCGGGCCGCCGTTGATCGCGTAACCGACCGCAATGTCGATCGGTCCTCCTTGCAGGGCGGGGCCGCTGACCAGTATGTCGCTGCGACCAGCCCGGCACTGGATGGTCAGCGACATGATGGCACCAGTCGGGCCGGTGGCCGTGGCCGTCGCGGTGGCGATCGGCGAGTAGTCGAGCGGCGAAGTGGTTTCGCTGACTACCCAGTTGTCCGCCGCCGGTGCAGCGGGAGGCGACGCTTGTGGCGTGGGTGGCGCGGCCGGCGCCGTCGGAGCTGCCGGTGTCGGGGCGGGCGTCGCCGCCACGCTGGGCGGCGCGATCTCGCGGGACAGCTTGTCGAGGCAATCCCGCCGGGCCGCCTCTTCGAGCTGCGAGCAGGCCTGCAGCTTGACCATCAAGTCGCTGCCGCCCTGCGCTCGCGCGTCGGCGCCCGCGACCGTCAGCATGACGGCCAGGGGGAGAAGGGCAGCGGGTTTCATCTCTGCGCCTGCGCCCGGCTGCCGCGGCGCTCCAGCCACTCCTGCGCCGCCGGGAAGCGGCCTAGGCCGGGAACGCTGGCGCCGATGTTGATCGACTTCCATTTCTCGTCGAAGGCCGGGCCCTGCAGCTTTTCGATTCGCGAGAACAACAGGTCGGTAAAGCGCGCCACCCGCTGGTAGCGGTTGGAGTTGACCGGCCAGTTGTAGGCGACCAACACCGTCGGCACGGCGATGGTCGCGACCTGCTCTCCGGCCGCGATCAGGCGCGGATAGTCGCCGTTGTTCAAGCTCGTGGGCAGGTAATAATCTTCGAACTTGCTGTCGTAGGCGACCGGCAGGAACTTGAAACCCGGCTCCCACTGGCCGCGCACGAAGGCGTCGACCGGCTTGGAGGTGATGAACACCACCGCCGAAATCTCACCCTTGCGCAGCTGCTGCATCGCCACCGGGTGCGGGATGAACATCTTGTCGACATCGATGCCGAGGCGGCTGAAGATCAGCGGCCCGGAATACGCGGCCGCCGTGCCCTGGGTATTGAAGTTGACCTTCTTGCGGGCGAGATCCTGCAAACTCTGGATCTCCGGGCGCACGAAGACGTGCAATTCGGACGGGAACAGGCTGAGCACGTAGCTGATATGCCGGCGAATTTCCGGGAACTGCACCTTGTACTCTTCCAGCGCGTCCGAGTTGATAATCGCCAGGTCGACGCCCTTCAAGTAGAGCAACGAGTTGACATTCTCGGTGGCGCCGCGGGTGACGATCGGCAACACATGCATGTTCGGGCCGTCGTCGACCACGCGGGCCATCTCGGCTGCC
>DATFGV010000207.1:0-2355 GCA_035249115.1 Vineibacter sp.
CCGCCGCCGATCAGCTGGTGGCACCGGCCGCCTGAACCGGCGGCTGCGAACCGTCCTGGTACCAGTGCATCAGTCGCGTACAACGGGCGTGCCCGGATCGACGTAAAGCCGCGCCGGCCGATTGGCGACGCCGGGTCGCACCACGATCTCGACATTCTGGCCCAGCGCCGCCAGCGCCAGCATCAGGCGCTCGAGCGAGATCCCCTTCAATTTGTAGTTCTGGATGAACGACACCTTGGATTGCGGGATGCCCAGCACGCGGGCGGCCTCGGTCTGCGTCAGCTTGCGCTGCGCCATGATGTCGTTGACCTTCTTGGCCAGGATCATGCGCGCCAGCGCGCTGCTGGCGATGATGCCCTCGTCGTCTTCGTCTGCGCGGGTGGTGGCGCGCCGCCCCTTCATTGCATATCCCCAAGCTTTGCCGCCCAGGTCACCGGGCAAGATCATGAGGTGGAATACCTAAGGTAGCCGAGAGCGAAAACAAGAGTTGCGACCTTTGGTCATACCAGCCGATAGACCTTCTCGGGCTCGGCGCGGCCGCGTACCTGCTGTTCGCCGACGAATTGCGGGGCGTCCGCCAGCACCGTCTTGTCCTGGATCGCGTCGAGCGTGTCGCCGCTGATCAGCACGACCATGTCCTGATCGTCGAGCAGGTGATCCTTGCCGAGCTGCTCCAGACGCTGCGCGACATTCACCGTGTCGCCGACCACGGTGTAGTTCATCCGCTCCGGCGCGCCGATGTTGCCGATCACCACCGGCCCGGAATGCAGGCCGATGCGCAGGCGGATCGCCGGCTCGCCGCGGCCGCGCAGCGTCGCGTTCTCGTCGCGCATGACGCGGGCGATGGCCAGCGCCGCGCGGCAGGCCGCGTCGGCGTGGTCGGGCATCTTGCGAATGCCGCCCCACACCGCCATCACCGAATCGCCGATGTACTTGTCGATGATGCCTTGCTCCTGCTCGATCGCGGCGCCGAGTAGGGCGAAGTGGTGGTTGAGCAGGTCGGCGATGCTGCGCTCGTCCATGTCCTCGGCCTGCGGCGTGAAGCCGACGATGTCGGTGAACATCACTGTCACCGTGCGCCGCCGGGACAGCAGGCTCTCCTCGCCTTCCTCCATCAGGCGGCGCACCAGGCGGCGCGGCACGTAGAGGCCGAACCAGCGCAGCGCCGCCCGCGCCTTCTCGAGCGCCTCGGCGGCATCGTCGATCTCGCGCAACCGCGAACGGCGGGCCGGCGCGCTGTCGAAGTCGAAGCGCTCCAGTGCCTGCGCCGCCTCACCCAGACCGCCGATGGCGCGCGCCATGCGCACGCCAATCAGGGCGGCCAGCAACAGCGCCATGACCAGGGCGGCCGCGCCTGCCCAGACGCCCTCGACCAGGCGCTCGACGTCGCGGGCCGCCTCCTCGAACGGGAAATAGTGCCCGACCAGCCACGGCTCGGGGCCATAGCCGTGCACCGCGAGATAGATGAACACCCAGCGTTTGCCGTCGATCTCGATGACGTGACCGAGGCTGCCCAGCGCCCGTTCGAGCAACGCACCGCGCAGCGGCGGTTGCCAGATCGCCGCCAGCACCGGATCGCCGACCTCGCCCAGCGCCGGCAGCGGCCGGTCCTGCGACAGGCCGAGTTGCCCGGGATTGATCAACGCGCGGTGCGCCAGCACGCGGTCGCGGCCGACCAGGATGAACATCCGATCGCCGCGGTCGGACTCGTAGCCGGCGACGAGGCGCGATAGTTCGCCCATGCCGACGCTGGCGAACAGGCCACCGAGGAAACTGCCGTCGGCGCGGCGGATCGGTACCCGCACGTTGATCAGCGGCTGCGCCTGTCGCGACGACCACACCAGTTCGCCCCAGAACGCGTCCGTCGCGCCCTGCAGCTCGCGGAACCGGTCAAAGGCGCCCGGGATCGACGTCAGCGGCGCACTGGAGCGCTGCAGCTGTCCATCCTGCGTCCGCTGCACCAGATGCGCCGTCTGGTCGAGGGAGAGGAAGCCGGCGGTGGACACTTGCCGTACCTGCTCCACGGCGATCGCCAGCGCGTCGACGATTTGCGCCGGCGCGCCCACATCCAGCCGGCCGCGCGCCGCCAACGTCGCGACGAATCCGAGCCGCGCCGCGGCCGGATCCAGCCGGTCGCGCAGGAACTGCGCCTGGGCGTCGACGATGCGCCGGTTGCGGTCCAGCAGCAGTCGCTGCGTGCTGTCCGACGCGCCGAGCACGGTCACGGCGAAGGCGGCGGCGGCGACCAGCGCGATCGCCAGGAAGCCGACGCCCAGCGCGGCGACGATCCGCACCCGCACGCGGTCCAGCCGCTCGCGTAGCGCCCCGACGCGCGACGCCGCCACCCGGATGGAG
>DATFGV010000208.1:0-5104 GCA_035249115.1 Vineibacter sp.
CGTTCACATAGGTGATGCCAGCGACGCGGTCGTCCTTGGCGTAGCTGAATTGCTTGGTCTGCCCCAGGGGATCGGTCACCGATTTGAGGCGGCTGGTGGTCGCTTCATAGGTGTATGTGACGGAGCGGCCATCGGCATAGCGCTTCGAGGTGAGGCGGTTCTGGACATCGTAGGCCCAGGTGGTGACGTTGCCCTTGGCGTCGGTCAGGGCGGTCAGCTTGCCTGTTTGGTTGTACGCGAGCAGCGTCTCGTTGCCGAATGGATCGCGAATTTTGGTGAGCCGTCGATTGGCATCGTAGGTATAGCTCCAGACCCGCCCCAGCCGGTCCTTCACCGACCCGAGGTCAAGCTTGTCGTAGGTATAGATGGTGAGCGAGCTGTCCGGGTAGGTGACCGTCGTCAGACGGTCGGCGGAGTCGTAGCTGTAAGCGACCGTCCAGCCCTGTGAATCCGTGAACGTCGCCACGCGGTCGAAGCCGTCGTAGGTAAAGCTGGCGACGGTGACGTTGTTGGCGTTGATGACCGCACTCAGGCGGCCCGTTGCGTCGTACTGGTAGGTCGTCTTCTGATTGAGCGGGTTGGTGACCGACGTCAGCTGCCCGGCGGTGTTGTACGTGTAGAAGGTGGTTTGACCCGCTGCGTCAGTGGAGACCAGCGGTCGATGTTGGATGTTGTAGGTAAACTGGGCGATCAGCGCTTGGAAGCCATAGGCCGTACTCTGGGTGATCGCGGCCAGATCGGTGCCATTGGCATAGGTGAACGACGTCTTGCGGCCGAGCGGATCAACAACCGAGGTAAGGTTGAACGAGCCTGCAGTGTCGTAGGAGAGTTGCGTGAGCTGCGTCGTACCGTCGTCGAGTACCCGGCCCATCGCGATCGGCTGATTAAAGGAACCCGAATTGAAGGCATTGGTCTGGCCGGGATAGGCGAACCAGATGCGGTTCTCGAGCGGGTACTTGACGCTCTCGAGGGTCGTCGACTTGATGGCGGCGGCACCAAAGTGCGCGAAGTGACGATTCCGCGCCTTGTTGTAGTCGCACCCGCCGGTCGGCGTGCAACCGGCGACGACGTAGGCCTGCTTGTCCCAATGGAAGCTGTTGCGATACTCAAGGTACCCGTTGGTCAACGGCACCGGCATGCCTTGCGGCACGGTGGCTGCTGGATCACTGGTCGGGACCTGCGCCGGTTCAAGCCATTCCTCGCGCTCGCTGAACCCCATCGGATCGGTCACCTGCACGAAGCGCGGTGGCGCGCTGGTGCCGGGCGCGGTGAAGGCGAACGTCGTGGTGCCGTAGGGCGTGGTCAGGCTGTTGACCAATGCGTTGGCATCGTAGCCAAAGCTCGATGTCAGGCCGATCACGTCGGTGATGGAGTACAGGCGCCCGTAGCCGTCATAGGCCAGGACGGCGCTGCGGCCGAACGGATCGGTGATCTTGGTGACCAGCAACGGTTGGGCCGATAGCTCGTAGGCGAAGGTTGTCTGACGACCAGTGGCGTCGGTCAGCGACGTCAGCCGCCGCTGACCGTCGTAGTTGAGCGTGACGGCATTGCCTTGCGGGTCGATCACCTGGCTGAGAAAGATGTTGCGCGGGTAGCCGGTGCTGCCATCGGATTGTGCGTAGATTTCCTTGCCCCCATCGCGCTTCAGTCGCTGGTACGTGATGGGCGATTGTGAGACGAGCACCAGAATCGAGCCGTCGTCGAATTGCGCCGCGAACCGGCCGGTGCCGTTGGTGTAGCCGCTGTAGAAGAACGCGCCGCCGCCCGGCAGATAGCGCGACACGTTCGCGCCGGTGCGGGTCGACACCTGCGACCGGGTTACCCACCTACTGACCGACCGGCGGCCCGAGGGCGAGCTAGCCAATGTCCTGGCAAGTCTCCCTGTTGAGTTGCTGTCCGCCTACAACCGCGTGCGCTGAGTGGCTACTGCCGGCGGAACAGGTACGGGCCGCCGCTGGAGCCGTTGGAGTAGTTGGTGCGGCACGACAAGGTGCCGGCGCCCTGGCCGGCGCTGCAGGGCGCATCGAAGTTGTTGATCGTGGTGAATTGCGGGTTGCCGGAGGTCGGCGCCGTGCAGGTCTGGCGTTCGACCGTAAAGCCGACGCCGCCGGTCTTGCGTGCCGCCGCGGCGCACACCATGCCGTTCTCCAGGGCCACCTCGTAGCGCCCGCCGGCGCCCGTGAAACAGACCTTGCGCTGCGTGATGTTGTAGCGCGTGCCGCCGCCGGCAATGGTCCCGCCGGATGACGTCAGGCAGCCCTGGAAGGCGGGCCACGCCGCCACCAGATCGCCGCCGGCCGGCGCCGCCGCCTGGCGCTTGGCCTCTTCCTCGGCCTTGCGCCGGGCCTCGAGCTGCTTCTTTTGCTCTTCCTCGTCGCGCGCGATGGCGGCGGCGGCCTGCTGGCGCAGCGATGCCACCTGCGGCCCGGTCAGATAACCCGTGTCGTTGAAGCCGCGCGACTTCTGCCAGGCGGCGATCATCGGCCGGCTGCGATCGCCGAACGGGCCTTCACCCGCGCCGGCGTCGAAGCCCAACGACTTCAGGGCGACGCGCACCTGCCGGCGATCGCGGTCGGTCAGGCCCAGCGCCGTCTCGGCGGCTTCCGCCTGCTGGCGCTGGGCGCCCGCCTTCGCCTTGTCATCGGCCGACTTGCGCGCCTCCTCCTCGGCCTTGCGCTTGGCCTCCGCCGCCGCTTTCTCTTCCGCGGCCCTGCGTGCGGCCGCTTCCTGGTCCGCCTTGCGTTTCGCCGCCGCCTCGGCGGACGCCTTCTCTTCCGCTGCCTGGCGACGGGCCGTCTCGGCGCGCGCCTGTTCCTCCGCCCGACGCCCGCTTTCCTCGGCCGCGGCGCGCCAGGCCGCTTCCTGCGCCTTGCGCCGGGCCGCGATTTCGGCCGCCGCCTTCTCTTCCGCCGCTTTGCGCGCGGCAGCCTCGGCCGCTGCCTTCTCCTCCGCCGCCTTGCGGGCGGCCGCCTCCTGCTCGGCCTTGCGACGGGCGGCGGCCTCGGCTGCCGCCTTTTCCTCAGCCGCCTTGCGGGTGGCTTCGGCCGCGGCTTTTTCCTCCGCCGCTTTGCGCGCAGCAGCCTCCGCCGCTGCCTTCTCCTCGGCGGCCTTGCGGGCGGCCGCCTCCTGATCGGCCTTGCGCCGGGCGGCTGTTTCAGCCGCTGCCTTCTCTTCCGCTGCCTTGCGGGCCGCGTCGGCAGCGGCTTTCTCGGCTGCCGCCTTGCGCGCGGCTTCGGCCGCCGCCGCTTCTTCCGCCGCCTTGCGGGCGGCGGTCTCCTGCTCGGCCTTGCGGCGGGCTTCCTCCTGCCGCTTGAGCCGCTCGTCGTCGCGCGCCAGCGCTTCCGCCGCCTGCTCGCGCAGCGCCGTCAGCTGCGGACCGGTCAGGAAGCCGGTGTCGGGAAAACCGCGCGACTTCTGCCAGGCCGCGATCATCGGCCGGCTGCGGGTGCCGAAGGCGGCATCGCCGGGGCCGGCATCGAAGCCCAGCGACGTCAGCGCCAGGCGCACCTGATAGCGGTCGCGCTCGGTCAGGCGCAGCGCCGTCTCGGCCGCCTCGGCGCGCCGGCGAATTTCGGCGTCGGCCTTCGCCTTGTCCTCGGCCGCCGCCTTGTCCGCCGCGGCCTTGCGGGCCGCCTCGGCCACAGCCTTCTCTTCGGCCACCTTGCGCGCCGCCTCGGACTCGGCGCGCCGCTGCGAGTCGAGGGCGAACCAGCCGCCGCCAGCCGCCACCAACAAGGCCAGCACGGCGGCGGCCATCCAGGTCCGTCCCCGGCCGCGACGCGGCACCGGAGCCGCCGCCGTCAACGGCTCCTCCATGCGCCGCGTCATGGCGTTGGTCGGCACGGTGATCGACTGTCCGTCCATCACCCGCCGCCAGTCGGCGACGCTTTGCGGCCGATCGGCCGCTTTCAGCTTCAGGCCGGCGTCGATCGCCACCAGCAGGCTGGGCGCGTAGCGCGCCTTGCCGACCTCGGCCGCCGGCACCAGCGTGTCCTCCGACATCCGCTCCATCGCGCTGGGCGGCGGCGCGCCGGCGATGCTTTGGTAGAGCGTCGCGGCCAGCGCGTAGATGTCGGTCCACGGACCCTGCTGCGCCGACGTCGCCTGCTCGAAGGCGGCATAACCCGGCGTGAACACCGCCGTCATCGCCTTGGTGCGGCCTTGCAGCGCCTGTCGCGAGGCACCGAAGTCGATCAGGGTCGGCCGGCCGTCGGCGTCGAGCAGGATATTGGCCGGTTTGATGTCGCGGTGCAGGAAACCGGCCGCATGCACTTTCTCCAGGCCGTCGAGCAGCGGATAGAAGAACTGCTCGATCGCAGTCTGCGGCAGCCGCCCGCTCCGCTTCAGCCGCGCCTCCAGGGTCTCGCCGCGCGCCAGGGCCATGACCATGTAGGCCGTGCCGTTGGCCTCGAGGTAATCGTAGACGTTGATGATGCCGGCGGTGTTCTCCAGCCGGGCGAGCGTCTTGGCCTCATCGAGGAACCGTTCGCGCCCCCAGAGAAAATCCTCGGCCGTGCGGGTCGAGCGCGGCAGCACCGTGGTGGTGCCGTGGCGGCGCGCGAAGCTGGTCGGCAGGTACTCCTTGATCGCCACGTCGCGGTCCAGCCGCGAGTCGCGCGCCCGGTAGGTGATGCCGAAACCGCCCTGGCCCAGCACCTCGACGATGTCGTACTTGCCGACCATCGAGCCGGCCGGCAGCGCTTCGTCCTCGCCATCCGCCGCCGGCGGCACCGGCGAATCATCGTCGGGCTGTGCTGCCGGACGATCCTCGCCAACCATGCGGCCCCCCAGTGGCTACGGCACCAGTATTCGGCGTATGCCGCATCGCCGTCTAGACAAAAGCCATTGAGCTTGCGTCTCAGGCCGGGTGTCAGCGATGCCGCCAGACCTTGACCGCGGACACCAACAGGATACCGGCGAGAACCGGCAAGAGCACGGCGCCGGGGATGACGCCCAGGAGCAGGCCGCCGATCAGGGTCCCGACGATAGACCCGGCAGCCATCATGATGACGAAGCCCCTGTTGCGCGCCAGTACCGCAAACGTGCTGTCCCGGCTGTAGCGGGCGAACCCGACAATCATGGTCGGCAGGCTCACCGCCAGCGA
>DATFGV010000209.1:0-9873 GCA_035249115.1 Vineibacter sp.
ATCGGATTGATATCACGCTACTGGCGGCTCTCACCCGCAACGCCCGCGCCACCCATGTCGAGCTGGCCGATCAGGCGGGCCTGTCGAGCACTGCCTGCGCCCGGCGGCTCAAGCTGCTGGAGGAGAACGGCCTGATCACCGGCTACCACGCGACCTTGGGCCTGAAGCGGCTCGGCTTCTCGACCACGGTGATCGTGCGCATCACGCTGGACAGCCAGAGCGAGGAGGCGCTGGACGCCTTCGAAAAGGCTGTGGCGCGCTGCCCGTCGGTGGTGCAGTGCCTGCTGATGTCGGGCGACGACGACTATCTGCTGACGGTGCTGGCACGCGACATCGAGGATTTCGAACACATCCACAAAAGCCAGCTTTCGACCCTGCCGCGCGTGGCACGCATCCATTCCAGCTTCGCCATCCGGGAGGTCATCAACCGCCAAGTACCGCCGACGGCGTTGGAGCGATTTCGACGCTCGGCGCGGTGAACGCTGCGAGTGCGGGCGTCCTACCCGCACTCGCACGCAGCAAAACGGCCCACGAAGACGAGCCGGGGCTTCGCGCCGGTGCGGGCGGGACGCCCGCGCTCCCGGGGTTAAGACGGCAGGCGTATGGTCTTGCCACACCTTCAGGCGTTGACGTCGACCACGACGCGGCCGCGCACCTTGCCACCCAGGATTTGCGGCGCGAGCGCCGGCAGGTCGCCGAGCTTGGCGTCGACGGTCATGGCGTCGAGCTTGTCCAGCGGCAGGTCGCTGCCCAGCCGGCGCCACGCCTCGAGCCGCGGCGCCATCGGCATCATCACCGACTCGATGCCCAGCACCGACACGCCGCGCAAGATGAACGGCAGGATGTTGCCGGGGAACGCCGCACCGCCGGCGAGGCCGCAGACGGCGGCGGCACCGCCATACTTCACCTGCGCCAGCGCCCGCGCCAGCATCACGCCCGACACCGTGTCGACGATGCCGGCGAAACGTTCGCTGAGCAGCGGCCGGTCCGGCGCTTCCGTCAGCTCCTTGCGTTCCAAGATTGTCGCGGCACCGAGGCTCTTGAGGTAGCCGCCCTCTTCCGGCCGTCCGGTAGCGGCGACGACCTGGTAGCCGAGCCTGGCCAAGATCGCGACGGCGACGCTGCCGACACCGCCAGCGGCGCCGGTCACTAGCACCTCGCCCTTGGCCGGCGCGACGCCGTGCTGTTCCAGCGCCAGCACGCAAAGCATCGCGGTATAGCCGGCGGTGCCGATCGCCATGGCGCGCCGGGTTGAGATCGCCGCCGGCAGCTTGACCAGCCAATCGCCCTTGACCCGGGCGCGGCTGGCATAGCCACCCCAATGCAACTCGCCAACCCGATAGCCGTTGAGCACCACCTTGTCGCCGGACTTGAAGCCGGCGTGCTGCGAGGCCTCGACGGTGCCCGCCAAGTCGATGCCGCCGACATGCGGCCAGGTCTTCACCAGGCCGCCGCCGCTGGTGAGCACCAGCCCGTCCTTGTAGTTCAGGGTCGAGGCCTCGACCTTGACCGTGACGTCGCCCGGCGGCAGGCGGTCGTCGTCCAGCTGCTGGATGCCGCTGGTGACTTTGCGATCGGTTCCCTGCTCGGACAGCAGCGCGCGGAACGTGCCCATGTCATCCTTCCTTGCTCAGCGTGTCGACGAAGCGGACCGGCGCGCCAATCGGCGAACCAAGCAGCGCGCCATCGCGCATCACCACCTGGCCGCGGATGATGGTGCCGACCGGCCAGCCGGTCACGGTCATGCCGGCGAACGGTGTCCAGCCGGATTTGGTCGCCATCCACGCTTCGGTAATCTCGCGCCTTGCCGCGAGGTCGACCAGGGTCAGATCGGCATCGTAGCCCAGCGCGATGCGACCCTTGGCGGCCAGGCCGAAGATGCGCGCCGCGCCGGCCGACGTCAGGTCGACCAGGCGATGCAACGACAGGCGGCCAGCGTTCAAGTGGTCGAGCAGCAGCGGCAGCAGCGTTTGCACGCCCGGCATGCCCGAGGGCGACTCGGGATAGGGCTTGGATTTCTCTTCGCGGGTGTGTGGCGCATGGTCGGACCCGACCACGTCGACGGTGCCGTCGCGCACCGCCCGCCACAGGCCCTCGCGGTGGCGCGCCTCGCGGATCGGCGGGTTCATCTGGGCGAAGGTGCCGAGACGGTCGTAGCAATCCGGCGCTGCCAAGGTGAGATGCTGCGGCGTCGCCTCGACCGTGGCGATGTCCTTGTGGTCGCGCAGGAACAGCATCTCCTCCTCGGTGGTCACGTGCAGCACATGCACCCGCCGGCCGTGTCTGCGCGCCAGCCGGATCAGCCGCTGCGTCGCCAGCAGCGCCGACTGCACGTCGCGCACCTCGGGATGCAGGTGCGCCGTGGCGCCCGGCTTCTGCCCCAGGGCCTTGCGCGCGTTCATGCGGTCCTCGTCCTCGCAGTGCACCGCCATGCGCCGCGCGCCGTGCGCCAGGATGCGGTCCAAGGTCGGATCGTCCGGCACCAGCAGGGTGCCGGTCGAGGCGCCCATGAACACCTTGACGCCGCAACAGCCGGGCAACCGCTCGAGCGCCGGCAGGTGTTCGACGTTCTCGGCCGATCCACCCATGTAGAAGGCGTGATCACACCAGGCACGGCCGCGCGCCAGCCTCAGCTTGGCGGCCATATCATCGGCCGTCAGCGTGCTGGGCCGGGTATTCGGCATCTCGAAGACGGCCGTGACGCCGCCCAGCACCGCGCCGCGCGTACCGCTCTCCAGGTCCTCCTTGTGCTCCAGGCCGGGTTCGCGGAAATGCACCTGGGTGTCGATCACGCCGGGCAGGACCGTCAGGCCCGCCGCCTCGATCACGGTCGCCGCCGACGCCGTGCCGAGCTCGCCCAGCGCCGCGAATTTGCCGCCGCGCACCCCGATATCGACCGGCACCAGGCCCGCCGTGGTCCAGGCCCGGCCGCCGCGCACGATCAGATCATAGGTTTCGACCATCCTCGTCTCCCTGCGGCGGCCTTGTAACGCGCGTACCGCAGCCGTGAAAGGCCGGCCCTTGCGCGACGTGCCGCGATTGCCCACTTCGCGCTATAGTGTCAGCCATCGAAGTGCGGAACGACCATGAGCGCATTGAGGTTTTCCACCGTTGTTCACCGCGGCGTGGTGCGGATCGAGGGCGAGGACCGCGTCGCCTTCCTGCAGGGACTGGTGTCGAACGATGTCGCCAAGGCGTCGGCCGGCCAAGCGATCTATGCCGCGTTGCTGACGCCGCAGGGCCGCTTCCAGTGGGACATGTTCGTGGCCGATGCCGGCGACGCGCTGCTGCTCGATGTTGAGCGCGACCGCGCTGCCGCGTTGCTGAAGAAGCTCACCATCTACAAGCTGCGTTCAAAGGTCACGCTGCACAATGCCGGCGATGCGATGGAGATCGTTGTCGCCTATGGCGCTGGTGCCGCGGCGGCGCTGGGTCTGCCCGAAACGGAAGGTGCGGCGCGGACGATCGGCGACGCCGTCGCCTACGCCGATCCGCGGCTTGCGGCGCTGGGCGTGCGCCTGATCGCGCCTGACGGGCATGCAGCGGCGCTGTTGGCGACCAAGGGCTTCGCGCCGGCGTCGTTCGACGACTACGAGCGGCTGCGCCTGTCGCTGGGCGTGCCCGACGGCAGCCGCGACCTGCCGATCGACAAGGCCATCCTGCTGGAAAACGGCTTCGACGAGCTAAACGGCGTCGACTGGCAGAAGGGCTGCTACATGGGCCAGGAGCTGACGGCGCGCACCAAGTACCGGGCGCTGATCCGCAAACGGCTGCTGCCGGTCACGGTCGACGGTCCATTGCCCGCTTCGGGCACCAAGATCATGCTCGGCGACCAGGAGGCCGGCGAGATGCGGTCGGGCCTTGCCGGCCAGGCACTTGCCCTGCTGCGGCTGGAGGCCGTCGACAAGGCCGCCGAAGACGGCGGTGCGCTCACGGCGGGCGAAGCGTCATTGCGGCCACAGATTCCCGGCTGGCTAAAGCGGCCAGCGGCGGAGCCAGCTTGAGACGCCGTATCGCCTACGCCGGACCTAGCGCTGCAGGGTGCGGATCGCCCGCAGGGTGAGGATGAAGAGAATGCCGAGCGCCGGCCACTGGAACCAGTACCGGCCGCTGCCGGTCAGCAGATTGATCGTCAGCAACAGAACGATGACCGCGCCGCCATAGGCGGCACTGACATAGAAGTCGCGCCATCGCGACGTTCGTGCCGGCACGTCACCATCGCGGGCCAACGTCGGTGATGGTTCGCGCGGCGGTGGCGACGGTGCGCCAGGTTGCAGCAGAACACGGTAGATCGGCACCTGGGCGGGGATGTTCTTGACCGACTGCGGGCCGAGGTAGTCGAAGCCCAGGGTCAGCTTGTCCTTGACGTGATCGAACACCGTGCCGGAGATCAGGATGCCGCCGGGCTCGGCCATCGACTGCAGACGGGCGGCGATGTTGACGCCATCGCCGTAGAGATCACCCTGCTCGACGATCACGTCGCCGAGGTTGACGCCGATGCGGAACCGCATCTGCCGCTCGGCCGGCAGGGCGGCGTTGCGCTCGGCAAGCGCTCGCTGGATCTGCACCGCGCTTTCGACCGCCTGGACAACGCTGGCGAACTCGGCCAGCACGCTGTCGCCGGCGGTGCCGACGATGCGGCCGCGATTGTCGTTGATCAGCCGCGCCATCGTCTCGCGGTGGCCTTTCAGGACCGCCAGCGTGCCCGCCTCGTCCTCGCTCATCAGACGGCTATAGCCGGCGACGTCGGCGGAGAAGATCGTGGTCAGCTTGCGTTCGATCGGCGCGGCCATCCGGTCTTGGTGCGCGTTCCCGCCCGCCGACTCAAGCGCTTTCTTGCGTCGCTCGGCGCGGCGCGCGGCCGCAAGATCAAGGAAGCCGCTCACGCGGTACGCGTATTGGCCGGGCTCCGCGCCGCATGCGATGCTCGCGCCGATCCCGACGACGGAGAGCCGCCATGACCTGGTCTATCGTAGCCCGTGATTGCGAGACGGGCGCGTTCGGCATTTGCGTCGCGACGCGCGCCTTCGCGGTCGGCGCGCGGGTGCCGCACATCGAAAGCGGCGTCGGCGCCATCGCCACCCAGGCCAATACCAACGCGCTTTACGGCACGCGCGGGCTGCGGCTGCTGCGCGCCGGGGTGCCGGCGCCGCAGGCCGTGCGTCTGCTGACCGACGCCGACGCGGGTCGCGACCACCGCCAGCTGCACATCCAGGATGCCGCGGGCCGGATCGCGGCGCATACCGGTGCGCAGTGCGTCGACTGGTGCGGCCACCTGATCCGCGACACGTTCTCGGTGGCCGGCAACATGCTGGCCGGCCCACAGGTCATCGAAGAAACCGCCCGGGCGTATGACGCGAATGCGGCACTGCCCTTCCCGCAACGCCTGATCGCGGCGCTTAAGGCCGGCGAGGCCGTGGGCGGCGACAAACGCGGCAAGCAGTCGGCGGCACTCAAAATCTACTCGACCGAGGAGTATCCCGACTTCGACTTCCGCGTCGACGATCACACCGAACCACTGGCCGAACTGGAGCGGCTGGAGCGGGTGAGCCGCGAGCGCTTCGCCTACGCCCGCCTGTTCAGCCCGCGCCACGACAATCCGGTCGGCCTGACCGATTTCGATGAAATCACCCGGCGCATCGAGGCGCTGAAGGCAGCCGATCCAGCCTGAGAGGCCAGGCAACTCCGCCTCACCCCGAGGAGCGAGCAAAGCGAGCGTCTCGAAGGGTGGGCCACATCATCGGTGGAGCGAACAGTCGCTGCCCGACGCACCGAGCCTGCTCCTCACCCTTCGAGACGCCGGCCGTTGGCCGGCTCCTCAGGGTGAGGCGCCAGGGATCGGCAAACAGGTCGGTCTCAGTACCCGCTGCTCTCACATATTCTTCAGGATGCGCTCGTGGACCGCCTTGATCGCCGCCATGTCACCGGGCTTCGGGTGCCAGTTGATGGCCAGCCCGTCGTTCTTCCAGCGCGGCAGGATGTGGATGTGGAAGTGCGGCACGCTTTGCGCCGCGCCCGGCCCGTTGGCCTGGATCAGGTTGATGCCGTCGGGTGACAAGGTCTTGTCGACCGCCGCCGCGACCCGCTTGGCCGTCGCCGCGACCTGGCTGATGATTTCGGCGGGGATGTCGTGGATGGTCGGAAAGTGACCCTTGGCGACCGCCAGCGCGTGGCCTTCGTTCGCCGGGTTGATGTCCATGAAGGCGATGGTCGCCGCGTCGTCAAGCAGCCTGAAGCAAGGGATCGTGCCGGCGACGATCTTGCAAAACACGCAATTGGCGTCGGCGGGATGCGGCATGGTTTCCTCTGAACGCCGCGCTGGCCGCGACGAGTTACGGCGACACTAGCGCGCCGACAACGTCGCGGCCAGCCGCGCAATGCGCGCGAACGGCGACTCGGCCGGCGCCAGCGACACCTCGCCGGCGCGCCGCGCGCCGTCCCGGCCGAAGCGTTCACGCACCGCGGCCTCGACCCAGAGCCGGGCCTGCGCCTCGCGGCATCGGGCCATCCGCCCGGCTTCGGCGAGATGGTCGGCGTGCGCGTCGATCGCCGCGATCAGGTCGGCGATGCCGATGCGTGCCTGCGCCGACACCGCCAGAACGCGCGGCGTCCAGCCCTCGCCACCGGCCTGCGTCAGGCTCAGCGCGCCGGCGACGTCGCTGCGCGCCCGCGACGCCAAGGTGCCGAGATCGGCCTTGGTGACGGCGACGATATGCGGGATCTCGACGATGCCGGCTTTCATGAACTGCAGCGAATCGCCGGACCCGGGCTGGACGCAGAAGACAACCGTATCGGCGATGTCGGCCACGTCAGTCTCCGACTGGCCGACGCCAACCGTTTCGATCACAACGACGTCGTAGAGCGCGCGCATCACCACCATCGCGCCCAAAGTTAATTCCGCCAGGCCGCCCAGCTGGTCGCGCGCCGCCATGGAGCGCACGAAGACACCGTCGTCGGCCGGGTCGGTCACCAGCCGCGCCCGATCGCCCAGCAGCGCGCCGCCAGTGCGGCGCGAGGACGGATCGACCGCGATCACCCCGATGCGGCGCGATCCGATACGCCACGTCGCGATCAGCGCCGACAGCAGGCTCGACTTGCCGACGCCCGGCGGTCCGGTGAGGCCGATGACGTGGGCACGAGGCGCGGCATAAGCCGCGTCCAGCAGGCGGCGAACGTCGTCGGAATCCGGCTCCCTCTCGAGCCGCGCCAAGGCCGCGGCCAGCGCCGCCTTGCCGCCGGTGCGAAGGGTCGCGAGCGTGTCGTGTGCAGACTCGGCCATACCGCGGCAGACTTAACCACAGAGACCTAGCGGCACGGAGCGGATTCTCCTCCCCATGCTTCAGCGTGGGGAGGTGCCCGAAAGGGCGGAGGGGAGCCGACGTGGTCTCCCAATGAGAAACACCACGTGGGATCCCCCTCCGGCCTTCGGCCACCTCCCCCACTTCGTGGGGGAGTGCCTCTTTCTCTGTCAGTTCAGCCCGTACAGCCGCTGCACGTTCTCGCAGGTGATCTTGCGGCGCACCGACGGCGAGAAGTTCGCCAGGTTGTCGTTGAGGATCTTGTGCGATTCCGGCCACAGGCAATCCGGGTGCGGGTAGTCGGCGCCCCAGATGATGGTGTCCTCGCCGATCAGCGGCACGATCGGTTCGAGGTACTTGTCCTGCTGGTAGGTCACGAACCCCTGGCGCCGGAAATAGTCGCTGGGCTTCATCTTGAAGCCCAGGCTGCGAGCACGGTCCTCGTACTCGGTGTCGAGCCGGTCGAAGACGTAGGGCAGCCAGGTCACGCCCGACTCGCCCAGCACGAACTTGAAATCGGGGAAGCGCTCGCAGGCGCCCGACGCCAGCACCGAGACCAGCACCTCCATGGTGTCGAGCTGGAACAGCGCCGAGCGCACCAGGCGGAACTCGGTGAAGTACTCCTTCTCCATCTGCGGATTGTCCGGCGCCCGCAGCGCCTTGAAGCCGGTCGAGTGGAACGAGATCGGGAAATGGCACTCGGCGGCCGCCTGCCACAGCGCGTCCCAGTCGCGGTGCCACAGCGGCGGGCTCATGCGCTTGAAGGCGAGGTCGCCGCCCTTCAGGCCGAGCTTGGCGCAGCGCCTCACCTCGGCGGCGGCGGCCTTCGGGTCATGGTTGGGAATGATGGCCAGCGGGAAGACGCGCTTCGGATCGGCGCGCTTGGCGAAGTCGGCGACCCAGTCGTTGTAGATGCCGTCGCACCAGCCGCGCAGGCCCGGATCGTTGATCATCTCGTTGATCATCAGGCAGCCGTACACTATCTCGGCGTCGAGTCCGTCGCGGTCGAGGTCGGCGATGCGCAGCTCCGGCGTGGTCGGCCGCGGCTTGGCGCCCGGCCGGTAGTCCCATTCGAAGCCGACAGCCCGCATCTCGTCGACGTGCTTGAACGAGCCCTGCTGGTACTTCAGGAAGCCCGGCCCGACGCCGTTCCACATGCCCTTGTCCTGCGCCTCGACGAACCAGTGCAACCCGTCGTCGAGTTCCTCGGTGCGCGGCGCCAGCAGCTTCCACTTGCCCGGCGCCGACGACGACCACAGGTCGGGCGGGCAGTAGGTCAGGTCGATATGATTGTCGCCGGAAATCAGGTTGTAGGCCATGGAGTCCTCCCGCTCGCGAGGCTAGGGCGCGCGCCCGGCGGAGGCAACGCGCGATCGCCACAAGATCGGGCACCACGCATTCGGCAATCACATGCCTGGCGGCTGATTCCGAGTAAAATCACACCACGACGGCCGAGACGCTCGCCAGCAACTCATATCCTCCCCAGCGCAGCTGGGGAGGTGCCCCAAAGGGGCGGAGGGGAGCCGACGTGGTGCTTCAATCGGAGCCACCACGTGGGCTCCCCCTCCGGCCTTCGGCCACCTCCCCCACATCGTGGGGGAGCGTATTCTGCTCTGTGCCTCTGTGTCTCTGTGGTTGGTCTTCTTCGTCTTCAATCCGACTTCAGCGCCGCGCCCAGGGCGGCCTGGGCTGCGGCCAGCCGCGCGATGGGCACGCGGAAGGGCGAGCAGCTGACGTAGTCGAGGCCGACCTGGTGGCAGAAGAAAACCGAGGCAGGATCGCCGCCGTGCTCGCCACAGATGCCGAGCTTCAGGTCATTGCGGGTGCGCCGGCCGCGGTCGTGGGCGATCTTGATCAGCTCGCCGACGCCCTCGATGTCCAGGGTCGCGAAGGGATCGTGCTCGAGGATCCCGCGGCGCTGGTAGCGCTCGAGGAATGACGCCGAATCGTCGCGCGACAGGCCGAAGGTGGTCTGCGTGAGGTCGTTGGTGCCAAAGCTGAAGAACTCGGCGCTCTCGGCAATCTCGCCGGCGCGCAGCGCGGCGCGCGGCAGCTCGATCATGGTGCCGACCTTGTAGTCCAGGGTCACGCCGTTGAGCTTGCCGACCTCGAGGGCGACCGTGTCGATCACCTCCTTCATCAAGTCGAGCTCTTTCTTGACCGCGACCAGCGGGATCATGATCTCGGCGTCGACCGTCTTGCCGTGCTTCTTCTGCACCTCGACGGCGGCCTCGAAGATGGCCCGCGCCTGCATCTCGTAGATCTCGGGGTACGAGATGCCCAGCCGCACGCCGCGATGACCCAGCATCGGGTTGAACTCGTGCAGCTTGGCAGCGCGCGCCTCGATCTCGCTCTCGCCGACGCCCAGCTCCTTGGCGACCTGCGCCATCTCGGCTTCGGTCTTGGGCAGAAACTCGTGCAGCGGCGGGTCGAGCAGGCGGATCGTGACCGGCAGGCCGGCCATGATCTCGAACAGTTCGACGAAATCCTGGCGCTGCATCGGCTCGATGATGGCCAGCGCCGCTCGACGGCCCTTCTCGTCGTCGCTGAGGATCATCTGGCGCACCGCAACGAT
>DATFGV010000210.1:0-3363 GCA_035249115.1 Vineibacter sp.
TTCGCGCCGGCGATTGGTTTCGGCGATCGCCTCGGCCATCGATTTGGTCATCACGTCGGCATACAGGATCGCCTTGCCGTCGATGTTGCGCGCGGCGCGGCCGATGGTTTGAATCAAGGACGTGCGCGAGCGCAGATAGCCCTCCTTGTCGGCGTCCAGGATCGCCACCAGGGCGCATTCCGGAATGTCCAAGCCTTCGCGCAACAGGTTGATGCCGATCAGCACGTCGAAGGCGCCCAGCCGCAGGTCGCGGATGATCTCGATGCGCTCCAGGGTGTCGATGTCGGAATGCAGGTAGCGGCAGCGGATGCCGGCTTCGTGCATGTACTCCGTCAGATCCTCGGCCATGCGCTTGGTCAGGGTCGTGACCAGCACCCGCTCGCCGCGCTTGGCGCATTCGCGGCATTCGGCCAGCAGGTCGTCGACCTGCTTCTCGACCGGCCGGATGATGGTGACCGGATCGATCAGGCCGGTCGGCCGGATCACCTGCTCGACGAACACGCCGCCGGTGCGCTCCATTTCCCACGGACCGGGCGTCGCCGACACGAACAGTGACTGTGGCCGCATCGCGTCCCATTCCTCGAATTTCAGCGGCCGGTTGTCGATGCACGACGGCAAGCGGAAGCCGTATTCGGCCAGCACGCTCTTGCGGTTGAAGTCGCCGCGGAACATGCCGCCGATCTGCGGCACCGTCACATGGCTCTCGTCGGCGATCAGCAGCGAATTCTCGGGGAAGTACTCGAACAGCGACGGCGGCGGCTCGCCCGGCTTGCGCCCCGTCAGGTAGCGCGAATAGTTCTCGATGCCGGCGCAGGAGCCGGTGGTCTCCAGCATCTCGAGGTCGAACTGCGTGCGCTGCGCCAGCCGCTCGGCCTCCAGCAGCCGGCCGGCGCGGGTGAACTCGTCGAGCCGCTTCTTGAGATCCTCGCGGATCCGCTGCAGCGCGCCGGTCATGGTCGGCTTGGGCGTCACGTAGTGGCTGTTGGCGTAGACCACGATGTCCTGCAGACCGGTGGTCTTCTCGCCGGTCAGCGGATCGAACTCGGCGATGGCGTCGATCTCGTCGTCGAACAGCGACAGGCGCCAGGCGCGGTCCTCGTAGTGCGCCGGGAAAATCTCGATCGTATCGCCACGGGCGCGGAAACAGCCGCGGGCGAAGGCGTTGTCGTTGCGCTTGTACTGGATCTCGACCAGCCGGCGCAGCAACTCGGCGCGGTCGATCCGGTCGCCGACCTTCAGGCGGAAGGTCATCGCCTGGTAGTTCTCCAGCGGGCCGATGCCGTAGATGCACGACACCGAGGCGACGATCACCACGTCGTTGCGCTCCATCAACGCCCGCGTCGCGGCGTGACGCAGCCGGTCGATCTGCTCGTTGATCGACGAATCCTTCTCGATGTAGGTGTCGCTGCGCGGCACATAGGCTTCCGGCTGGTAGTAGTCGTAGTACGAGACGAAATACTCGACCGCGTTGTCCGGGAAGAAGCCCTTCATCTCGCCGTAGAGCTGCGCCGCCAGGGTCTTGTTGGGCGCCATGATCAGGGTCGGCCGGTTCACCGCCTCGATGACGTTGGCCATGGTGAAGGTCTTGCCCGAGCCGGTAACGCCCAGCAGCACCTGGTCAGGCTCGCGCTGGCGCAGGCCCTCGATCAGCTGGCGGATTGCCTCGGGCTGGTCGCCGGCCGGCTGGTAGTCGGACACGACCTTGAATGGCCGGCCGCCGTCGAGTGGCGGCCGCCGCTGCAGCCAGGGCATGGCCAGGCGGGCAACATGGGTGTCGGGCATGGCCGGCTATATGGCGCCCGCGCCGGCCGGGCGCCAACCCGATTCGACCCACAAACCGGGTCATCATAGGGCTTGGCCTTTTCGGCGATCGCGAACTGGTGTATAAGTGAGCATTCGCAAAATTTCATGACTTTGGGCTTGAAAAGTATAAAAGCATTGCTTTATTGTGTGCATGTGGTCAGACGACGCAAAAACCTTCCCGGCGGCTACATCCGCCTGCGGCTCGAACCGGACGCCGCAGCCAGTGCCGCCTTGGTGCAGCTGGTCGAGGCCTACGGTGCCCTGGCCCAGTGGTTGGACGCGACCATTCCGGCCGGCCACTCGGCGGATCACGTCGCGCTGCACCGGAAATTCTATGAACTGGCGCGGCAGCAGGGCGGCTTGCCGGCGCAACTCACCACCCTGGCGCTGCGCGACTGGGCGTCGCGGCGTCGCGGCCTGCAGGTCGAAGGCGTCCCGCTGGACGAGCGGCTGTACTCGATCCGCGGCATCACCAGCGTATCGATCGCCACGCTCGATGGCCGGATCGGCGTGCCTTTCGCCGTCGCCGGCTACGGGCCGCAATGGCCGGGCGGTGCACCGGCACGGCTGGTGCGCCAAACGAGTGGTTGGGAATTGAGGATCGAGTCGGATCGCGACATCGCCCGTGTCGGGCAGGAGGAGCAGACCATGGCTACCGAAACCGTTGTGACCCGTATTGGCCGCGTCATCGCCGGCATGACGCATGCCGCCATCAACGTCGCCGAAGACGTCAACCCGGAAGCGGTGATGGAGCAGGCGATCCGCGAGATCGACGGCGCTGCCGACGAAGTGCGCGGCGAGCTGGGCAAGGCGATGGCCGAGAAGGCGCGGCTTGACCTGCGCCGCAAGGAGCTGGAGCGCGAGCGCGCCGATCTCGACGACAACGTCAAGCTGGCGGTCGGCAAGGGCCGCGACGATCTGGCCGAGGCCGGCATCGACCGGCAGCTCGACATCGAGGCGCAGCTCGGCGTGCTGGCGCGGCTGGCGGTCGACGCCGACGAAAAGATCGCGCAGCTCAACCAGACGCTCGACGCGGTGCGCGCCAGCCGGCGCGAGGCCGAGACACGCCTGGCCGACCTCAAGCGCACGCGCCCGACGGCGGTCGGCGGCTCGGGTGCGCCCGAGGGCGATACCCGCGTGTCCAAGGCGACCGGCAAGGTCGAGCGCGCCCAGGCCGCAATCGAGCGGCTGACCGGCGTGCCGGCCGGCGCTCCGGCCAACGACCAGAAGGCGCTGGACGATCTCACCGACCTGGCGCGCAAGCACGCCGTGGCCGAGCGCCTGGCGCGCTTGAAGGCTGGGCATTGATCGCGGGTAGCGGCCGATGCGATCCTCGGAGCGCTGATCATGACCTTCTTCGCCCATCCGGACGTGGCGCCGTTCTCGATCGCCGCCCTGGCCCTGCTGGGTCTGCTGCTGATCGAGATCGTCACCTTGCTGCTGGGCAAGCCGCTGTCGGCGCTGCTTGACCACGCCGTCGGCCACGACGGCGTGCATCTGGATGCCGGCCATGTCGAGGCCGGCTCAGCGCTTGACCACGGCCTCGACCACAGCCCGCAC
>DATFGV010000211.1:0-3879 GCA_035249115.1 Vineibacter sp.
GGCTTTGCGTACCTCCCACAGCGCCGCCTGGCGGCGTGGATCGACGATCTCGACCACGCTGCCCTGCAAGCCGAGATCGCCCATCAGCTCGCCGAGGCGCTTCAGGTCGCGCAGCGGCGCGGCCGCTGTGTCGCCGGTGAACTCGACCAGCAGGATCGCCTCGGGCGCGCCGCTCAGCGCACCTTCGATCACCGGCCGGAACGCCGGGTTGGCGCGCGCCAGCTCGATCATGGTGCGGTCGACCAGCTCGACCGTCACCGGATTGAGCCGCACGATGTGCTGCGCCGATTCCATCGCCTGGCGGAAGCTGGCGAAGTTCACCACGCCCAGCACCCTGTGCGCCGGCAGCGGCGCCAGCTTCAGAGTGAGCCGCTTGGTCATCGCCAGCGTGCCTTCGCTGCCGACCAGCAGATGCGCCATGTTGACGCTGTTGTCGGTGGTGTAGGGCCGCTCGCTCTGGGGATGGAAGATATCGATGTTGTAGCCGCCGACGCGGCGCAGCACCTTGGGCACGTAGCGCTCGATGCGCTCCTTCTCGCGGGCCGCCAGCGCCGCCACCGCGTCGCCCAGCCGCCGCGCCGTGGCGCCCTCGTTGCCGTCGAGCGGCCCGAACGCCGCCTCGGTGCCGTCGGCCAGGATGGCGTCGATGGCGACGACGTTGTGCACCATGTTGCCGTAGCGGATCGAACGCGAGCCGCAGGAGTTGTTGCCGGCCATGCCGCCCAAGGTGCATTGCGCCGAGGTCGAGACGTCGACCGGGAACCACAGCCCGTGCGCCCGCAGATAGGCGTTGAGGTCGTCGAGCACGATGCCCGGCTGCACCGTGACCTCGGCCCGGGCGTGGTCGAAGTCGATGATCTTGCGCAGGTACTTGCTGCAGTCGACGATCAGCGCCTGGCCGACAGTCTGGCCGCACTGCGACGTGCCGGCGCCGCGCGCCAGGATCGGCACCGACAGCCCGCGGGCCACGTCCATGATGATGCGCAGATCGGCCTCGTCCTGTGGCACGACGACGCCGACTGGTTCCACCTGGTAGATCGAGGCGTCGGTCGCATAGCGGGCGCGGGAAGCGGCGTCGAACATCACCTCGCCGCGCTGCTCGCGGCGCAAGGTGAGCTCCAGGGTCAACGCCGGCATCCGCGCCGGAATATGCAGCGGTTGCACAGGCCGCGGCGGCAGGGCCGGTTTGGCGGCGGCGGGCGCGACCGCCGGCGCTCCAGGGGCGGTGACCGTCATGCCGTCTTCCCTAGGTCGCACGGCGCACGTTGGGTTCCTCAAGCGTCGGCGCGATGCGGAAACCACAACTCAGCACCATGGGCAAATACTCAACGAATTGAGACGCCGAGAGCACATGGCGCAGAGAGTAAATCAACTTGTGCCACAGTGGGTGCGAAAAAAGCGTCACTGCCAGACGGATTTGGTTGAGCCCCCATGTAGACGCATAGCTTCTGGATCGCCCACAGCGATCGCGCCGGTCCTAGTCCAGCTTGACGTTCGCCTCTTGGCAGACCTTGGCCCATTTCTCGGTCTCGCCGCGGATACGCTTGGCAAAATCGGTACGCGACTCGCCGCCGGCCTGGGCCGACTGCTCGGACCAGATTTTGACCAGGTCGGGATGCTGCAGCGCCTTGGCGGTTTCGGCGTGCATGCGCTCGACCACGGGTTCGGGCGTGCCCTTGATCGCCCACAGGCCGTACCAGGTCGAGACCTCCCAGCCGGGAATGCCCAGCTCCTTGGCGGTCGGGATGTCGGGGAATGCCGCCAGCCGCGCCGGCGTGGCCACTGCCAGGCCCTTCAGGCGGCCCGTTCGGATGGGCTGGGCCGAGGTGCCCATGCCGTCGAACATCATGTCGACCTGGCCGGCCAGCAGATCCTGCATCGCCGGGCCGGCGCCTCGGAACGGCACATGCGTCAGCTTGATCTTGGCCAGGATCTGGAACAGTTCGCCGGCCAGATGATGCGCCGTGCCGGCGCCAGGCGAGGCAAAGTTGATTTTGCCAGGGTTGGCATTGGCGTAATCCAGGAACTCCTTGAGCGTGTTCACCGGCACGCGCTGCGGATGGATTGACACCACCTGCGGCACCAGCGCGATCATGGTGATCGGCAGGAAATCCTTTTCCAGATCGTAATCCAGCTTCTTGTAGATGCTGGGCGCGATGGTGTGGTGGATGGCGCCGACAAAGAACGTGTAGCCGTCGGGCCGCGCCTTGGCCGCTTGGGCGGCGCCCACCGTGCCGCCAGCGCCGCCCTTGTTGTCCACCAGCACCTGCTGGCCCAGCGCCTCGGTCAGCTTGGCGGCCAGCGGCCGAGCGAACACATCGGTGCCGCCGCCAGCCGGAAACGGGTTGATCCAAGTGATCGGCTTGTCGGGCCAGGCCTGCGCCCGCACCACCGGCGCGGCCAGGGTCATCGCGGCGACTCCGGCCGCGCCTCGCAGCGCGCTCCTGCGCTTGATCGTCATGACATCACCCTCCGGAATTCTTTTCTTGGTCGGCGCGGGCCGAAACCGCCGCCTCATAGCCCGGAGGCGCAACGCGGGGCAACAACGCCATCCTGCTGTTCGCATGCCAGATGGCGGCGACTACCGACCGAGTTGGCGAAGCGCCGTGTCGAGACCACGCGCCAGGCGCGTGGCGCCGCCGGTCACCGACATGTCGAGCAGGACCTGGGCGTCCACCGCCATCGCCGCCGACGGCTTGCCACGCAGCGCCGCCGCCAGCACCCTGCCGCGCCGGGCGATGCCCTCGGCCAGCGGCATCGGCTCGCGGTTGTAGTAGGCCAGCAGCTTGGCGCACTGGTCCTCCATCATGTCGGGATCGCGCCGCTGGTGTCCGAGGTCGATGAGACAGCGCCGGGCAAGGAAATGGTTATGCGCCAGCACCTTGCCGCCCAGCAGCGCCTCGGCTTCGTCGATCATCGCCTGTTGCTCGGCGCGATCTTCGGCGAGACAGGCGCTCGCCGCCAGCACGGCCGGGCCCCAATAGGCCATCGCCGTCTTGCGCGCCAGCGACACCGCCTCGGCGAGCAATTGGCGGGCCAGGTCGATCCGGCCGCCTTCGACCTCGATGTCGGCGAGAAACGCCAGATTTTCCGGCTCGAAACGCAGCGCCTCAAGCTCGCGCACGATGGCGCGTGCCCGCTCGACATGCTGCCGCGCGTCCTCGAAACGACAGTTCTCGAACAGGACGGCGATGCAGGTGTGGTGGCCGATCATCTCTGCCCGCGCCTGGCCAACGGCGACGGCGAGCTCGATGCACTGTCGACCGGCCGCGAGGCCCTCCTCCAGCCGCAGATTGAAGAACAGCGCGTGGCCATACATCGGCAGGTTGGACACCTCGACCCGGCCAAGGCCGATCTTGCGGCTCTCCTCGACGCAGTTCTGGAAGTACCGGCCGCAGCTGACGACGTTGCCACGCGCGTACTCGGCATCGCCCAGGCCGCCCAGGGCGCGCGCCTTGGCCTCGGCGCTACCCGACCGCTCCGCCAGGTCCAGCGCCGCCTGGTGTTCGACCAGGCAATCGTCGACCCGGCCAAGCGGAAAATAGAGGTTGCCGCGGGTGAAGCGACAGCGTGCCTCGACGTCGAGCCAGCCGCCGGCCGCCGCCAGCGCCTGCGCCGCCGCGACGTCGTCGAGCGCCGCCGGCAATTCGTCGAGAATGCGCCGCGCCGAGGCGCTGCCCAGCAGCGCCAGGCTGCGGTTGCGCGGCTCGCCGCCACTTTGCAGCGCCTCCTGGTAGGCGGCGAGCGCCTCACGGGCGCGGCCACCGTCGAGCAACACGTCGCCCTTCAGCACCAGCAGCGCGGCGCGGCTGTCGCCCGAGTCCGCCAACGCCAGGCCGCGTTCGACCAACGGCAGCGCTTCCGCCGGGCGATAACGCT
>DATFGV010000212.1:0-6190 GCA_035249115.1 Vineibacter sp.
GCGATCTGGACACGTCGAAGCTGAGCGAGAAGCCAGCCGGGCGGAAACCGATCGACACCCGCACGATCCCGCTGGAGAGGATCGACGAGGTGGTGGCGGGCATCGGCCGCCGGCTGATGGCCGGCGCGCGGGTGTACTGGGTCTGCCCGCTGATCGAGGAGTCCGAAGTCAGCGATCTCGCCGCGGCTGAAGAGCGGCACAACGCCCTGCTACGGCACTTTCCGGGCAAAGTGGCCCTGGTGCACGGCCAGATGAAGGGCGCCGAGCGCGACGCCGCGATGGAGGCATTCACCACCGGGCAGGCACAGATCCTGGTGGCGACCACCGTCATTGAGGTCGGCGTCGATGTCACCGCCGCCACCGTCATGGTGATCGAGCACGCCGAGCGCTTCGGCCTGGCGCAGCTGCATCAGCTGCGCGGCCGGGTCGGGCGCGGCAGCGAGGCGTCGACCTGCCTGCTGCTCTACGCCACGCCGCTGGGCGAGACGGCGCGCGCCCGCCTGGCGATCATGCGCGAGACCGAGGACGGCTTCCGCATCGCCGAGGAGGATCTGCGCCTGCGCGGCGCCGGCGAGCTGCTGGGCACCCGCCAGAGCGGCCTGCCAGAGATGCGGTTGGCCGACCTGGCGGTGCATGCCGAGCTGTTGCAGGCGGCACGCGACGATGCCCGCCTGATCGTCGAGCGCGACCCCGACCTCGCCTCGCCGCGCGGCGCCGCGCTGCGCATCCTGCTCTACCTGTTCGCCCGCGACGCGGCGGTTCGCACCTTGCGTTCCGGCTGACGACAGGGCAAACGGCGCGCCATGGCCCCTTCTTCGCCCCAACATGCGACCGTCCGGCGTTGTTGTCCCTTCCGCCGGAAGAGAAAGGCGATAGCCTGTGGCGTTGTCACGCGATGGGCGAGAAGATCAACCACAGAGGCACAGAGGCACAGAGACAGACACAGAGGACGACTCCCTCCCCAACGAAGTTGGGGAGGTGCCCCGAAGGGGCGGAGGGGAGCCAACGTGCTCGGCGTCAGCGAGACCTCGTCGGCTCCCCCTCCGGCCTTCGGCCACCTCCCCCAACTGCGTTGGGGGAGAGAATCATTCTCTGTGCCAACTCGGTGCCTCTGTGCCTCTGTGGTTGGCCTTCATGATGCCGACGGCGAGCGCCCTGCCCCACCGGGGCAAGGTCAAGACCGGCGAGCGCGCCTCTAGCGCCGACTGCGAATGCCCCGCCCGTCCCCCGCCCCGATCATCGGCGTGCTGATCAACCGCAAGAGCGGTCGCAACCGCTCGGGCCTGGCCGAACTGCGCAACCTGATCGTCCAGTCGCCGGAGGTGATCGCGCGCGAGACGGCAGGGCCAGTCGAGGCGGCCGAGGCCCTGCGCTTCTTCCGGGCGCAGCACGTCCAGGCACTCGCCGTTGCCGGCGGCGACGGCACCTTGCAGGGCGTCTTCGACCTGTTGCTCAACGAACGCATCTTCGACACGCCGCCGCCGATCGGCGTGCTGCCAGGCGGCACCACCAACATGATCGGCTACGACATCGGCGCGGCCCGCAAGCCGGCCAAGGAGCTGGCGGGGTTGCTGGCGCGGGTCCGCACAGGCCGACTGCACGAGTCACCGGTGCGCCGCCGGCTGATGGCAGTGCACCGGCCGGGCAAGCGGGCGACTGCCTACGGTCTGTTCAGCGGTGGCGCCGGCATCCACCAGGGCACCATGCTGAGCCGCCGGTCGGTCGATCGCATCGGCATGCGCGATGCCGCCGGACCGCTCGCCGGCATGATCAGCCTGCTCGGCCCGCTGGTGATCGGCCGCAACCCGATCAAGCCGGTGTCGGCCCGCATCGTGCACGATCGGACCGCCGAAGAACGCCGCGACTACATCGCCATCATCGCCAGCACCATGGAGCGGCTGATCCTCGGCCTGTCGCCGTTCTGGGGTACCGGGCCGGGCGCGATCCGCCTGACCACCGTCACCGCCAAGCCGCGGCGCTTCTCGCGCGTCCTGCTGCCGCTGCTCAACGGCCGGCCACCGCCCGACGCGACACCGGCCAATGGCTATCGCAGCGTCAACGCCCGGCATGTCGAGATCGACATGGCAGGTGGCTTCGTGCTCGACGGCGAGCTGTTCGAGCTCGAGGCCGGCCGGCCGCTGCGGATCGACACCGGGCCCGAGATCACTTTCGTCCGCGGCGCTGACTGACCGGCGCAGCGGCGCCGATTCCTTCTTCCACACGCCGCTTGGTGACGAACCCGACACCGCACGCCAGCTTGCGCGTGGTCGGTGTCGATTCGTCGAGCACGCGCCAAAACGGCGTGATCTTGTCCAGTGCAACGCCCTGGCTGTGGGCCTCGTAGGCGGCCTCGGCGACGGTCCGGATGTGAAATCCCATGGTGACCGGGCAGGTCACCTGGGCGCGATGCTTGCGCGCCAGCCGCTGGCGTAGCGTCCTGACATCCATGCTGGCGCCGCGCGGGATGGTGTGGATGAACGCATCGACGATTTGCGGCGTCGGCACGAGCATGATCTCGCCCTTCTTCATGTCGCCGAAATCCATCGGCGCCGGCTTCACCTGGTGCCGCGCCGGGCGCTGCAGTTTCTCGGTCCAGCTCGCCTTCACGTCCCGCCTCCTGCCGTTTCAGCCTGGTCTCTGTCTGATGCCAATCAAAGCCCTATGGAATTCAGGGTCAATCGCGGTCGGGCGGGCCTCCGTCGACCTGCAGGACGCCGCCCAGGGCGGCCAACCTACCCCGCTCCCAGATGGGCCCGCAAACGCGCTAGGAAGGGCGCCAGAGGGGGTCGGAGCCGGTCAGGGTACCCCACCACCATCCAAGGCCAGACCCCTCTAAAAACCACTCTAATGGCCACTAATGACGATTGAAATTTTTTAACAATTTTTGACCTATTTAAGAAAGAAAATAGCATTCGCTCGCGGAGGCATTTTACAGTGACTGTCACCGGTCATGTAAAATCTTCAGTTTCGGCCTTTCGACCTTTGAGGCGCGCCGCTATGGCCCGCTCCTCAGGGTGAGCCAGTGTGCGCGGCGTCAGCGCACGACCAGGTCGAGCGGCAGCTGCGACAGCACCTCGTTGCCACTCTCGCCGACGATCACGGTCTGGCCAGGGCACATGGCGGCACCGCTGTCGCTGTCCATCAGGATCATGTGCAGGAAGAACACCATGCCCGGCGCGGCCTCGACGGGGTTGCCGCGATAGAACATCGGCCAGTCCATCCAGTTGGGGGCGAAGGTCGTGCCCAGGCTGTAGCCGCAGGCGTTCAGCCGATGCGCATGGTAACCCCGCGCATCGCAGACATGGGCATAGGCGTCGAACACAGCGCCGATCGGCTCGCCCGGTCGCAGCGCCGCGAGGCAAGCGTCCATCGCCTCGAGGCAGACCTTGTGCATCTCGATGTGCTTCGGGTTGGCGCCGCCCACCGGGATCGTGCGCATCAGGCAGGCGTGGTAGTGGCGGTACACGCCGGCGAACTCGAGGGTGATCTGGTCGACCGCATCGAGGTGGCGCCGGCCGCTGAAGGTGCGGCACAGCAGCCCGTCGCGGCCCGAGCCGATGATGAACGGATTGCCGGGATAGTCGCCGCCGCCCCTGAACACCGCGCCCTGCATCGCCGCCAGGACGTCGCCCTCGAAGGCACCCGGCCGCACGGTGTCGTGGGCGGCACGCAAGGCGTCGTCGGCGAGTTCCGCCGCGCGGCGGACATAAGCCAGCTCGGCGGTGCTCTTCACGACCCGCAGTCGCGAGACGAGGTCGGAAGCGTCAAGCAGGAAGCAGAATCCACCCATGGCGGCAGCGAGCTTGTGGCCGTTCGCGGCCGTCAGCCCATGGGCGTCGTACTCGACCCCGAGCCTGCGGCCGCGACATCCGATCGATTGCAGGAAGACGCGCAGCTCCCACGCCGGATCGGCGTCCGGCGCGTCGACCCAGATGCGGATGTCCTCGATCACCGACGTGTGCTGTGCCTGCCGCAGGTCGGGCGCCCGCGTCAGCAGCATCAGGCGGCCATCGGCGCCGAGGTACAGGCATTGGAAGAAGACGTAGCCGAAGGTGTCGTAGCCCGTCAGGTAGTACATGCTCTCCTGACGGAACATCAGCAGTCCATCGAGGCCACGCCGCTGCAGTTCGGCGATGGTTCGCGCCCGCCGCTCGGCCAACTCTTCCCGACTGAAGTGCAGCGCCATGTGTCTTCTTTCCTCCTCCCCAGCGAAGCTGGGGAGGTGCCCGAAGGGCGGAGGGGACCCATCGTGGTCTCGGTTGCATAGACCCCGTCGGCTCCCCCTCCGGCCTTCGGCCACCTCCCCCAACTTCGTTGGGGGAGCAATTACAACATCGAAGCGTCGGTGGGCAGGCCGACGAGGACGCGGCCGGCGAGCTCGTAGCTCGGTGGCGCCACCATCATGTGCTGGGTCACGACATGTACGTCGCGGAAGCGGCGCTGTAGCGGGCTGGTGCGGTAGACCGAGGTGCCGCCCGCCAGGGTGTAGCAAAGATCGACGGCACGGGTGGCCGCCTCGGTCGCGTGCGTCGCGGCCAGGCGCAGCGCCATGCGTTCCTCGATACCGATGTCGGCGCCGCGCGCCGCCGGCGTCCAGGCCGCCTCGATCGCCTCGACCATGAAGGCGCGCGCTGACCGTACCAGCGCTTCGGCCCGTGCCACGTCACCTTGCGTGCCGCTGCGCTCGGCCAGCGGCCGGCGGCTCAAGGTCGGGACCTTGGCGCCGGCGAGCGTGCGCAAATCCTCGATGGCGCCGCGGGCGATGCCCAGTGCGACGGCGCCGCAGCCCATGGCCAGCAGGCCGAAGACCGGGAAACGGTAGAGCGGACCGTCAACGTAAGGCTTGTCGCGGGTCAGCGACACCGCGTGCGAGGCCGGCACGACGACACCCTCGATCCGCATGTCGCACGAGCCGGTGCCGCACAGGCCGGAGCTGTGCCAGTTGTCGTCGAACGTGATCTGCTCGCACGGCACGTAGATGGTGAGCACCTCAGGTACGCCGTCGCGCACCATGCGTGCCTTGCCGTCCTCGAAGGCAACGCACCCCGCCTTCATCCACTGGCAGTGGCTGTTGCCGCTGGCCCATTGCCAATGGCCGCTGACCCGCCACGAATCGCCATCGCGCACCGCCTTGCCGCGGGGTGCGAAGATGCCGCCGGTTACGGCATCGGCCGGACCGTGGATCGCGCGGGCCACATCGGGCGCCAGGTAGGCCGAAGTGGTGCCCGAGGTGGCGCCGATCATCACGCACCAGCCGGTGGCGCCATCGGCAATCGACGCTTCCTCGATCGCCCGCATCAGCACCAGCGGATGCGCCTCCTGCCCGCCCAGCGCTGCCGGCACGCAGAGCTTGAAGACGCCGGTGCCGATCAGGGTGGCGGCGACGTCGGCGGGCAGCTGCCGGGCGCGTTCGATCTCGTCGGCGCGAGCGGCGATGCCCGGCAGCACGTCGCGCAGCCGCTCGAGGGCGGGGTGGTTTGTGGTATCGGACATCACGCCCGGTTCAGGTTGCCAGTCGGGCCAATGGCCGGCCGAAGATCTCGCCGCGCAGCTGGGCGCAAAACAACCGCGGCAACGCCTCCAGGCCGTCTTCGATTTGCTCCTTGAATTTGAGCCGGCCGTCGCGGATCCACGCCGTCATGGAGGCCGTCGCCTCGTCGAAGCGGTCGGCGAAATCAAACACCACCAGTCCTTCCATGCGCAGGCGCTTGCCGATGAATTCGTAGACGCGGCGGGTGCCGTAGCGCGCCTCGGGCGACGAGCTGTAATCCGCCATCTGACCCGACACGACAATGCGGCCCTTCGGTTTCAGATTGGCGATGGCGGCGTCGAGCAGCAGCCCGCCAACATTGTCGAAATAGATGTCGACGCCATCCGGTGCCACAGCGGCGATCCGTGCCGCCATCGCCTCGGCCGTGTCGGCGCCACCGCGGTCGATCACCGCCTCAAAGCCCGCTTCCTCCAGCAGCCAGCGCCGCCGCTCGGCGCCGCTGGCGATGCCGATGACGCGGCAGCCCATGAGGCGCGCGATCTGGCCGGCCGTCGCGCCCACCGGACCCGCAGCCGACGAGACCAGCACCGTCTCGCCGGCCTTCGCTTGCCCGACGTCGCGCAGCCCGAAATAGCCTGTGAGCCCCGGAATGCTGAGGATGCCCGCCCAGGCGCTGACCGACGGCGTGTCGGCCGGGAT
>DATFGV010000213.1:0-6052 GCA_035249115.1 Vineibacter sp.
CGAATTCGACGCCGCCCTTGCCACGCGCGGCCGCCCCTATGTGCTGGCACATTTTGGCGACCATCTGCCGTCGTTCGAAGGTCAGTGGCAGGGTGTGTCGATGCGGCCGCAGCCGTCACGCATCGATCCGCACTTCGTCACGTACTTCAACATCCAGACCGGCGGCGGCCTGCCGCGGGCCGGATATCGCCTGTCGACGACCTACCCGGTGCTCGATATCGCCTTGCTGGGTGGCCTGATCCTCGACGTCGCCGGCCTGCCGCTGGATCCGTACTTCGCCGCCAACGCCCGCTTGCGGCAGCGCTGCGGCGGGCTGTTCCTGGAGTGCGCCGACAAGGACGCATTGGCGGCGTATCACCAGTATATCTATGACGAACTAGGCGCCGTGGCGTTCTGAGCCTGCGGATCGGGCGAGCGACAAGTCTCAGCACGGGGCCACAGCTCTGTCAGCAATGTCAATGAACGGCGCGGATCGGACCGGCGCGGTAGTCGCGCAGGGCCACCAGCAGCAGCGCAAGTTCGCCAACGTGGAAGCCGACGGCGGCCACCGGTATGAGCGTCAGCTGCCAGACCAGCATGGTCGCGCCCGCCATCAGCCAGATTCCGATCAGGTAAGCGACGGCCACGCCTTGCGGCGTCGATAGGCCGAAGCGCCACAGCAAGACGCCGATCACGGCAACGACAAGGGCTGCCTTGATCACCGCCATGCCCCGCAGGAGAACTGCCAGTTCGGGATCGGCTTCAAGGAACGCGGCCGGCCGTCCAAGCCAAGCCGCGGCGGCCACCGCACAGAGACAACCGCCACATAACAGCGTTCGCAACACCGCTGCGCGAGACGCGACTCGCGTGCTTGTTCCCGGTGGGTGACCGACCAACACCCTGTCGACAGCGGAAACGGACATTGCGCGGTTCCTTGAGGCAAAAGGGCCAATGCGGCAAACGGCCAACGTCGTCGATCGGTGGCGTTAGCGGACTCTGGGCAGCACGAGTCGAGTCGTCAATACACGGTGTCGAAGACGCGGATGTGGCGCGGTGATGTGAGCGAGGCCTCCGAGCGTTTTGTAAGGTCGACGACGATGGTCGTGTCGTGTGGAAACATTGACGCTGGGCAAGTGCATCCGTAGGTTGGCTCGTTTGCGCGCCAACGCGCAACATCTGTGGGGTTTCCGAGAGCAACGCAACCATGGCCAGTGATCGGCAGTTGGCGGAGCAGGCGCGGGCCTGGCCTTTTGAGGAGGCGCGCAAGGTGGTGGCGCGTCTGGGTGGGGCGGACGTCTCGAAAACGCCGGCCAAGGGCTACGTGCTGTTCGAGACCGGCTATGGCCCGTCGGGCCTGCCGCACATCGGCACCTTTGGCGAAGTGGTGCGTACCACCATGGTGCGCCAGGCGTTCCGCCGGCTGTCGGACATCAGGACGCGGCTGTTCTGTTTCTCCGATGACATGGACGGGCTGCGCAAAGTCCCCGACAACGTGCCCAACAAGGAGATGCTGGCGGGGCATCTGGGAAAGCCGCTGACATCGGTGCCCGATCCGTTCAGCAACGAGCATCCCAGCTTTGGCGCCGCCAACAACGCGCGCCTGCGCGCCTTCCTGGATTCATTCGGTTTTGAGTATGAATTCCAGTCGGCCACCGACTGGTACAAGTCGGGCCGCTTCGATCCCATGTTGCTGGCCATGCTGCGGCACTATGACAAGCTGCAGGCGGTGATGCTGCCGACCCTGGGCGAGGAGCGGCAGCAGACCTACAGCATCTTTCTGCCAATCTGCCGCAAGACCGGCAGGGTGCTGCAGGTGCCGGTGGTGAAGACCGACGCCGACGCCGGCACCATCGTCTACCGTGACGACGACGGCAGCCTGGTCGAGACGCCCGTGACCGGTGGCAACGTCAAGCTGCAGTGGAAGGCCGACTGGGCCGGCCGCTGGTTCGCGCTGGATGTCGACTACGAGATGTACGGCAAGGACCTGATCCCGTCGGCCGAGCTCAGCGCCAAGCTCGTGCGCATCCTCGGCGGTCGGCCGCCGGACGGGTTCAACTATGAGCTGTTCCTCGACCAGGACGGCAGGAAGATCTCCAAGTCCAAGGGCAATGGGCTGTCGGTCGAGGAATGGCTGCGCTACGCGCCGGCCGAGAGCCTGGCGCTGTACATGCACCAGCAGCCGCGCCGCGCCAAGCGATTGTACTTCGACGTCATCCCGCGCGCCGTCGACGAATACCTGGCGCTGGTCGAGAAGCTGCCGGCGGAGGAACCGGTCAAGGCGGTGGAGAACCCCGCCTGGCACATCCATGACGGCCTCGCACCCGACCACCACGCCGCCGGCGTCAGCTTCGGCATGCTGCTGAATCTCGCGGGTGTGGCGCACACCGACGACAAGCAGGTGCTGTGGCAATACCTGCAACGCTATGTGCCCGGTGCCACACCGCAGACCGCGCCCTACCTCGATCGCCTGTTGAGCAACGCGGTCGCCTACTACGTCGATTTTGTAAAGGCGCAAAAGAAGTTCCGGCTGCCGACGGCGACTGAGCGCGCGGCGCTGGTCGACCTCGCCGCCACCCTGCGCAAGCTTCCCGACGACGCCACCGCCGAGTTCATCCAGAACGAGGTCTATGAGGCCGGCAAGCGCCACTTTGCACAGTCCGACCTGCGGCAGTGGTTCAAGACGCTCTACGAGGTGCTGCTGGGCAGCGAGCAGGGGCCGCGAATGGGCGCCTTCATCAAGCTGTTCGGCCGCGACAACGTCGTGCGCCTGGTCGACCGGGTGCTGGCCGGCGAGGACCTCGGGCAGGCGGCTTAGCCGCTATCGACTCCAAGCCACTCCACGTCTTCAGAGGCAATATTCCGGAGGATTTTTTGCTTGCGCACTCATATGCCATAGAATATAGATATATGACATGGAATGAAAACGGAGGCAGGGATGGCCATGGTGAGGCGCAATTTCATCCGCGTGCTGGGCGGTGGCCTGATCGTGGCGGCGGGTGGCGCACTGGCCGCGCCGCACCTGGACGCCATGCCGGCCGCCGCCGTCGAGGGCTGGAAGGGGCCGAAGCCCGAGGAGCGCGATCCGCGGCGTCGGGCGATTGCTTGGGCAATGCTGGCGCCCAACCCGCACAACATGCAGCCCTGGCTGGTCGACCTCAAACGGCCGGACGAGATCACGCTCCATGTTGATCGCGCACGGCTGCTGCCGGAAACCGACCCCTTCGGCCGGCAGATCATCGTGGGGCAGGGTACGTTCCTGGAACTCCTGGTGCTGGCATTGGGCGCCAAAGGCTACCGGGCAAATGTCGCGCTGTTCCCAGAAGGGGCATTCGCGGCCGATCGCATTGACGCGCGGCCTGTGGCGCGAGTGCATCTCATCAAGGACCCAGCCGTGACGGCCGACCCGCTGTTCGCGCATGTCCCGCGCCGCCGCTCGACCAAGACGGAGTACGAGGCGCGGCCGCTGTCGCCGGCGCATCGCGCTGCGCTGGAGATGGCGCACCGTGCGTCCAGCCCTCTGACGTTGGGCTTCGCGGTGGAGCCGTCTCAGGTCGACGCGTTGCGTGGCATCGCACGGCAAGGCAGCGAGATCGAGATGGAGACGCCGCGTACCCACAAAGAGAGCATCGATCGCCTGCGGCTGGGCGCTGCCGAGGTCGCCACCCATCGCGACGGCATCACGATCCTCGGGCCGATGATGTGGGCGCTGCGGCAGCTCGGCCTGATGACGCGCGAGAAGGCGATGACGCCCGGCACGATGGCCTGGCAAGGCGGTCGTGACTACGTTTTCCGCGGTTATTCTTCCGCCACGACCTTCGGCTGGATCGCGACGCTAGACAATACGCGCGCGGCGCAGGTTGCGGCTGGTCGCGCGTATGTGCGCCTCAATCTGAAGGCCACTGAGCTTGGCGTTGCGATGCATCCGCACAGCCAGACCTTGCAGGAATTCCCGGAAATGGCCGAGCTGTACCGCGCCGTCCACAAGACGACCGGCGTGGGCGACGGGCACACCGTGCAGATGTTCTTCCGACTGGGCTATGCTGCCAGCCCGGGACCGACGCCGCGGCGACCGGCGCAAACGATCGTGATGAGCTGAACATGGCGCAGGCACGCCGCGCGTTTGTGGACAATCGACCGGGCGCGGAGGCGCCCGATGCGGTGCCGCTGCCATTCCGGATCATCAACTGGATCGGAATCATCGATCAGCTGGTCGGCACCCAGGCCAATCGCCTGCTGAGGCCGCTCGGCTTGGCGTTGCCGCAATTCATCATGCTCAACCATTTCGGCCACCGTCCAGCCGAGGGCAAGACCGTGGGCAGCATCGCCCGCGCCCTGCAGCAGCCGCAGCCCGGCATCACCAAAACCATCCAGAAGCTGCACGCCAAACGCTGGCTGCGCGAGGAAACACATCCCGAGGATGGCCGTTCGAAGGTGCTGTTCATAACGGCGGCAGGCCTGGCCAAACACAACGCGGCGATCGCCGTCTTCAGTCGCGCGCTGGCGCCCGCTTTCGACGGATGGTCGCGCCCCGAACTGGAAACTCTCTTTGCCCAGCTCGACAGGCTCAAGATCTGGTTTGACGTGAATCGATAGCGATCCGCCGCCGCGGCGGCGTCAGCAGATCCGCTGGGTCTGGGCGTAGTCGCGATAGAGCTGCGCCGCCTTGCGCGCCACCGGGCCAGGCTGCAGGTCGCGGCCTTCAAAGCGGATCACCGGCTGCACCTTGCCGGCGTTGCCGGTGGTGAAGATCTCGTCGGCCGTTTCGAGCTCGGCTGGCACCACGGTGCGTTCTTCAACCGTCGTCCCGGCGTCGCGCAGCAGCTGGATGGTGCGGCTGCGCGTGATGCCGGCCAGGAACGTGCCGTTGGCGATCGGTGTGACGGCGACGCCATCCTTGACCAGGAAGACGTTGGAACTGCAGGTCTCGGCGACATTGCCCAGCGCGTCGAGCACGATGCCGTTCTGGAAGCCGCGTGCCAGCATCTCGGCGACACCGCGGGACGAGTTGGGGTAGAGGCACGACGCCTTGGCGGCGGTTGGCGCGCTCTCCGGCGTCGGCCGGCGAATGGTGCGGCACAGGCCCAGGCCGAGGCCTGGGCCGGTCGGCATCGGCGAAACGTAGACGCACAGACAGAATCGGGTGCTGTCCGGGTCGATCGAGATCGGTCCCGGGCCGCCCTTGGTGGCCCAGAACATGGGCCGGACGTAGAGTTCCGCCTTGTTGCCGAACTTGCGCACCGCCTCATGTGACAGGTCCAGGATCTCGTCGGCGGTCTTGGTCGGGTTCAGACCGAGGGTTCGCGCGGAGCGAACGACCCGACCGGAGTGGTGATCGAGGTCGGGACCGCAGCCGCCGTAGGCCCGACCGCCGTCGAAGACGATCGAGCCCAGCCAGAAGCCGTGGTCGCGCGGCCCCATCAACGCCGGATTGCCCTCATGCCATTTGCCGTCCCAGAAGGTCAGCGTGTCCATCGTTTCCTCCGCGCGCACAGGCGGCGACGCGGCGCGGAAAATAGCAACTTTACTGACCTATTCGAGTCAGAAATTGTCCTGATACGGCAACATAAACCTGGCCTTGGCGCCGGCCAGGGAAGGGCGCGGCATAAGCCGATCCCGGGCGTCCTGCTCTACCAGGCCAAGGCGGCAACACCTGAGAGTCACACAAAGCAATGGCGACCCCGTCAGGGCGCGTGCACATACTCCAATTTGAGGCCGTCAGGATCAGTGAAGAAGACGGCGTAGTAACCTGGGCTGTACTGCGGATACTCGGCGGGAGGATCGAGGATCGTGGCGCCGATGGCACGCAGCAGCAGGTGCAACCGGTCAACGTCGGCGCGGCTCTGGGCCCGCCATGCCACGTGATGCAGCCCCGGCGAACAGCGATCATGCGTCCGCGCGCGGCCCTTGCCATCGGCTTTGGCAATGCCGATCGAGCAAAAGCCGGTTGTTTCCGTGGCCAGATCCCAGTCGAAGCCGCGTGCATCCTCCTTGACGCACCGGTAGCCCATGAAACCCAGCACCGCGTCGTAGAAGGCACGAGAGGCCCAGGGATCCTTCACCGTGAGGTCGAGGT
>DATFGV010000214.1:0-17901 GCA_035249115.1 Vineibacter sp.
TGGCGGGCGCTGCGCGACGCCGTCGGACTATGACGCCTGGCTCGCCGTCAGCCGACGGCGGTCTTCATGATCTCGAGCTCGTCGCGGACCCGCTCGACCACCGCGTGCCAATCGCCCGGGGCACCCTGCCGGAAGAGGCGGACGCTGGGGTACCAAGGGCTGCTGTCGCGGCCATGCATCCAGCGCCAGTCGCACACCGTCGGCAGCAGCAGCCAGGTCGGCATGCCCATGCCGCCGGCGAGATGGGCGATCGGCGCGTCGATCGTCAGCAGCAGATCGAGCTGCGACAGCGCCGTCGCCGCCTCGGCGAAGTCGTAGATGCCGCGCCCGACGTCGTGCACCAGCCCATTGGCGCCGAGGTGTTGGATGTCCTTCTGGTTGGCACCGCCCTGCAGGCTGAAGAACAGCAACTCGGGATCGCCGGTGAGCGTCATCAGCTCCGACAACGGCACCGAGCGCTGGCGGTCGAGCTGTTGGCCGGGCATCGCGGCCCAATAGAGACCAACCCGCAGCCGCGCCCGCGACAGCTTGCCAAGCCTGATGCGGCTTTCAGCCGGCGCCCGCAGATAGGGTTCGACGGCGGTCGCTGCCGGCACGTCGACACCACACAGATGCGGCAACGACAGCAATGAGGCGTGCACGTCGAAATCCGGCAGCTGCTCGCCCTCGGCGACGACGCGGTCGACGTAGCCCGCCGACAACAGCAATTCCTTGAGTAGCGCCTGGCACAGCACCAGCACCGTGGCGCCGCGCCGCTTCAGCTCGCGCGCGTAGCGCACGAACAACAGCACGTCCGACAGGCCCTGCTCCGGATACAGCAGGATGCGCCGACCGGCCAGCGAACCGCCATCCCACGCCGGCTGGCGGAACTCCGGCGGCGGCACGTCGGCCAGCTGCTTGCGCCACTCGTAGTCGGCGAACCCGGCGGCGAACTCGCCACGCAGCAAGCGCACGATCGCGATCTCGACCCGCGCCCGTTTGTTGTGCGGCGCCAGGTGCAGCGAGCGCGACAGGCAACCCAGCGCCTCGTCCATGCGGCCGAGGTCGCGCAGGCAAAGGCCGAGGTTGAAGAAGCCCTCGGCGTAGTCCGGCTTCAAGGTCACGGCGCGGAAGTGATGCCGCACCGCCTCGTCGAGCCGGTTGGTGGCGCGCAACGCATTGCCCAGATTGGAATGCAGGGCGGCGTTGCCGGGATCGAGCGCCAGCGAGGTCCGGTGATGCGCCACGGCTGCGTCGAGCTTGCCGACGATGCGCAGGGCGACACCGAGATTGTTGTGCAATTCGGGATAGTACGGCCGCACCGCCAGCAGGCGCATATAGCTGGCGATCGCCTCATCCAACCGGCCGTTACGATGCGCGGCGGCAGCCAGCCGCATCTGCTGACTGAAGCTCTCGTCCTCGGTCAGGACAAGCGGCCGCAACTCGGCGCCGCCCGATTCGCCGCCGCCACTGCCGCCATCTCCCGCCAGATCCTTCACCGGCTCACGCTTCCCCCTGCGTTCCGCGCCATCCCGGCCGGCCGCCCCATGTTGCCAACATACCATCCGGCCACAACGCGCGCTGCAAATGCCGGACTCGCAGCGCGCGTTGCCTCCAGGCTCAGCCGTTTACCATCCGGTTTTTGCACACGACGTTTTCAAATGAACAGCTTGTGGACGCCTCCCCGAGCAGGCGTGACACGGGCGTCTTGCGAGCGACAATAGCGATGCTTTCGCTCGCACGATCAAATACTTATCGCGGTCCAAGTGATCGCGGCGCAGGCGTTGCGGCCCGTCGAATTAACAAAGCTTTCGCTTGCGTGCCGAGCGGTCGGACAGGCACGCTGATGGTGTCGGATAAACAACCCGTCGCCACTCGTTCCGGCCAACGGCATGAGGATGACAATGCGGTCTGTCGACGAATCCCCTCAGTTCAAAACCCCGGCCCCTTGGGGCGTCGGCAGTGGCCCGATCGTGCTGCGCTCGATCGGCGAGGCCAAGGCGGCCGCTGGCCGCCGGATCGAGGAGATCGCCGAGCGCGGCAACGCCCTCGAGGAGCGGGATCGCCTTCTCGCCCTGTTGCAATTGCTGGCCAGTGCCGAGTCGGCGCCGAGCGAGGCCGACCTGCAATCGGCCAAGCTAGGTATCAAGGGCTTCGTCCTCTATGTGCATCGCCGCACCGCCGACGATGCCGACATCCGTGCGCGCCTCACGACCGACTCGTGGGACGAGCCGCCGAGGCGCATCCGTCATTGAGCGGATCCGCCGCAGCGGGCCTCAGGGGTTGAGCGGCAGCCTGCTCTTCTGCGCTAGCAACACGGTCGATGACCGCCTGACCACTACGGCAGCTTTCTGACGACCGGCGTGGCTTGTCGCCGCCAGCCCGGCCAGGCAACTCCACCGCCACAGACGCGCCGCTGGCACAGCCACCAGCATCTGGCCCGCTGCTGTTCCATTGCCACTGCCCATGCGGCACCAAAGCAATCATCGAGATATCGCTGCTGGCTCGCGCCATGCGCAAAGCCAACCAGCGCCGGCGCCGTCTTGAAGGCGGCAGTGGCGAGGCAACGGCGGCGCGAGGCGCACCGCCACGACCATCAATCCGAGGCGCGCCGATGCAACCAAGTCGCGGCCACGACTCCGGCACCGGCAAGCTGGTGCCAGTCGCCATTGATCCGGCGTCTGGACTAACGCGCCTTGAATGGCCATGCGCCGCTGCTATGGTTCGGGCCGTCGGCAACATCGAAGAATCAAGACAACGGGAGGACGTCGATGAGAAGCATCACAGCACGCCTGGTCGGCGCCCTGCTGTTGGCCGCCTGCGGCGGACCGGCGGCAGCGCAGTCGTTCCCCGACCGACCGGTCAAGCTGATCGTGCCCTGGGCCGCCGGCGGCGACACCGACAACATCTTTCGGCCATTCGCGGCGATGATGCAAAAGCATGTCGGCCAGCCGGTCGTCGTCGCCAACGTCACCGGGGCCTCCGGCACCACCGGCGCGCGCGAGGCCAAGGGCGCGCCGGCCGACGGCTACACCGTGTTCGCCATCCACGACTTCATCCACACCGTCTATTACGTCGGTATCACCGACATCAATTACTGGGACTTCGAACCGGTCTGCCTGCTGTCGGCGACGCCCTCGGTGCTGACCGCCAACGCCAAGACGCCGTGGAACGACTGGCAGGGCCTACTGGAGGACGCCAAGAAGCGGCCGGGCCAGATCTCGGTCGGCGCGACCCTGGGATCGACCAGCCATTTTTTCCCGGCGCTGATCGAGAAGGCGGCGGGCATCAAGTTCAAGTACGTCTCCTACGACGGTCTGGCGCCGCGCATGAACGCGCTGCTTGGCGGTCATATCGACCTTACCGACTCCAACCTGACGCAGAAGGGCAAGGTCGACGCCGGGCTGCTGAAATTCATCGCGATTGCCAGCGACAAACGCGATCCGGAGATGGCCAGCGTACCGACCCTGAAGGAGCTCGGGGTCGATGTCTCCTACGAGGTGTCGCGCGGTCTGGTGGTGCCCAAGGGCACGCCGGCGCCGGTGCGCGCCAAGCTCGAAGACGGTTGCAAGAAGACCGCCGCCGATCCCGAGTTCGCCGCCGCCATGAAGCTGCAGGGCACGCATGCCCGCTTCCTTGACAGCCAGGCCTACGCCGAGTTCTTCAAGAAGGGCGATCAAACCAACAAGGATCTGGCGCGCGATCTCGGGCTCCTGAAGCGCTGATGCCGAGCCGCGACGGCATCGCCGGGCTGGTCTGCCTGGCGATCAGCCTAGTTCTGCTGGTCATGTCGTTCGGGCTGCCGCAGATGCCGCTGGTGCCGGTAGGACCGGGCTTCTATCCGCGCATCGTGCTGATCGGCATGGCGCTGTCCAGTGCCCTGCTGGCGGTCCAGGACTGGCGCGCCCGCCGCCCTGCGGCGGCGGCCGCTCTACCATTGCCCAGCGCCGACGCGGGTATCCGGCCGGCCTATGGGCTGGTGCTCCTGTCGTTCGTGATCTTCGGCGCATATGTCCTGATGCTGCCGCTGATTGGCTACCGAATCGCCACCGTGCTGTTCGTCGCGGCGCTGCAGGCGCTGCTGGAACGGCCAGCCACGGCGCGCGGCTGGCTACTGCTGGCCGCGGTCGCGATCGGCACGTCGGCCGTCACCTATCTGGTGTTCGAGCGCTATCTCTCGGTGCTGCTGCCGCGCGGTGCCTGGACCGGCTGGTGAGCGATGCTCGAGCTGCTGGTCCAGGGCCTGATCGACATCGTGCAGTGGAAGTACCTGCTGCCGCTGCTGGCCGGCACGGTGGCCGGCGTCATCGGCGGCGCGTTGCCGGGCGTCACCATCACCATGACCGTCATCATGGTGCTGCCCTTCACCTTCGGCCTCGATCCGCTGCAGGGGCTGGCGTGCATGACCGGCGTCTATGTCGGCGGCTCGGCCGGCGGCCTGATCACCGCCTGCCTGATCGGCATCCCCGGGACGCCATCGGCGGTGGCGACAACGTTCGACGGCTTTCCCATGGCGCGCAATGGCGAGCCCGGCCGCGCCGTGTGGCTGGGCGTCTGGGCGTCGTTTTTCGGCGGACTGCTGGGCGCGATTTTCCTGATCCTGGTGACCGGACCGCTGGCGGCGATCGCGCTGAAATTCGGTCCGTGGGAATACTTCTCGCTGTTCGTCCTGGCGCTGGCCATGGTCGCTGGCCTGGCGGAGGCATCGCTGACCAAGGCATTCCTGTCGGGTGCCGTCGGGCTGCTGATCACGGTGATCGGTACCGATCCGATCATGGGCGTGCCGCGCTTCACCTTCGATTCGCCCTTCCTGGCCGGCGGCTTCCCGTTCCTGCCGGTACTGATCGGCGTTTTCGCCTTCGGCCAGCTGATGTCGGACATCGAGAAGCGGCGGATGCCGGCAAATCACGGCGCAGCGACTGTGATCGATGCCAGACTGACGGTGTCGCACCTCAAGGTGATCGGCGAGATTCTCTCCCGGCCATTCCTGCTGCTGTGGACGACTATCGTCGGCATCGTCATCGGCGTGTTGCCCGCGATCGGTGGCAGTGCCGCCAGCATGCTGGCATGGGACCAGGCCAAGAAGATGTCGCGGACGCCCGAACGCTTTGGCAAGGGCGCGCCCGAGGGCATCATCGCCTCGGAGGCGTCGAACAATTCCAATGTCGGCGGCTCGCTGGTCACCATCATGGCCTTTGGCATCCCGGGCGACGCGGTCACGGCGGTGATGCTGGGCGCCATGACCATCCACGGTATCCAGTCTGGCCCACTGTTCGTCTCGCAGCAGCCGAAACTTGCCTATGGCATCTACGCCGCCTACATCGTGGCGCACGTGCTGATGATCGCCGCCATCGCCGCCAGTGGGCCCTTCATGCTGCGCATGACGCGCGTGCGCCTGGCGGTATTGGCGCCCGTTGTGCTGGTGCTGTGCGTGATCGGCGCCTATGCGCTCAACAACACCATGGCCGGCATCTATGTGCTGTTGATCTTCGGCGTGCTCGGCTACTTGCTGGTCAAGGTCGGTTTCCCGGTGGCGCCGCTCGTCCTCGGCCTGATCCTGGGCGACCAGATCGAGCTCAACCTCGTGCGCTCGATCATGAGCGATCCCGACCCCTGGCTGTTCATCACAAGGCCGATTTCCGGCGGCCTGTTGCTGGCGGCCGCGGTATCGGTGGCGCTTGCGGTCTGGCAGCATTTAAGGCACGCGCGGCGACAAGCGGTGGAAGAGGCCGACTTCTGACCGGCCGGCGCCCGGTCGCGACGCGCGAGCGGCACGCGACGCCCCCTTCCCATGGTTGCCATGCCCGCCGCGCTCACCCATCACGCAACGGTGATCGATGATGGCCGACGCATCGTACTTACTATTGTCCACTTGGCAGCCCGGCAAAAACACCAGCAACGGTCAGGGCTGTCAGTCACCGACTTGCGGGCCGGCAAAACTGGACGATCGGTGGACAGTCCACCACCTGCGCAGAGGGAGGCCATCGTGCAACGCACAACCCTATCACGCTTCGCTATGGGGATCATGACCGCGGCCATTACCGGCGCCGGCCTTGTGTCACCGGCATCGGGCCAGTCCGGGCCCGGCTGGATCACGCTGCTCGACGGCAAGACCATGGGCGATTGGGACCGCGTCGGCGAGACGAACTGGCGGCTGGAGGATGGCGCCGTCGTCGCCGACAAGCGGACGAGCGAGGGCGCGGCCCACTTGGTCAGTAAGAACGCGTACAAGGACTTCATGCTGCATGTCGAATTCTGGGCCAGCGACGACGCCAATAGCGGCATCTTCCTGCGCTGCGCCGACCGCACAAAGATTACCGACCGCAACTGTTATGAGGCGAATATCTTCGACCAGCGCAAGGATCCCTCGTACGGCACTGGCGGCATCGTGCATTTCGTCGAGGTGGATCCTATGCCCAAGGCCGGCGGCAAATGGAACACCTTCGAGATTACCGCCAAGGGCCGGCAGATCACGGTGGTGCTCAACGGGCAGAAGACCGCGGAGCTGCGCAACGGACTGTTCGAGGAAGGTCCGTTCACGCTGCAGCACGGCGCCGGAGTGATCAAGTTTCGCAAGGTTGCGATCAAGCCGATGTAATCGGGCGAATGGCGCGGACGCGGAGCTGACGGGTCCGAATCAGTTGGCGGCAGTCTGGAATGGCGGCAAGGGCCCGTGCGCGCCTGCGCTGAGCAAAGCTGTCCGCCCGTTCTAAGCGACACCGAAGGATCTGGCTGCACGATGCGCGCTGGTACGGCACACTCCACGACCTTGTCACCGCGATGACAGCCGGCGAGGGGCGTCGTGAGCATCAGCATCGAGTTTCTTGTCACCTCCCTCATCGTTGTGGCGTCGCCCGGCATCGGCGTGCTGTTCACGCTCGCGGCCGGCCTCACCCGCGGGCCGCGCGCCAGCATCGTCGCCGCCTTCGGCTGCACTCTGGGCATCGTGCCGCACATGGCCGCGGCGGCCATGGGGCTCGCGGCGCTGTTGCATGCCAGCGCGCTGGCCTTCGAGACTCTCAAGTACCTGGGCGTGGCCTATTTGCTCTACATGGCGTGGAGCACGCTCAACGAGCAAGGCGCGCTCAGGATCGAGACGGACATCACACCTGTTTCGGCGCTTCAGGTGATCGTGTCGGCGATCCTGGCCAATCTGCTCAATCCCAAGCTGTCGATCTTCTTCCTCGCCTTCCTGCCGCAGTTCGTAAGTGCCAGCGAACCGAATCCACTCGCGCGCATGCTGGAGCTGAGCGGCGTTTTCATGCTGCTGACTTTCGCCGTTTTCGTCGCCTACGGCCTGTTCGCCGCCGCCGTCCGCACCCACGTCATCTCCCGACCCCTTGTGTTGACCTGGATGCGCCGCACCTTCGCCGGCGCGTTCGCCGCGCTCGGCCTCAAGCTGGCGTTCGCCGACCGGACATGATGCGGCACGAAACCTGCGTCGTCCGGTGGAGCCGACGCGCTATGCGAACCGCGGCGTGAAGCGGCTGCCGCGTTCCTCGATGTGGCACACAAACGGCGCGCCGAAATGCGCCGGCATCAACAACGCACCCGAGCCGGCGCAGTCCTCCAGCACCTTGCGGCGGCTCTTGCGGGCATTGACCGCATCGCCGCAGGCGAAGCTGTTCCACTCCGGGTGAAACACCTGCACGGCGTGGTGCAGGATGTCGCCGCAGAACACCGCCCGCTGGCCCCTGGCCGCCAGCTTGATGGCGATGGTGCCCGGCGTATGGCCCGGTGCCGGCTCGACCGACAGGTGCTCGTCCAGCGCCTTGGCGCCGCTCACCATCTGCGCCAGCCCGGCCTCGACCACGGGCAGCACGCTGTCGCGGAACGAGCCGTGGTTGGCCGGACCGGCCGCGGGATCACGGTCGGCCGCCAGGTAGTGATCGTACTCCGTCTGGCTGAAGACATAGCGCGCGTTGGGAAACGTCGGCACCCAGCGGCCGTTGTCCAGCCGCGTGTTCCAGCCGACATGGTCGACATGCATGTGGGTGCACATCACCATGTCGATGTCCTCGGGTTTGACGCCCGCCTCGGCCAGCCGCTCGAGATAGCGGGTCTGCATCATGTGCCATTTCGGCCGCGCCGGGCGGGGCTTGTGGTTGCCGACACAGGTGTCGATCAGGATGGTGCGGCCGCCGATGCGCAGCAGCCAGCTATGGACGCTGAGCTTCAGGAACGCGGTAGCCGGATCGTAGTGGTCCGACACCATCCAGTCGCGATGCTCGTTGACGATCTCCGGCCGCCAGTCGGGAAAGAAATGTGCCGCCTCGAAGTTGGGTTCGTAGCTCTCCTCAATGCGCTGGATCACCGCCGATCCGACCTTGACCTCGGCCATCGCCTCCTCCCGGTTCCGGACAATGATCGTCGCCCGCCGTACCGGCCGTTGCAACAGTGAGGCGGCGCCGCTTCAGGGTCGAAAGTGTAACTCGTATCGCTCAACGCCATCTGGCACCCGCGACCAGGTCCGCGCCGAACGCAGGAAAACGTGGCGAACGGTCCGCTTGCCGGCGTCGAGCCAGGTCGGATCGTCGAAGGTGCCGGCGGCGATCGTCCGCACGCCCGGCACGGCCTCGAGGGTGAAGCCGATACTGGCGCCACAGCGGGAACAGAACTCCTGGTCGAGCCAGCGGCCTGACAGGTCCGATCGATGCCTGTAGGTCCGAAGAGTCTCGCCGGTCACAGCGACCGCCTCGATCCGGAAGACCGCCTCGACGCCAAACGCCGAGCCGGTCCGCCGCTGACACCAGGTGCAGTGACAGATCGTGACGCGCTCGGGTTCGCCTTGCGCCACGTAGCGGACGCCACCGCACACGCAGCCGCCTTCGTGTCGTTCCGCCATCGCGGCCTCCCGTTGCTGCCGATGGCCCATTGTATCAATTGCACTTGAGATTGACCTGCTGTCCGGCCGCTTCGGTCGCAACGCCCGTCCGTTCACCGGCCATCGATCGAAACAAGAAACCCCCGATGCCCTGGGGCATCGGGGGTTCGTCTCGTGGCGCGCCGGCGGACGGCGCGAACGTGGCGATCAGGCGGCGGCCTTGAGGTGCTGGCCCTGGATCAGCGCCTCGGCGATCTGCACGGCGTTGAGCGCCGCGCCCTTGCGCAGGTTGTCGCTGACAATCCAGAGGTTGAGCCCGTTCTCGACTGTCGGATCGCTGCGGATGCGGCTGACATAGACCGCATCCTCGCCGGCGATCTCAGCCGGCGTGATGTAGCCGCCCGGCTCGCGCCGGTCGATCACCACCACGCCCTTGGCCTTGCCCAGGATGGCGCGCGCCTCGGTCTCGTCCAGCGGCCGTTCGAACTCGAGGTTGACCGCCTCGGAGTGGCCGATGAACACCGGCACGCGCACACAGGTCGCCGTCACCTTGATGCGCGGATCGAGGATCTTCTTGGTCTCGGCCACCATCTTCCACTCTTCCTTGGTGGAGCCGTCGTCCATGAAGACGTCGATATGCGGGATGACGTTGAAGGCGATCTGCTTGGTGAACTTTTTCGGTTCGAGCGGGTCGTTGACGTAGACCGCCCGCGTCTGGCCAAACAGCTCGTCCATGCCCTCCTTGCCGGCGCCCGAGGTCGACTGGTAGGTCGCGACGACCACCCGCTTGATGGTGGCGGCGTCGTGCAGCGGCTTCAGCGCCACCACCATCTGCATGGTCGAGCAGTTGGGGTTGGCGACGATGCCCTTCTTGCTCCAGCCAACCAGCGCATGCGGATTGACCTCAGGCACGACCAGCGGCACGTCAGGGTCCATGCGGAAATGCGAGGTGTTGTCGATCACCACCGCGCCGGCCTTGGCGGCGCGCGGGCTGTGCACCGCCGACACCTTGGCGCCGGGCGACGACAGTACGATGTCGATGCCTTTGAAGTCGAATTTCTCGAGGTCGTGGACTTTCAGGGTCGCTTTCTCGCCAAACGACACCTCTTTGCCCGCCGACCGCGCCGAGGCCAGCGCGACAACGTCGTCGGCCGGAAAGTCGCGTTCGGACAGGATATTGAGGAATTCACGGCCGACATTGCCTGTCGCGCCAACGATGGCGACTCTGTAACCCATTGATCCTTCTCCAGAAATGCCGTGGACCGGCGAGAACGGTCCGGGCGCGAACAACCCTTCTACGCAGACTCGCGCAAGCGTGCAAGGCGGGGTGTGTTCGCCACGCATGCGATCGCCCGTCGCCAGCCCGACACGCGAGCGGGCCAGATGGCGAGGGAAGCTAACCGCCCGTGTTGACTCGTGTCGCCGCACCTTCCATGAGCCGTGCGTCGCCGGGCCCGGCGCGTACATGAGCTTTCGGCCTGCCGCACGGTGCAGCTTGATCAACGATCCTTTCGCCGCGTTGTCCGCGGTACAGCGCGATGCCACGCGCGCGGCGCTGACCGCTGCCTTCGGCAGCGCGCCGATCGAGGCGGTCGCGTCCCTCAAGGGCGGCATTTCGGGCGCTTCGATCTTCCGGTTCGAGGTCGCCGGCCGACCTTACGTGGTTCGCGTCGAGGGTACGCCAAGCCCATTGCGCAATCCGAACCAGTACGTCTGTCTGCGCCAGGCGGCCGACGCGGGACTTGCCCCGAGACTGCACCACGTTGACGAGGCCGGCCGCGTGGCGGTGATGGATTTTGTCGAGCAGCGGCCGCTGCGGACCTACCCGGGCGGCAGACGCGCGCTGGCGCACGCGCTGGGCGGGTTGCTGGCGCGTCTGCAGGCGGCACCGCTCTTCCCGTATTTCGTCGACTATCCCGATATCGTCGCGCGCCTGTTCAACCACGTGCGCCGCACGGGATTGTTCGCGCCCGGCCTTCTCGATGTGCATGCCGAACGCCTCGCGCACTTGGCGAAGGCTTGCGCCTGGCAGTCGGTTCGCTGGGTCTCCAGCCACAACGACCCGGTTCCACAGAACATCCTGTTCGACGGCGACCGTTTGTGGCTGATCGATTGGGAATCCGCCTACCGCAGCGATCCCCTGGTCGACGTGGCGATCGTGCTCGATGGCGTCGCGCGATCGCCGGAACTGGAGACCGAGGTTTTGCGCGCCTGGCTGGGGCGCCCACCAGACGACGCCGTTCGCGCCCGGCTGGCGCTGATCCGCGGACTCACGCGCCTCTACTACGCCGGCGTGTTTCTCAGCGCCTCGGCGGCGGCCCCTCACGCCAAGCCTGACGACGACCTCGGGACTCCGACGCTGGCGGCATTCCGGGAAGCGGTCCGCGACGGCCGGCTTGGACCCGGCACGCGGCAAGGCTTCCACGTCATGGGCAAGATGTTCCTCGCTTCTTTCCTGTCGGGCGCCGAGACGCCGGAATTCGACATTGCCACCAGCCAGGCCGACGCGTTCACTTCGGCGGGATGAACGGCTGCTGGATCGCCTCGAACGCCGGCAGCGCCTCCAGCCGCGCCGCGTGTGCGCGGAGTGCCGGGAAATCCGCCATCGATACCACCCCTGGATGCGCCTCATTCAGGAAGCGGAGCACGACGGCGACGGCGATATCGGCGTGACCGATGCGGTCGCCGAACCAGTAGTCGCCGGACCTGCCGGCGCGATCCGACTCCAGAACGGCGAGAACGGCCGAGATCTGCGCCCGACACCGGTTGACCCAGGCGTCGGAGACTTCCTTGTGGAGTCGCTTTTCGTAGAACAGGCTGACGGCCTTGTCGCCCAGCCCGGTCGCCAGGGCCGCGATCCGGATCGACTGACGGCGCGCCGGCTCGACAGCGGGGAACATCGCCCGACCGGCCGGCACCAGGCTGTCGAGGTAGTCGAGAATGCAGTGGCTCTCGATCAGCGCCTCGCCGCTGTCCAGCACCAGGGTCGGCACGCGGGCGAGCGGATTGTAGGGCCGGATCTTGTCCGCGTCGCCGAACGTCGACCAGGGTCGATGTTCGAACGGCAGGCCGTACAGCGTCAGCGCGATGCCGACACGGCGCACGAAGGGCGAATCATATTGGCCGATCAGGATCATGAGGCACTCGCGCAAGACCTGCCGCCGCAACACCCAGGAGCATAACCTGTCATCGCGCGCGCAGCGAGGGACCCGAGCGTCGTCCCCGGACGTCTCGCTTCGCTCGACTTGACGGTAACGCGGTGATCAAACTCACGCCTCCTACAGCCCCACCGATTCCGCCACCAGCCGCGCCAGCCGGCGGCGCAGGCGCGAAGCCGTCGCCTGGTGCGCGCGGTGTGCGATCAGGTTGGTCAGTTCGTAGGGATCGGCCGCAAGATCGTAGAGCTCGTCGCAGGACACGCCGTCGAGCGACTGCTGCGTCCAGTGGATGTACTTGTGGCGTCGGGTGCGGACCGCCTTGTAGCTCATGCCGATCAGCCACGGCATGGCGTTGTCGCTGAAATACTCGCACAGGAAGGCGTCGCGCCATGGCGCCTGCTTCTTTTGGCGCTTTGCCAGGTCGCGCAGCGAGCGGCCCTGCATGTGGGTGCGCTGTCGCGCTGTGCCGCCGGCAATGTCGACCAAGGTCGGCGCGATGTCGAGCGACAGCACCAGCTCTTCGCGCACCTCGCCCGCCCGGAACAGCGGCGGGTAACGCAGCAGGAACGGCGACCTGATGCCCTCCTCGTAGGCGAAGCGCCGCTCCGGCCCCAGGCCGTGCTCGCCGAAGAAATAGCCGTTGTCGCCAAGGAACAGGATCAGCGTGTCGTCGAGCTGCCGAGTGGCCTCGAGCGCCGCGAAGATGTCGCCGACGCCTTCGTCGACCGAGGCCATCATGGCGGCGCGCAGGCGGATCTCCTCGTCGCTGCCGGCCTGGATACCGGCCAGCAGCGCCTGGGATCTTTCGCCGCGCTTCAGCTCAAAGGCCTCGCGGAATGCCGGCTTGCCGCGCACCGCCTTGGCCGGCGAGATCGCGTTGGGCCGCCGCGGAAAGCGCGCGCCCCTGTAGAGATCGCGATGCCGGTCGGCGGCACGATAGCCGCCGCGCGACAAGTCGATGGTGCCGTCGGGCGCCTGGTAGGCATCCGGATGCACCGCTTTGTGAGCCAGGAACAGCGCGAACGGCTTTTTGCGTGGCCGCCGCAGGAACGCCACGGCGCGCTCGTTCAGCAGGTCGGTGATGTAGCCGGTGTACTTCGTCTCTCGGCCGTTCTCGTTGAGCAGCGGATCGACGATCGAGCCGTGGCCCGGGAAGCTGACCCAATGGCTGTAGCCCGGACGTGGATCGGCCGAGTTGCCCATGTGCCACTTGCCGATATGGGCGGTTTCGTAGCCCAGCGCCTGCAAGATGCTGTGGTAGTTCGGCAGGCGGTGGCTGTGGGCGTCGCGCGCCACGTTGTCGATGATGCCGTGCCGGCTGGCGTACTGGCCGGTGACGATCGAGGCGCGGTTGGGCGAACACAACGGCGTCGGATGGAAGGCGTTGACGAATCGCGCGCCCTCGCGGCCGATGCGGTCGATGCGCGGCGTCTTCATGTAGGGATGGCCGCAGATGCCGACTTCGTCGAACCGCAGGTCGTCGATCAGGATGACGAGAAAGTTCGGCTTGCGCGCTCTTCCCCTCATGTTTCCCCCGCATACGTTTCGCCTGACCCGGCGACCCTATCGGCAAGCCTCGAAGCCGACAATCGCGGCCGGCCCTGCCGATAGGCTTCAGCCACTCTAATCTTCTGCTCGAGCTGTCCGAGAGTTCATGGCACCTGGGTTGGTGTCGGGTGCCGTCCTGCCGCGTCTGCCTAGCTGAGACGATCAGGATGCTTCGCGGGTCTATCGACGATGCAGGCATGGCGATAGAGCGTCACCACGGGAGCTGTGGCGCTTCATGAACGGTCACAGGCTCAACGTCGCAGGTGGACTCGCCGGCGCTGCGCACTGAGGTCCGGCGACGCACGCGGCCGACGTTCGCAGAAGTCGACATTGACAAGAAACTTTGGCCAGCCCCTGCCACCGATCTCAGCAGGAGAATCGCGGAGCGCAACCTAGACGCGATCCACCAGACCGATTCCACGTGGTGGTAATGTGAGAGTCCTCGAACATGATGTGGTAGTTTCAAGCTCTGGGGACCCATTTGTGAATGCTAAAGGGGGCGGTTGTGAGTGCACAGCTCAGGATCAAGGTAGAAAAGTCTTCTCTGCCCGTGACATGGGACGATTTTCTGGACGTAATCGATGAAATACTCTCCGGGGTTGAGTGGGGAGAAGCCACAGCCGTTGAGTTTCTCGCTAGGCGTCCGCTACCTACCCCGCCAGGAGGGGAAGCATCCGATTGGCTTCTCGAGCCAATTGCAGAGTTAGCGAAAAGGGCCAAGCAAGTTAAGCCGCCCAAACTGGAACCGGTACCTCCTGCCGCTCGCATCAGCTCCAAGTCCTTCGGCGCGACGAGGAACGACCTTGACAACAGGGTCACCGAAATCGAGGAAACTGTCGTTGACTCGTTGGAGTTGATAGCGTGGTCAAATGGGCTTCATGGAGTAATCGAAAGATTGGATAGTTTGGCGAAACTATTGAACGCAACTGGCGATTCTTTGATGCGCGCGGCGGAGCAGTTTCCCAACTACGAAGGCGTAAAAATCCTTACTGCGAACGGGCTGAACTTTCACTCACACAGCGAAGGGATAGGCACCACCGCACGGAATCTGAACTTGCGTCGCGATGCGGTGGGCAAGCAATGGCCAAAGATATCGTCCCAGATTGTGAAGCTGACCGACTTTGTTCGGGGCGCGCTTGACGTTGAACGGGCGTCGCTCGGGCAAGGAAAGATTCTTGCTGAAGAGAAGCGTCGAGAATTGGAGAAGCGACTGGCGGAGCTCGAATCGGCCCGGGATGAAGTTGAAAAGCTACTGGCTCAGAAGGAAAAGTTGATGGAAGACGTAAGGTCCAGACCCGATCCAGAACTTGAAGAGGAGTATCGGAGGCTCAGGGATGAAATGCGCCCGTACATGGAAGAGCTAGAGCGCATCAACAGGATACTGATGGCGCCCTATGACCTATGTGAAAACAAAGAACCCTATGAGACCTGTACGCATGAAGATCTGAAAGCGCGCTGGCGCAACGCGAGAGACCGAGCATTGGCTGAAAAGGAAGCTATCCAAAGTGAGATGCAGCCGCTTCGTGAGCAACTGTTGGAGTTAGCTAACGAGCGCAGGGCGCACTCAAGGACGCGGAGAGAGAAATACAATGAAGTCCGGGAGCTCAGCGCCCTTATCGCGAAGCATCAAAAAAGACTTCATGCCGCGATCAAAAATTACAATGCGGATCTTAAAGAAGCCAAGACAGAGTATTTTGACTACAACTTCGATGACCTTACCAACCAAAATGGGGAGGATCAGTCTGTTTTGGCAGCATCAATATCAAAGTTGGAAGCTGCCAAATTGATTCCCAGCAATTCTCCTCAGTAAATCTGCCAGCCGCGGACCGGTTAGGCTCGACAGCATGCGGTACGACGCGCCGTGCCGGCTGGCGTACTGGCCGGTGACGATCGAGGCCGCGGTTCGGCGAACATAGCGGCGTCGGGTGGAAGGCGTTGATAAAGCTCGCGGCCGATGCGGTCGATGTGCGGCGTCTTCATGTAGGGATGGCCGCAGATGCCGACTTCGTCGAACCGCAGGTCGTCGATCAGGATGACGAGAAAGTTCGGCTTGCGCGCCCGGCCCGGCATGCGGCTCCCCCCAGAATTCCCGACCGGACCGTATCGGTGGGGCCGCCGGCCGGCAATCGACGTCGGCTCGTCCCTTCAAACCGACGCGACGGCGCCATAGACTGTTGCGGGCGCCCGCCAAGGAGACCGCCATGGAACGCACCTGCCGGAGCTATGCCGAGTTCTGGCCCTTTTACCTGCGCGAACACGCCAAGCCGGCGACCCGCGCGGTCCACTATTTCGGCACGATCCTGTCTGCAGTGGTGCTGGTGTGGGCGATCGTGACCCAGAACTGGTGGTGGCTGATCGCCGTGCCGCTCCTCGGCTACGGGTTCGCCTGGTTCGGGCATTTCTTCATCGAAAAGAACCGGCCGGCAACCTTCACCTACCCCTTCTGGTCGTTCATCAGCGACTACAAGATGTGTTTCCTGTTCCTGACCGGTCGTCTCGGCGGCGAGCTGATGAAGCACCAGATCCGGGCGTGACCGAAGGCGCGACGTACGCCTCCGCGCTCCCTGTCTTTCCGAGCGGAGCGCGCAATCTATCCGCGCGGCACCCAAAGATCTCCCGCCATCGGCTCGGGATGACGGCGGTGCATTGCGCCAGGAACACCACGTCGTGACGTCACGCGCCTTCAACTGGCCGTGACGCCGCGTCCATACTGAACGCAGCGGCGTATCCTCGTCGACGACGTTCGTGGGGATGTTATGCGCCTGTTGCGTTTGGCTTTCGCCGTCGTGCTCATGACGGCCGGTCTGTCGATCTTGCCGGTGCAGGCCGCTGACGATCCCAAGACCCACCCGGTGGGCTGGCAGGCCTGGGACCGCGCCGTCTTCGATCGCGCCGGCCGCGAGAACCGCTACATCATCCTGCACATGGCGGCCGTCTGGTGCCATTGGTGCCACGTGATGGAGGGGACGACCTACCGCGACGCGGCCGTGCTGAAGCTGATCGGCGAGAAATTCATTCCGGTGCGGGTCGACCAGGACTCGCATCCCGAGCTCAGCTACCGCTACGAGAACTGGGGCTGGCCCGCGACCATCATGCTCGACAAGGACGGCAACGAGATCTTCAAGCGCCAGGGCTATCTGCCGCCCGAGCTGTTCGCCAGGCTGCTGGCGGCCGTGATCGATGATCCGTCGGCGCTACCGGCAACGGGTCTGGACGCCAAGGCCGAAGAGGGCGTGCACGCGCTTGATGCCGGCCTTCGCGGCAGGCTCGATACGTCCTTCCGCGAGGCCTACGACCGCGTCAATGGCGGCTTCGGCGGCGTGCACCGCTTCATCCATGGCGACACCGTCGAGTACGCCCTGGTCCGCGGTCGGCCGCTCAAGCGCCATGCCAACGCCGCGACCTACGCCGAGATGGCGTCCAGGACCCTTGCCGGTGCCCGCCGGTTGATTGATCCGGTGTGGGGCGGCATGTACCAGTATTCCGACGCGCTGGACTGGTCGTCGCCGCACTTCGAGAAGCTGATCAACATCCAGCGCGATGCGCTGCGCTCCTATGTGCTCGCGCATCAGGTCAGTGGCGATCCCGCCCAGCTCACGGCGGCGCGCGACGTAGCGCGCTGGTTGATGGAACGCATGCGGGCACCCGAGGGCGGCTTCTACGTCAGCCAGGATGCCGACGTCGATCGCGAGACCATCGGCAAGGTGTTCTACGCCCTGGGCGACGCCGGCCGCCGCAAGTTCCGCGAACCGGCTATCGACCGCAACCTGTATGCCCGCGAAACCGGCTGGGCGGCCGCGGGATTGGCCGCATTGTACGACGTCACCGGCGATCGCGCCCATCTCGATGCGGCGGTACGTGCCGTCGACTGGGCCGTCACCCACCGCCGAGCACCGGGCGGCGGCTTCGGCCATGCCCGCGCCAGCGACGATGACGTGCATCTCGGCGACACCCTGGCGATCGGCGAGGCGGCGCTGGCGTTGTACCGCTCGACCGGCGAACGACGCTGGCTGGCGCTGGCGCTCGAGGCCGGCCGTTTCATCGATGCGCGCTTCCGCGACCGCGACGGCGGCTTTGTCGTGCGCCAGCCCGATCCGAATGCGATCGGCGCGCTGCGCAAGCCGGTGAAGCAGATCGACGAGAACGTCGCCACCGTGCGCTTCCTCAATCTGCTGTACCGCGACAGCGCCGACCTTGCCTTGCGCGCCGCCGCCGAGCACGGCATGGCGTGGCTGGTGGCGCTGGCGAGGAACGACGTCGTGTTGCCGGGCGCCTTGCTGGCCGACGACGAGCTGTCGCGCGAGCCGGCGCACGTCACCATCGTGGGCGGCAAGGACGATCCGGCGGCGCAAGCGCTGTACGCTGCCGCTCGCCGCTACCCGACGCGCTACC
>DATFGV010000215.1:0-7860 GCA_035249115.1 Vineibacter sp.
CCGCGGATCGACACTGCATACGCCAACGGCCCTTTCAAGCACCTGATGAACCACTGGGTCTTCAGGCCGCACACTGACGGCTGCGACGTCGACTTCTACGTCGAGTTCGAGTTCCGCTCGCGCCTGCTGCAGGCGGCCATCGAGCCGCTGTTCCACGAGGCGGTGCACCGCATGGTCGCGGCGTTCGAGGGTCGTGCCGCCAAGCTCTACGGCAGGCGCTGACGCCCGCGCCACGATCAATCGGCCGAGCGCCGCAGCATTGCCAATGCCACGTCCAGCGCCGCGCCGCGCACCGCGTCGCGATCGCCGGCAAAGACATGGCGTTCGGTCACGGTGAGGCGGTCGCGCCGCGCGAGGCCAAAATGCACCAGGCCGACTGGCTTGTCGGCGGTTGCGCCGCCCGGGCCGGCGATGCCTGTGACCGAGACGGCGACATCAGCCGACGACTGGCGCAACGCCCCTTCGGCCATTGCCCGCGCCACGGGCTCGCTGACAGCGCCATAGGACAGCAGTGCGACGCGCGGCACGCCCAGCACCTGCTCCTTGGCGTCATTGGTATAGGTCACAAAACCCCGCTCGACGACGTCCGAAGAACCGGCGATTGTGGTCAACGCTGCGGCCACTAGCCCGCCGGTGCACGACTCAGCGGTGGCGATCTTCAGCCCGGCGCGGCGGTAGCGGGCGAGAATGTCGGTGGCGGATTGGCGGATATCGTCGGGAAACATCGAGTGGACCCGGTCGGTGGTGGCAAAACGTAGCGATTGGCCGGCGCGAGCGAAAGCCCGGCGGCGCATTGGCATCGGGGCCGGGCCACTCCATATGGTCACGCAAAACCTCATCCTGAGGAGCCGGCGCAGCCGGCGTCTCGAAGGATGGGCTGCAGTCTCGTTCGATCGTTCCAGCGACTGTTGCAACGCTGGCACGGTTGCCCACCCTTCGCGACGGCCGCTACGCGGCCTCCTCAGAGTTTGTGATTTTTTGCGGTTTGGGAGGCGAAAAGAGAATGACGCGATGCACCGACTCGTATTGCGCGAGTCGCTGCAGAAAATCGCGAGCAAAATCAACGGTCGGAATTCGACCGGGACTCGCTGTAGTTGTCGACGTCACCTCTCCTACACCTCCAGCCTAAAAGATCACAAACTCTCAGGGTGAGGTCTGTGTCATATGCCATTGCCCTAGGCATCGAGGGGAATCCATGATCCTTGTCGGCCAATACGATTCGCCATTCGTGCGTCGGGTGGCGATCGCGCTGCATCTGCTCGAGATGCCCTTCGAGCGCGATACGCGCAGCGTCTTCGCCGACGCCGAGGCCATGCGGCGCATTAACCCGCTGGGCCGCATCCCGTCATTGGTGCTGGATGACGGGGAGGTCCTGATCGACTCGGCGGCCATCCTCGATCACATCGACCAGACCGTCGGGCCCGACCGCGCGCTTCTGCCACCGTCGGGGCCGGCGCGCCGGCAGGCGCTCCGCCTGGTTGCACTGGGGAGCGGAGCCGTCGACAAGGCGGGCGCCATCGCCTACGAGCGGCTGCTAAGACCAACCGACAAGATCCACCAGCCTTGGCTCGACCGCTGTGCTGAGCAGCTCGCGACCGCGATGACCGCCCTTGAGGCCGTGGCCGCATCGCCATGGCTCCTGGGTGCCCGCCTGATGCAGCCGGACATCATGGTCGGCGCCATGCTCGGCTATCTGAAGCTGCGCGTCCCCGATGCGCTGCCGGCCGGCCGCTATCCGGCACTGGAGCGCTTTGCCGCACAATGCGAGCGCGAGCCCGCGTTCCAGAAGACGCGTCCCGCCGTCGATGAAGTCATGCCCAAGGGACTCTGATGGCGCCGTGCAGGGCCGTGATTTTGGACATCGACGGGATCATCGTGTTGGGCCGCCCAAGCGACGGCCGGCCCTGGTCCGCTGAGTTGGAGGCCGATCTCGGCCTGCGGGCCGATGCGCTACAGCAGGACTTCTTTGAGCCGCACTGGACTGAGATCGTGCTCGGACGCGCCGATTTGATGGACCGACTCGCACCGATTCTGCAGCGGATCGCCCCGCATCTGGACGACTGAGGTCTTCAGTTCTTCGGATTCAGTCAGAGATGCCGGGTACCTCAATCGACGCGACGGCCTGTGCCGCGATTCCCTCACCGCGACCTGTGAACCCGAGCCCTTCGGTGGTCGTCGCCTTGATGCCGACCCGATGCGGCGTGATGCCGAGCATGGTGGCAACGCGCGCTCGCATCTGTTCGCGGTACGGCCCGATGCGCGGCTGTTCACAGATCAGGGTCAGGTCGACATTGACGATCCGGCCACCCTCGCGCGCCACCAGCCCTGCAGCGTGACGCACGAAGCGCTCCGAGGCCGCGCCGCGCCATTGCGGGTCCGAAGGTGGGAAGTGCACGCCGATGTCGCCAGCGCCGATCGCACCCAGCAAGGCGTCGGTCAGGGCATGCAAGGCGACGTCAGCGTCTGAATGTCCGACCAGGGCCTGGCTGTGGGGTATGGCGACACCGCACAGCGTGAGCGTCGTGCCCGGGCCAAAAGCGTGCACGTCAAAGCCGGTACCAGTCCGGGTTTCAAGCCGAGGTACCAGCTCTCGCCGCGCCCGCGCCAGGTCCTCTTCGGTGGTGATCTTGAAGTTGCGCTCTTCGCCCGCGACCATGGCAATCGCCAGCCCTGCCTGTTCCGCGACGGCGACGTCATCGGTGAGGGCTGTCGCGTCACTGTCGCCCGACGCTGCCACCGCGCGGTGCGCCGACAGCAGCCGGTCAAACCGAAAGGTCTGCGGGGTCTGGGCCCGCCAAAGGCCTTGCCGATCGACCGTGCCGGCGACGCGGTCACCCTCGACCCGCTTGAGCGTATCGGCAACCGGCAGCCCGGCAACCGCGCCATCGACATTGCCGGCGGCCACGGCGTGAATGGACCGCTCGATTGTTTCGGCCGTCACCAGAGGCCGGACTGCGTCGTGGATGAGGACGATATCTGGCGGCTCGCCGACCAATGCCTCCAGCCCATTCAGGACCGAACGCTGCCGAGTGGCACCGCCATAGGCTGCCCGGCGCAGCACTAGACCGGCCATTTCAGCGTCATAGAGGATCCGGTCGGCGGCCGCGATCACCACCTGGACGGCGTCGACCGATGGATGGCCCAAAAATTGCTCAACTGTGCGTCGGAGGACCGAGCGATCGCCGATCGCCTGGTATTGCTTCGGCAAAGGGCCGCCGACCCGATGGCCCCGACCCGCAGCCACAATCAGAGCGACGGTGCGCGGCATGGAGGCGGGATACTACCAGGCAAAGGCGATGTCGACGGCGTTGCAACAGGCGGAAGGCTGGAGTACAACAAGCGCACAAATTTTGTGCATTTTTAGCGATGCACAAAATATAGACATAAGTGGTAGAGCGCCAAGGTCCATGTCCGCCCTCGCGAGACCATCCGAATCATCTGCAAAGGCGAGTTTGGCGCCCCTGGATCTCGGCCCGGTAACGATTGACGACCCGGTGATCCTGGCACCGATGTCGGGGGTCACCGACTTGCCGTTTCGTGCCCTCGTCAAGCGCGCCGGGGCCGGCCTCGTCGTGTCGGAAATGATCGCAAGCCAGGCGATGATTCGGGAAAACCGCAAGACCCTGATGATGGCGGCGCGCAGCCCGGATGAAGGGGTCATGTCCGTCCAGCTGGCGGGCTGCGAGCCGCAGGTCATGGCCGAGGCCGCCAAACTGAACGAGGACCGCGGCGCCGACATCATCGACATCAATTTCGGCTGCCCGGTGAAGAAAGTAGTGAACGGCCATGCCGGATCGGCGCTGATGCGGGACGAACTGCACGCCGCTCGTATCCTCGAGGCCACCGTCAAGGCCGTGAAGCTGCCGGTGACATTGAAGATGCGCAAGGGTTGGGACGAGCGCAACCAGAATGCCCCCAACTTGGCACGCATCGCCGAGGCATGCGGCATCCGCATGATCACCGTGCACGGCCGCACCCGCTGCCAGTTCTATGAGGGAAGCGCCGACTGGGCCTTTGTGCGCGAGGTCAAACGGGCGACTCGCCTGCCTGTGATCGTCAATGGCGACATCGTGACCGTCGACGACGCGGCGCTGGCGCTGGCGCAGTCTGGCGCCAACGGCGTGATGATCGGGCGCGGCGCCTACGGCCGGCCGTGGTTTCTCAACCAAACCATGCACTTCCTGCGCACCGCCGAGCGGCTGGGCGAACCGCCGCTAGGCGAGCAGTTCACCATCGTATTGCGCCATCTCGACGCGATGCTCGGCCACTACGGCGCCCAGACCGGCGTGCGCATGGCGCGCAAGCATATCGGCTGGTACTCCAAGGGCCTGCCAGGCTCGGCAGAATTCCGTTCGGCAATCAATCGTGCCGGCGACGTGGCGATTGTGCGCCAGCTCCTGCACTCGTTTTACGAGCCACTCATCGCCCGTGGCGTAGAACGGGCCGTTGCCATCGAGCCGGAGACCGTGAAGGAGGCGGCCTGATGCCGGATTCCGCCGGCCCGGTCGCGACCGCCGGCGCACCATCGGCGGCCGCCATTCTCGACGCGCTGGTCGAGGCTGTGATCGTGGTCGACCGTGCGGCACGGATCGTGCACGCCAACGCCGCTGCCGAACAATTCTTCGACCTGAGCACCGCCATGCTGTTGGGCCGGCCGCTGACCGACTTCCTGCCGTCCGATTCGCCGTTGTTCTCGCTACTTGACCAGGTGGCGCAGTCCGGCGCGGCGGTGTCGGAGAATGGTGTTACGCTGTCGTCGGCACGACTAGGCGACCGTTTCGTGGCGTTGCTCATGGCGCCGCTGCACGACGGCGACGGCGACAAGATCGCGATTTCGGTGCACGAACAGTCGATCGCGCGCAAAATCGACAATCAGATGCTGCATCGCGGCGCCGCCCGGTCGGTGGGAGCGATGGGCTCGATGCTGGCGCACGAGGTGAAGAACCCACTTTCAGGCATTCGCGGCGCCGCCCAGCTGCTGGAACAGAATGTCGGCGACGCCGAGCGCGAGCTGACGCAGCTGATCTGTGAAGAAACCGACAGGATCGTTGCACTGGTCGACCGCATGGAGGCCTTCGCCGACGGCCGCCCGGTGGAGCGCAGCGCGGTGAACATTCACCAGGTGCTCGACCACGTACGCAAGATTGCGATCCATGGCTTTGGCCGGCATGTCCGCTTCGTCGAGAACTACGACCCGTCGCTGCCCGAGGTGTGGGGCAGCCGCAATCAGCTGGTCCAGGTGTTCCTCAACCTGGTGAAGAACGCTTGCGAGGCTGCGCCTTTGAACGGCGCGGAGATCGTGCTGACGACCGCGTACCGCCAGGGCGTGCGGATGGCGGCGCCCGGCACGCGCACCCGCATGCAACTGCCGCTGGTGGTATCGGTCCAGGACAATGGCGCCGGCGTTCCCGCCGAGCTCCGCGAAAACCTCTTTGACGCTTTCGTCACCAACAAGGTCAACGGCACCGGCCTCGGGCTGGCGCTGGTGGCCAAGATCGTCAACGACCACGGCGGCGTGGTCGAGTTTCAAAGCGTGCCCAAACGGACCGTTTTCAACGTCATGCTGCCGATGCGGCCGCGGACATTGGCGACGGAAACCGTCCGGCATGGGAGCACCGCGCCATGAGCCATCCGCCCGCCGTCATCCTGGTCGCCGACGACGATCGCGCCATCCGGACCGTGCTGCAGCAGGCGTTGGGCAGACACGGCCACGAGGTGCGCACCACCGGCACCGCCTCGACATTGTGGGAATGGGTGAAGGACGGTGACGGCGACCTGGTCATTACCGACGTGGTGATGCCTGACGAGAACGGCCTCGACCTGGTGCCGCGCATCCGGAAGCTGCGGCCCGACATGCGCATCATCGTCATGAGCGCCCAGAGCACCTTGCTGACGGCGGTCAAGGCGACAGAGCGCGGGGCGTTCGAGTATCTGCCCAAGCCCTTCGACCTGAAGGAGCTGGTCGGCGTGGTCGACCGCGCGCTGGCGGCCCAGGTCGAGCGTCCGCGCGGCGAGGAGGCAGCGGAAGGTGCCGAGCGCCTGCCCCTGATCGGTCGCTCGCCGGCCATGCAGGACATCTATCGGACCCTGGCGCGCCTGATGGCAACCGACCTGTCGGTCATGATCAACGGCGAATCCGGCACCGGCAAGGAGCTCGCGGCGCGTGCCCTGCATGACTACGGCAAGCGCCGCAAGGGACCGTTCGTGGCGGTCAACATGGCGGCGATCCCGCGTGAGCTGATCGAGAGCGAGCTGTTCGGCCACGAGCGCGGTGCGTTTACCGGCGCCACGCAGCGCGCGCCGGGCAAGTTCGAGCTGGCGGCCGGCGGCACGCTGTTCCTCGACGAGATCGGCGACATGCCGCCGGAAGCGCAGACCCGCCTGCTGCGCGTCCTGCAGGAGGGCGAATACACCACCGTGGGCGGCCGCACGCCGATCCGCGCCAACGTCCGCATCGTCGCCGCGACGCACCAGGACCTGCGACGCGCCATCCAGCAGGGCACCTTCCGCGAGGATTTGTTCTACCGCCTCAATGTTGTGCCCATCCGCATGCCGCCGTTGCGCGAGAAGCCCGACGACATTGCCGAGCTCGCCAACCATTTCCTGGCGAAAGCGGCGGCCGACGGGTTGCCGGAGAAGGTGCTCGACCCCGGCGCGATCGCTCGCTTGAAGGAGCATCGCTGGCCCGGCAACGTACGCGAACTGGAGAACCTCATGCGCCGCCTGGCGGCGCTCTATGCCCAGGAGGTGATCACCGCCGAGGTGGTGTCCGCCGAACTGGCCGAGGTACCGATCGCCGATGGCGTGGCGGTCGCGGTGGAACCCGCGGCCGATGAGGACATGGCAGAAGCGGTCGAGCGACACTTGCGTGGCTATTTCGGCACTTTCAAAGGCGCGCTGCCGCCACCAGGCTTATACGACCGGGTACTCGCCGAGATCGAAAGGCCGCTGCTGTCGCTCAGCCTCGCGGCGACTCGCGGCAACCAGGTCAAGGCGGCGCAGCTCCTCGGCCTCAACCGCAACACGCTGCGCAAGAAAATCCGCGACCTCGACGTCCAGATCGTACGCGGCCTGCGGTAGCGTCCCGACTGGCCGGCGGCGGGGTGGAAGGGGCTGACGGCGGCGCGAGCGATGCGCTAGACTGAGCGAACGGCGCTCGCCCCCCAGGGCGCCTGCCACGAATCGCATCGATGGCCGTCGAGAGAACTCTAGCCTATCGCTTGTCGCGTTGGACCGGCCGGCTGTTCACCAGCCGCGCCATGGCCTATGGCCTGGCGGCGCTGGCGATCGTCGCCGGCACATTGACCTACGCCGCCCTGACCGGCCTGCTGCCGCGCCCCTTCAGCTCGCGCGGCGTCGTGCGAGCGTTGTTCCTGGTCGATCTTGGGATCGTGATCGCCCTGGCGACGGTGGTTGTCGTCCGCCTCGCGCGCGCCTTCATCGAGCGCCGGCGAGGCGTCGCAGGCGCGCGTTTGCATCTGCGTCTGGTGCTGCTGTTCGGACTGTTTGCGGTTGCGCCGACGTTCGCGGTCGCGATGGGATCCGGCTATTGGCTTTCAATCAGCCTGCGCGAATGGCTCAGCAACCCGCTCGAGCAGGGGTTGGACAGTGCCCAGGCACTGCTCAACCCCGTGCTCACCGCGGTCATGAGCGATGTCGACGAACTGTCAAAGGCGCTGCAGGCTGAGCAGCCCGAAACTTTGGCCGACTCGGAGCAGGCGAAGCCTGTGTTGGCGCGTGTTGCACAGCGGCCAAACCTGCTGGAAGCGTCGATCGTCGACACCGACGGCAAGCTCGTCGCTTCCTCGCTGGCAGTGGCCACCGGCTCCTCCAGCATCACCTTGCCGTCGCAGGCGATCC
>DATFGV010000216.1:0-2886 GCA_035249115.1 Vineibacter sp.
GGCTTGCCCTCGACCGTCTGCCAGAACGGCAGCTCGTCGGCGTAGGAATCCGAATCGTAAAGGAAGCCGCCCTCGGCGGCGACCAGCCGGCGGGTGTTGACGCTGGGTCCGTAGCGGCAATACCAACCCATCGGCCGCTCGCCGACGGTCTTTTGCAGCGACGCCACCGCCTTGTCGATGTGCTCGCGTTCTTCCGATTCGCTCAGGTCGAAATGCTTGATCCAGCGCCAGCCGTGGCAGCAGACGTCGAAGCCGGCCGCGCGGATCGCCTGCGCCGCCAGCGGATTGCGCTCCAGCGCCAGCGCGCAGCCGAAGACCGTCATCGGCAGGCCGCGCTCCTGGAACAGCCGCAGCAGGCGCCAGAAGCCGACCCGGCTGCCGTACTCGAACATGCCTTCGCCGGCGAGGTCGCGGCCCTTGACGCCCTGGTTGAGGCCATGCGCCTCGGTCAGCCCGGTCTCGGTGTGGCCCTCGCCGTCTTGCACCGACGGCTCCGATCCCTCCTCGTAGTTCATGACGAAATTGATCGCCAGCCGTGCGCCGCCCGGCCATTTCGGATCGGGCGGTTTGGCGCCGTAGCCGATGAAATCGCGCTTGGGTTGCCAGGCCATCGTGCTCCTCCCGGACTGTTGCTTGCGGCGATCGGCGTCAGCCCGCCGCCACCGTGAACGGTGTCACCGGCACGAACTCCTCGTCGCCCGACGTGCCGTCGCGCCACATGAAGACGGCGAAGCGCGCCGGCCGGTCGAGCACGGTGAGGCCGTGATGCCAGGTGTTCGGCCGATAGGTGACGCCCTGACCGCCGCTGGCGATGAAGGCGACGGCGCGGGCCGCATCGGGGCCGCCGGCGGCGGCGTGCGGGCAGACGACGATCAGCCAGCGCGCTTCGTCGAGCGGCACGAAGCTCTGCGAGGAGTATTCGTGGCGCTCCAGCAACTTGACGTCGAGCGGCAGGCCGCCGTCGACCGGCATGCGGCGCACCATCGAGAAACTCGGGCGCGCCTGGCCGCGGCCGTTGCCGAGGCCGGCCTCGAAATAGGCGCGGCCCGCTTCGGCCGGCGCCGCCAGCACGTCGCCATAGGGGGCGAAGGCCTCGGCGGTGAGCGGTCGTGCGATCAGGGTCATGGTACCTCCCGCGCCGGGTCAGTCGCGCATGCGGCGCGTCAGGCCGACCAGGCGTTCCATCAGTAGCATCAGGCCGAGCACCGTGGCGATCATCACGCCGGAGACGGCGGCGACGCGCACGTCCAGGGTCGACTCCATCATGCCCCACATCCGGATCGGCAGCATGTCGGCGCGCGGTCCCGACAGGAACAGCGAGATCGGCACGTTGTCCATCGAGGCCATGAAGGCGAGGAAGGCGCCGGCGACGATGCCCGGGAAGATGATCGGCAGGGTGATGCGGCGCAAGGTGTAGAACCAGCTGGCACCGAGGCTGGCCGAACTTTCAAGCAACGCCGGATCGAGCTGTGTCAGGCTGGCCGAGGCGGTGCGCAGCACGAACGGCACAATCACCATGGCGTGGCCGATCATGATCAGGTTGAGCGACGGCCGGAATCCCATGAAGGTGAAATACATCAGCGCCGCCAAGCCGAAGGCCAGTCCGGGCAGGATCATCGGCGACATGAAGACCGTGTCGAGCGTGCGCGCCCAGCGGGCGCGGCTGCGCGCCAAGGCCAGCGCCGCCGCCGTGCCAAAGAGCGCCGCCGCCGCGGTCGCCCAGGCGGCGACCTCGAGGCTGTTGCCGGCGGCGCGGTGGATTTGCCGCGAGCGACTGGGATCGAACAGCTGCTCGTACCACTGGAAGCTCAACCCGGTCGGCGGGAACTTCAGCGACCGGTTGTCGGTCAGCGACGTGACCAGCACCACCAGCACCGGCCCGACCAGGATCAGCAGCGCGACCATCGCCAGCCCGCCGATCACCAGCGTGTAGGAGAGATCGGCGAGGCTCTGGCGCCTAGTCATGGAGGTATCGCGTGCCGCGCCGACCCAGCGCCGAGATCGCCACGATGACGACGCTGACCGATACCAGCAAGGTCAGCGCCGCCACCGAGGCCAGCGGCCAGTTGTAGACCACGAGCGACTGCTGCCAGATCAGCAGCGGCAGGTAGACCAGACGATTGCCGCCGATGATGGTCTGGGAAATGAAAGCGGTGGTCGAGCTGGCGAACACCAGCAGGCAGCCGGCGATCAGGCCGGGCAGGCTGAGCGGCAGAATGACCTTGAAGAGCGTTCGCCACTTCGAGGCGCCGAGCGCCGCCGAGGCGTCGCGCATGTTGGGATCGATGCGGCTCATGACGCTGATCAGCGGCAGCAGCATCAGCGGCATCTCGATCTGGGTCAGCGAGATCACCAGGCCCAGCTCGGTCTGCAGCAGGCGCAGCGGCGTCGCCGTCAGGCCCAGCCACAGCACGGTCTGGTTGATCACGCCCTCGCGGCCCAGGATGACGATCCAGGCGAAGGTGCGCACCACCACCGACAACAGCAGTGGCAGGATGATGATGAAGATCAGCACCCGCTGCGTGCCCGGGCCGGCGGACATGTAGACCAGCGCCAGCGGGTAGCCGATCACGACGGTGGCCAGCACCGTCAGCAGGCCGAGCTTCAGCGTGTCGGCGGTCACCTTCCAGTAGAACGGATCACCCAGGAACTTGCGCCACATGGCGAAGCCGAGCTGGCTGATCTTGTCGTCGTCGTAGGCGCTGACGCCGACCAGCAGCAGCAGCGGCACGGCGAAGAAGGCGACGAAGGCCAGCGCCAGCGGCAGCGCCAGCTGCCACTCGGCGAATTTCAGCCGCCCTTCGGCGGCGATCGGCCGGCCGACGTCGGCGGCCGCCGCCAGGCTCACTTGGCCACTTCCTTGTTGAAGCGCTCGATCCAGCCCGC
>DATFGV010000217.1:0-10284 GCA_035249115.1 Vineibacter sp.
CATGCCCTGGTGAGTCGTACCGACGCCACGCACCCGCAATGACGACGCCGACTCGCCGTTCGGGGCCGGCACCGGCGCCGACGCGCGCAGCGGCGCGCGCTGCGTCGGAGTGCTGGCCGGCTCGTCGCTCATGTCGGCGAACCCTTATCATCGAACAAGCCGGTGGGCGCCGGCGGCACGTCGTCGCCGGCATCGCCGAACAGGTCCTTCGGCGACAGCTTGGCCGCGTCGCTCTGGGCAGGCCATGGCTCGCCCGGCGCTGTGACTGCTTCGGCAGGCGCAGTCTCGCTGAAGGCGCCCGAAGGCGCCCGCACGGTGATGGGCGAGTCGTCCGACACGGGCGCATCCACGGCTGGCACGTCGGGCGCCGCCGCATTATCGAACCCGCCGGCGTCCGGTGGCGACGCGACCGGTTGATCGAAGGCACCGGCGGCGGGCGGCTCGCCGGCCGCTGGTGCCAGCTGGTCGAACAACTGGTCGAACACGCCACCTGGGGGCTCGCCCTGAATGGTCGTCGGCACGTCAGTCGCGAAGTCCGAACCGAACAGGTTGGCGGCATGACCCAGTGCCGTATCGACGGCCGGCAGCACGGGTGCCGCGGTGGCGCCGCCGATCGCCAGCGGCACCGCCATGCCTGGCGCATAGGCGCCGGCGGCCGCCGGCACGGCGGTGCCCTCCATGTCGTCGATCAGGCCGATGAACGCCCGCTGCGGCGGCAGATGCGGCAGCACCCAGGCGGCCGGCGCCACCCGGCCACCGCCGGCGGTGGTAAACACGCATTGCGAGCCCTGTGCCGCGGCCGCAAGCGCGATGGCCACGATCGGTGCCGTGACATCGCCTTGCCGCGCACGCGCGCGCCAGCCGCCGACCCACGCCTCGGCACGGATCGGCGAGAAGGGCGGCAGCGCCGTTACCACATCGCCAAAGCGGTCGAAGTCGGTGTCCTCACCCAGCGCCGACAGCGCCGCACCCTCCAGCCCGGCGATCCAGTCGCCGGCCAGCATGGCGGCCGACGGCACGCCTGCCGGCGCCGGCGCCACCAGGGTGAGGGGAAAATATCTGCCGGCGCGATCGACGCTGGGCATCATGACTCCGGCCCAGCCGTCGGGGCCGCAAATCCCGTTCGGTATCGCGAAGCGCCAGATCGGCGCGCACAGCCAGGAGTCCAGCCAGGCGTCGCCCAGCGTGGCGCGGCTTGCTTCCATCCCCTGCTGCACCCAGGCGTCCCAGGTATCGACGAACGCGTTCGGCAGGTCACGGCGCACGAAATCGCCGCGCCCCGGCAGCTTGCCGAAGAAGCCGACCCGCGCGCCCGCCGGCGCGGCCAGCGCCGTGCCGCCGCCCGCCTCAAGGGCGTTCATTGCTGCAGGAACGGCACACACAGGAACTTCCTTTGGCCCAACAAAGTGCGCGCCGTCAGAGGATTCTTGTTCTTCTGGAACTCCAGCTGCAGGCTGACGCCGTTCGATAGGCGCAGCCGCCACTCCGGTCCACCACCCGCCGGCGAGGAGGCGATCATCATGCGCATGAACGCCCACAGGCCGTCGAAGGTCTGGTCGTTGAAGTCGCTCGACACGCGCGCGCCGCGCCCGGCGCCGGTCGGCCAGGTGATGTTCTTCGGGCTCGAGCCGGGTTCGAGCGGCATGACGTCGCCGGCGATCTCCAGCTTGGCGCCCTTGGCCTGGCCCTCGGTCGCCCGCAGGGTGAAGATCACGTTGAGCGCGCCGCCGCCGGCGCCGAAGAACGATTCCTGGATCTCGACGGCGGCCTGCAGGACGGCCGGCACCTGCTGGTTGAAGCCGAGGGCCAGGGTCTCCGGCTTCCAGCGCCACGGATTGGAGCCGGTGTCGAGGTAGATCTGCAGGTACTGCTGCATGAACTTGTCGATGCGGCCGCCCTTGGCGAACATCGCGGTGAAGTCGTCCGACGTGGCGTCACGCGCCGCCGGCAACGCGAGGTTGATCGGGTAGCTGTTGATGATGTTGCGCTGGCAGAAGCCGAAGATCTGGCTGTCCCATTCGGCCGCCATCTGCTCGCGCGTCGCCTTGGTGCCGAGATTGCCGGCGTCGGACGCGATGGTGCGGGCGATCTCCGGCACCGGCCGCGGGAACTGACCGGCGCGGTCGGCGATCTGGCGCGCCAGCTGGCTGACGGCGGCGCTACCGCCGGGATTGCCGGGGCTGCGCGCGTCGCTCATGCGGCCGGCGAGGGTCTTGAAGTTCTCCAGGAAGGCGGTCAGCGGCGATGTGGCCGCGCCTTCCGGGCCGACGAAGTTGTGCAAGGCCTGGAACTCGCGATCGACGCTCTTTCCGGGTTCGCCGCCGTCGCCGAGCAGCCGCTGGCTGAGGCCAAACCACAGGGCGGCCTCCTGGATGTTCTGCACCAGCCGCCGCACGAAGTTGGCGCGCACCTCGGTGAACGCCGGATCGACCTTCTGCACCGCCGACAGGCGGGTCTCACGGGCGATCGCCTCGTACAGGTTGCGAATCGGCGAGTCGGCGCTGGACAGCTTGTTGAGCACGTCGGCGCCCTGCTCGAGATCGCTCAACCGCACGACACGCACGTCGTCGAGAACCGCCTTGTAGTAGTTGATATAGCGCTCCATGTAGTTCTTGACCGTATCGTTGACGGCCTGATTCTGCGCCGCCAATCCGGTCAAGACGTCTTGCCGCACCACCCAGGCGTCGGTGTTTGCGGCGGCCGTCGCCGGCCCGACCAGCGCGACGAAGAACTCGTAGTAGCCGCGACGGGTATAGAGATAGGGGATGCCGTCGGTGGCGAGCGTCTGGCCGCTGCGCCGGAGCAGCACCTCCTCCGCCACCGCGCGCTGCGCGCCGACATTGTTGATGATCTGCCAGACCGGCCGGTTGCGCAGCGCCTCGTCGGACTCGAGCCGTCGCAACGCCCGCGAGGCGACGGTCAAGGTCGCGATGCGCTGGCGCACACGCGCGATCAGCGCCTCGTCCATGGTGATCGGGTCCCAGTCCGTCTCCTTCACCAGCGCCGCGACATGCGTCGCGATCGCCGCCGCGTCGCTGGCGATCGCCGGCGTGTCGCCCATGTCCTTCTTCAACCAGTCGACGGCGAACGTCTTGTTCGCGCTGCTGAACTTCGAGGTGTCGCCGAACAGCAGGTAGGTCTTGAGCGCGTCGAACAGGTACTCGTTGACCGCCGGCTCCTCGGCCGCCGGTGGTCGCGGCTTGTTGACCACTTCGGCCATGCGGGTCTGCGTGTGCACCATGACGTGCGGCAGCAACAGCGCGCGCAGGCCGCGCTTGTAGAGTTCGCTGGTCTGCAAGGCCAGCCGGTCGGCCTGGCCAAGGCCGAAGCTCACCGCCTCGCTCTTGCCCGACTGTTGCTGCTCGTAGCCGGTCGGCAAGGCGCGCAGGTCGTTCAGCAGCCGCAGGTGGCGGCGCGGATCGAAGTCGCGCGGTTCGCGCGCCGCCGCGCGCTGGCTCTCGGCGGCGACGATCTCCGGTTCCAGGCGCCGGATCTCGCTCTCCACCTTGGCGATCAGCGCCCGGTTCTCGAAGTAACTCCAGGTCCACAGTCCGACGGCGGTGAGGAAGAACAGGCCGGTTGCGGCGAAGGCCGTGTACCGGATGATCGCGCGCCGCCGTTCGACCTTCGTGTTGGTGCCGACCAGTCCGGCCTCGTTGAAGATCACGTCGTCGAACAGGCGGCGCAAGAAGAAGCCGCGGCCCTGGCCGACCTGTGGCGGCAGCTGCTGGCGCTGGATGCCGAACTTGCCGGAGATCGCCTCCATCAGCCGGTCGATCGGGCTGCCCTGCTGGGTCGCCGAGGTGAAGTAGACGCCGCGCAGCGACAGGCGGCTGGCGAAGCGCGAATCGTTGAAGGTCTCGGCCAGCAGTTCGTCGACCACCCCGCCCAGCGACGCGAACTGCGACGGAAATCCGTAGATCAAGGTGCGGCGCACCAGGTCGCGCTCCGACTGCAGTCGGTCAAGCAGCCGCGAACGCTGCCGCTCGATCAGCCGATCGAACAGGGCGGAGAAGCGATGCTGCGGCAGGTCGGCCGCGTTGCCGGTGCCGAGCGGCACGGTCAGGCCGACCACCTGCTCGCGGCCCTCGCGATCGAGATCGTCGAAGAACTCGACGAAGCCGGCGATCATGTCGAGCTTGGTCAGCACGACGTAGATCGGCAGGGTCAAGCCGAAGGCGACCTGCAGCTCGACCAGCCGGGTGCGCACGGCGCGCGCGTGATTGATGCGCTCGTCGCGGGTCATGGCCAGCAGGTCGGGCACGCCGAAGACCACCAGGATGCCGTTGAGCGGCTGGCGTTCGCGGGTGCGCTTGAGCATCGCGAGGAAGTTGTTCCACGCCGCCTGGTCTACCTTGCTGTCGCTGTCCTGCGTCGCCCAGCGGCCGGCGGTGTCGAGGATCACCGCCTTCTCGGTGAACCACCAGTCGCAGTTGCGCGTGCCGCCGACGCCCTTCAGCGCCTGCGCGCCGTGCCGTTCGGCCAGCGGGAAGCGCAGTCCGGAATTGAGCAGCGCCGTGGTCTTGCCGGCGCCCGGCGGCCCGATGATCGCGTACCACGGCAGCTGGTAGAGCGCCTGGCCGCCCTTGCCCAGGGTCTGGCGCAGATCGACCAGCGCCGCCCGCAGCTTCTCCTCGACCTGCTTGCGCTCGGCGCTGATCGCCTCGCCGGTCGGATCGGCGGCGGCGCTGGCGATGCCTTCGACCAGGTCCTTGTCCGCCTTGCGCCGCTTGCGCCAGCTGAGGAACAGCAGCAGCCCGAACACCAGGAAGACGAAGACGATCAGCCCGATCCGCACCCAGATGTCGTCGAACGGCTGGAAGCCGCCGAACCCGATGAACGGGAACGCGAACCAGATCAGCAGCGACAGCAACACCGCCCCAAGCGGATAGAGGAACCAGGGGCTGAGAAGGGCCTGCCCGACGCGCTTCATGTGTTTCTTCCTTGCGTGCCTGTTGCCGGGCCGATGTCAGTCGGTCCGGATCAGGCGAATCTCGATGCGGCGGTTCTTGGCTTTGCCCTCGGCGGTCGCGTTGTCGGCGATCGGCACGGTGTCGGCTTTGCCAATCACCTTGTAGCGCTCCTGGTTGCCGGTTTGCGCGATCATCGCCTTGGCGGCGTTGTTGGCGCGCGACTGCGACAACACCATGTTGTTGGGGAATTGCAGGGTGTTGATCGCGTCGCTGTCGGTATGGCCGATCACTTCCACGTTGCCGCGGCCCTCCGGCGTTTTCAGTTCCTGGCCGATGCGGGTCAGCAACGCTTCCAGTTCCGGCCGCAGCGTGGCGCTGCCCGACGCGAACATGTCCTTGAAGTTGATGGTGATCCGCAGCGCCGCCCCGACCTGGTCGACGCTGACCTTGCCGGCCTTGATCTCCGGTTCCAGCAACAGTCGGAAGCGCTTGCCAGGATCGTCCGCCACCACCACCGGCGGCGGTGGCGGTGGCTGGCCGGGGGACAGCGGCAGCTTGACGTCGCCCGCCTTCAGCAGGCGGCTGAACGGCGCGTTGGTGGCGTCGGCGCGCACCGACAGCGCGATCAACAGGCCGCCGAACACCAGGAACGCCAGCAGCGCCGCGATCGCCGCCACCAGCCAGGCCGGAATCTTGCGGTGGTCGAGCCGGGCCGGCGCATCGACGCCGCGCCAGTCGGGCGACAGCTCGCGCTCCATCGGACCCGCAAGGTTGCGCAGGATCTGCCAGATCTTCTCGCGCACCTGGTCATGCTCGGCCGGGCCACGGGCGCGCAGCCGGTAGCGGCCGAGGAAGCCGAGCGACATGCAGTCGTACATGATCTGCAGCGCCGGCCGGTTGACCGTCGGCGCCTGCGTCATGCGTTCGAGATAGGCGTAGAACCGCTCGCCGCCCTCGACGTCGCCGTGGAAGGCGCTGACCATGGTGCGCTTGTTCCAGCCGCTATGGGCGCCCCACGGCGTGTTCATCACCACGTCGTCGATGGTGGCGGCGACGGCATAGTGCGAGGCGCGCAGGATTTCGGGCTGCACGCCGGCCTCGCGGCCGGCTTTGGCGAAGCCGTGCAGCTCCTGGTAGACGCTTTCGCGCACCGCGTTGACGTCGACCTGCCCGGTCATGGCGCGCAGCCGCGCCGACAGCCCCAGCAGCGGCACGGCGGCGGCGGCCAGGGGCGAGCCTGTGCCGCGCGCCAGGTCGCTGAGTTCGATCGGCGCCGAGCCTGGCCGGCCGGCGACAACCGAGGCCAGCCGACCCGTCTGGCCACCCATGGGTTGTTGCGGCGGCGCCTGTTGGTAGGCCGCCTGCTGATCAAAGCCGGGCGGCGGTTGTTGTCCGGGTGGGAACGGCTGTTGCGGCGCCTGTCCTTGCGGCGGGTAGCCCGGCGGTGGCGCGCCTTGCTGTGGGTATCCGGGTGGCGGCGGTGGTGGCGCGCCTTGCGGCGGATAGCCCGGCGGTTGCTGCCCGGCCGGCGGATATCCCGGCGCCTGGCCCGGACCGGGCTGCGGACGGCCGCTGCCCGGGCGGATCATGGTCCGGTCGCTGCCGGATTCACTGCCGAACGGGTCGTTGGGGTTACCAGCCATGGCCGCCTCCCGCCGTCAGGATTGTTGCCTGATGGCCCAGAGTTCCATCTGCAGTTTCGGCCACTCGCCGCCGACGTGAATGGCGATGCCGCCGGAATTTGCCAGCGCCCGGAAGAACTCGCTCGAGCGGTCGAGATCAAAATACACCGTGCTGGCGTTGAACGGCAGCTGCGGCGGCGCCACCGGCAGCGCCGACAGCTTGATGCCCGGCAGGGCGACGTTGACCAGCTGCACGATCTGCTCGACCGGACCGATCTTGACGCTGGCGGGGAAGGTGCGCCGCAGCGCGTCGGGCGTGACCTCGGAGCGGACCGCCAGGATGAACGGCGCGGTGCGCAGCAACGTCTTGTCCTGGATGACGCCGACATGCACGCCGTAGCGCCGCTCCTGCAGCGGGATTTGCACGGCGCCCTGGTCGAGCACGGCCGACAGCGCCTGGCGCAGCGCGGCGATCACCGGCTCGTACACTTTCTGCAGGTCGTCGTGCTTGTAGACCGGGAACTCGATCGGCCGGCGACGTTGCGAGGTGAAGGTCGCCAGCTCGCCGGCCATCTGCACCAGCAGGCCGTACCAGTCCTGCGGATGCACGCTCGGCGTCTGGGCGATGTGCGCCGAAAGCGGCGCGTAGCGGTTGGTCAGCTGCAGCAGCAGCAGGTTCACCGTCTCCATGGCGCCGCGCATGCTGGGCTGCGCCAGCCGGGCGGCGATCGCCTCGGCACGGTTGTGCAGCAGGCCGTGCAATTCGACGGCGAACGAGCTCAACGGCTGCGACGCCGAGATACCCAGGCACGGCGGTATGTACTGGTCGTCGATCAGGACCTGCCGGCTGTCGCCGCGCACCTCGACGATACGGGCGATCGGCAGGGCGGCGAAGCCGCCGAGGTCGCCGAAGCCCTCGATCGCGAAGCGCAACCGCAATTGGCCGACGCTGACCGGTGCCACCACGTCGCTGCCGGCGATCGAGTCGGCGGCGTCCATGTCGCTGGCGGCGTAGCGGGCGGCGACGTCGTTGCGGTCGCCGAGCACCGTATCGGGCATGCCCGCCCGGGCCAGAGGCAGCACCATGCAGACCCGCTGGTTGCGGGTCTGTTCCGGGATATCGATCGGGATGGGGGCGGCAACGTCGTCCGGAATGGCAAACGGCGTGCCGTCATCGAGCACGCCGGTGGCCGACGTCAGGCCAAATTTGCCGATGTTCAGGGCGGCCTTGTCGACCTGGAATTCGCTGACGCCCCAGCCGAATGCCCGGACGGCCGAGGCACGCTGGTGCAGGATGCGGTCGATATGGCGCGTCTGCTGCTGGAAGTGCTGCGGCCGAAGGAACATGCCCTCCGACCAGACCACGCGGCTGTTCGTCCCCATATCGCGCGTTACTCCCTGGACCTACGGTACGGACTGAACACCGTCCGCCACGGCCAATTCCAAAGCCGCTTCCGTCGCCGCGAGCATAGTGCGCGAACGCCGCCGTTCTGAAAAGAGGATAACGTGAGCGCGCGCTAATCTCGGGCCCACGGCCATTGCCTCGGACCACCCAAAGAGCGCGCGTTGGCGCAACCGCTCAGGTGTGCAGGAACCGACGCTTGTCGCCTTCGAGGACCAAGCCGGTCAGCCGCCCGCTGGCGTAGGCGCCGGTGTCGATATTGATCCGATTCGGGCGGATCTCGGGGTCGGGACAGATCGTATGGCCGTGCACGATGATCTTGCCGCCGTGGTTGGCGCGCGACGACAGGAAGGTGTCGCGAATCCACAACAGGTCCTCGGCGTCCTGCTCGGCGAGCGGGATGCCCGGCCGCACGCCGGCATGGACGAAGGCGTAGTCACCCTCGACATGCCACAGCTTGCAGGCGCGCAAAAACGCCACATGCGCCTCCGGCACTGCCGCCAGCGCCTGGCGCCGCAATTCATCGAGATCCAACGGCATCGCCGCCCGGCGCGGGATCGGCACGTCGTAGGAATAAAGCGTCTCCAGCCCGCCGTACTTGAACCAGTCGAAGGCGATCGGCGTGCCCTCGAGAAATCCGAGGAACGCCTCCTCATGGTTGCCGAACAGGTAGACGCTTTCGAAGCCTGACAGTGGCTGCGTCAGCAGCCGCTCGATCACCTGCCGCGAACCCAGCCCGCGATCGACATAGTCGCCGACAAACAGCAGGACGCGGCGGCTGTCGGCCGGCAGCGCGGCGGCGTCCTTGGCGATCAGGTCCAGCAGCCGGTTGAGCAGGTCGTCGCGACCATGGACATCGCCAATGGCGTAGAGCCGGGTGCCGTCCGGCACCCGGGCGACGATCTCGGACTGTTCCTCGACGGCCTGCCCTCTGCGAAACCAACCAAACATCGACTCAGCCGTTCTCCCGCCCCACAAAGTCGGACGGCCCGCACATTAGTCGGGCCGGCCGTCCTTGTCTTGGGCCGCGAGGTGGCTCTGTCCGGGGTCAGTCGGCCGCCAGGGTGTCGGTGTCGCCGGCGCTCACCACCCGGCCGGCGACGCTCAACTCGCCATTCTGGACCGCGACCTTGACGGTATCGCCGTCGCGGACCGCGCCTTCCAGGATCAGCTGCGCCAACGGGTTCTGCAGGCTGCGCTGGATGACCCGCTTGAGCGGCCGGGCGCCATAGATCGGATCGTAGCCCTCGTTGGCCAGCCAGGTCATCGCCGCGTTGTCGACCTCCAGGGTGAGCTTGCGCGCCTCCAGCAGGCTGCGCAGCCGGGCCAGCTGGATGTCGACGATGTCGCCCATGTCGGCGCGACTCAGCCGGTGGAACAGCAGCACCTCGTCAAGGCGATTGAGGAACTCCGGCCGGAAGGCGCGGCGCACCTCCTCCATCACCTTGCCGCGCGCCAGCTCCGCCGGCTGGCCGTCCTTCAGCGACGCCAGGTATTCGCTGCCGAGGTTGCTGGTCATGACGATCAGCACGTTCTTGAAGTCGACCGTGCGGCCCTGGCCGTCGGTCAGGCGGCCGTCATCGAGCACCTGCAGCAGCACGTTGAAGACGTCGGGATGCGCTTTCTCGATCTCGTCGAACAGCACGACCTGGTAGGGCCGCCGGCGCACGGCCTCGGTCAGCGCCCCGCCCTCGTCGTAGCCGACATAGCCCGGCGGCGCGCCGATCAGCCGGCTGACGGAGTGCTTCTCCATGTATTCCGACATGTCGATGCGCACCATCGCCTGGTCGTCGTCGAACAGGAACGCGGCCAGCGCCTTGGTCAACTCGGTCTTGCCGACGCCGGTGGGCCCGAGGAACAGGAACGAGCCGATCGGCCGGTTGGGATCCTGCAGCCCGGCGCGCGCCCGGCGCACCGCGTTCGAAATGGCGACGATCGCCTCGTGCTGGCCGACGACCCGCTTATGCAGCTCGCCCTCCATGCGCAGCAGCTTGGCGCGCTCGCCCTCCAGCATCTTGTCGACCGGCACGCCGGTCCAGCGCGACACCACGGCGGCGATGTCCTCGGGCGTGACTTCCTCCTTCACGCCCTTGCTGCCGCCCTGGCCGCCCTGCACCTCGTGGTTCTCGGCTTCCTTGAGCTTCTTCTCGAGGTCAGGGATCACACCATAGGTGAGCTCGCCCGCCCGACCGAGCTCGCCCTTGCGCTGGGCGATCTCGAGCTCGGAGCGCGCCTTGTCGAGCTGCTCCTTGAGCTTCTGTGAATCGGCGAGCTTGTCCTTGGCCGACTTCCACTGCGCGGTCAGCTCGGCGGACTTCTGCTCGAGCTCCGACAGCTCCTTCTCCAG
>DATFGV010000218.1:0-11708 GCA_035249115.1 Vineibacter sp.
GCGTTGACAGGCCGCGTCAACCGCTCAAAAAGTCTCTCGTATAAGCGGCGGATTCGCCGCGCCATTGATTGTATCTGATTGAGGTTCAGCTCATGTTCGGCCCTTCGATGTCCGGGGCGGACGGTGGACCAATCCGTGCAGGCGCGTATGGCCCGAAAGCGCCGCCGCCAGCAGGTCTGCCCTATCGCCCGACCGTCAACGTGTCGATGGCATCCCGTTACGGTGGTGGTGCGATCCTGCGCGATGCGATCTTGGGTGCGCCGCCGCGGCTGAGCACACGCATGGTCGATGTCGCGCGCCAGCGCGAAAAGACAATCTGGGATGAGGCTGGAACCGAGCAGCCGCGCGGCGGCGATCCGGTGGATTTCCTGTTCGATGCCATGACGGCCGCCTGTGGCGCGCGGCCGCCGGCCGTCGCACGACTGCGGGCGTCGCTGGTCGGCGGCGACGCCATCGACACGATCTTCGGCGCCGGCGACCGAATCGACGCCTAGACGTCGCCGCGCCCGTCTGCGCCGCCGCGCCGCTGGCCTACGCCGCCACCCTGGTGGCGCCGATCTCGTTGTCGACGATCACCGGCGAGTCGAAAAAGGTGATCTCCGGCGCGCGGCCATAGCGCTCCTTGATGTAGGCCTTCCATTCGGCGGTGTAGACGGCGTCGGCCGCCGCGCGCGATTCCCAGAGATAGACGCCGCCGCCGATGCGCCGCTCGCCGTCCCACAGGTAGTATTTGCGCACCAGGCCCTTCATGGCGCGGTATTTCGGTGCCGAGTCGGCATAGAGCTTGCGCGCCTGCTCGGGCGTGACGTCGGCGGGCAGCTGGAAGTTGACGATGGCGACGATCATCGCGCGCTCCTTGGCTGGGATCGATGAAGCGAGCCTGGAGCCGGCGTGCCGCGCCGTCAATGCAGGCGCTGGGCGCGCTCCTCGCGCACCGGCCACAGCAGCGCGAAGCCGATGACCAGGAAAGCCAGCACCACCATCAGGCCGAGCCGGTTCGAGCCCGACAGCTCGGTCAGCACGCCGATCAGGAACGGCGCCATGAAGGTGGTGGCGCGGCCGGACAGCGCGAACAGGCCGTAGAACTCGCCCGACATCCCTTCCGGTGCCAGGCGCCCGATCAAGGTGCGGCTGGCCGCCTGCATCGGGCCCATGCTGATGCCGATCAGCAGCGCGAAGGCCATGAACACCTTCTCCTGCGCCGAGCCGAACAGGCCGCGGTCGGCGGCTGGCTCGGGCACGTCGACCACGAACAGCACCGCCGTGCGCGACACCGACAGGATCCCCAGGGTCGCGATGGCGACCAGGGCGATGGCGATCTGCACGGTGCGCTTCGATCCGATGCGATCGTCGAGCCAGCCGCCGAAGAAGGCGCCGAATACGCCCAGGATGGTCAGCACGATGCCGAAGATGCCCAGCGTTTCGGTCGGCCAGCGAAAGGTCGCCGAGGCGTAGACACCGCCAAAGGCGATCACGGCGGCGAGCCCGTCGTTGTAGATCATGAAGGCGATCAGATAGAGCAGCGGATTGCGGTAGTGGCGCAGCTTGCGGATGGTGGCGACCAGGGTCGTGGCGCCCTGCCGCGCGGCGGCCAGCGGCTTCAGCCCGCTGTGCCGGCCGTCCGGGGTGAACAGGAACATCGGCAACACGAAGATCGCCAGCCACAGCGCCGAGGCTGGCCCGATCAAGCGCTCGACCTCGTAGGATGCGCGATCAAGTCCGAACAGCGGCGGGCTGCCGGCTGGCGCGAGTCCGAGCAGGCTGGGCTGGCTGATCGCCAGCACGATGAACAGCGCCAGCAGGCCGCCGAGATAGCCCATGCCCCAGCCGAAGCCGCTCAGCCAGCCCATCCGTTCCGGCCGCACGATGTTGGGCAGGAATGAGTTGTTGAACACGATCGAGATCTCGGCGCCGATGGTGGCGAGGATCACGGCGAGCGCGATCAGGCCGATCCAGTCGCCGCGGTCGGGCCGCGCCCACCACAACGCGATGCAGGCCAGCACGACGAGAATCTGGAACGCCAGGATGAATGGCTTGCGCCGCCCGGCGGCGTCGGCCATGGCGCCGAGGAACGGGCTGAGCAGAGCGATGGCGAAGCCCGACGCGGACTGGGTGAAGGCCCAGGCCGACTGGCCGGCGGCCTGCGCCAGGGGCGTCAGGTCGGCCAGGCTCTTGTCGGGATTTGCCCGCTTCAGCGCCGCCAGCTCATGCTCGAAGACCAGGACGTTGGCGAAATAGGCGCTGAAAATAAAAGTGGTAATGATCGTGAAGAAAGGTTGGTTGGCCCAGTCGAACAGGGCCCAGGATACCTGCCCCAACTTGGAAGCCTCGGGCGGTGTGGCGCCGGCGCCGTCCGTCCGGTGACCGGACCCGTCATTCCCATCCGCCATTGCGGCTCCCCCTGGCTCGCCGCACCTTGTGGGCAGCGGCACTGGAAGGCAAGCCGGCGGCGTGACCGCTTGCAGCTTCTGGCGCCAATCGCCATGTAGCCTCTCGGTTCGCCGGGAGGCGGCAATGCCAGACAGCGACAGACAGGGCCACGACGCGGTCCTGGTGCAGAACGGCTTCGTGAACAAAATCAAGTCGGTGGCACGGCGGATCCCGTTCGCCGAAGACGCCGTCGCGGCGTGGCTCTGCACCCGCGACCCGGCGACCCCGTCGCGCGTCCGTTTCACCCTGTTGGCGGCTCTGGCCTATTTCATCCTGCCGTTCGACGCCGTACCTGACATCGTTGCCGGCCTCGGGTTCACGGATGACGCGGCGGTGCTGCTGGCAGCGCTCAAGGTCGTCGGCGGACACATCACCGAGGCGCATCGCGCCCGGGCGCGCCGCTGGCTGCAATCGATCGACCTGGCCTGAAGTCGGCGCTCATTTTAGGCGCCGGACAAAAATGCTTGAATTTCGGTGGGTAATCTGTAATTCTTGAAGGATAACTTCAAGAGATTTTACATGCCATCACTTTCTTCCATCGATCAGGACATCGTGTGGTTGGTTTTTGCCGCGGCGCTGCTGCTGGCGGGTTTCCTCCTGGGTTTCGTTTTGGGATCGCCGGGCCGCAATCGCGACCGGGCAACGCAGGCCGAACTCGACGCGGCACGCTTCGAATTGGAAACGCTGCGGACCAACACTGAAGTCACTCAAAGCGACATCGCCGCGGCGCAGGCTGCGGCGGCGCGCGTGTCGGTCCTGGAGGACAAGCTGGTCGCGGCCGGCCGCCAGGCGGCTGATGGCGCACGCGTGCCAGGCCTGGAAAAGGAACTGGCGGCGCTGCGCGACCAGGTCGTGGCGTTGACGTCGGAAAACACCCGACTGGCGGAAGCGCAACGCGCTGCCGACGAGGCGCGGTCGGACTCGGTCGCGACCTTGACGGCGTTGCGCGACGACGTCGAAAGCCGGATCGCGGCGGCGGTCGAAGCGGCGTTGCATCGTCACCAGCAAGGCCTGGTCGAAACCGCACAACGGTTGTGGGAAGACCAGCACCGCTTGACCGACGCGAACCTGAAGGCGCACCACGGCGCCATCGATGGACTTGTCAGGCCGTTGGCCGACTCGCTGGAGAATTACCAGCAACGCCTGACGGTGTTGGAACAGGAAAAGGCGACGCCTGCGGCGGCGGCACGCGCCCCGCGTCGGGAGCGGTCGCGCGCATCGCAGCGCGCCGCTGGCCAGGAAGCGCAGCCGGTCGACGGTGCGGCGCATTCGAACGGCGACCTCAACGGCGGTCAGGAGCCGGTCGCGCTGGTCGCCGCTGGACCGCTGCGCGTGGCGGGCTGAGCATCTGGCAAGGCGCCGGCACCGCATTGGGTGCGGTGCCATCCGCGATGGGACGCCGCACACATCCAAAGCCTTGAACCCCAGCGATTGGCCCGATTCACGCCGAACGCTGGGCGAGCGACTTTAGGAACGACGTCGGCTCCTCGGCCTGCACCGGCGAGAGATTGCCAGGATTATGGCGGTCTCCGCGGCAACCGTAGAGAACCGGGAGAGGGGCGAAGCGACGCCCACACCTGCCCAGTTCCGGCCCGTCCTGCAGTTCCTTGGTTTTGATCCGACTGCCGACGCGGCGATCCTGGCTGGAGGGCTATCGCGCGGCTGCTGTCAGTTGACCGCCGGCCGGCGACAGGCTTTGCCCACGATGTAGGCGACGCCTTCCGGCCCCACCTGCGTGGTGTGCTGGCATCCCGCCGGGATTTCGCAGTGGTCGCCGGCCCGGAACGTGTCTGCCTTGTTGTCACGCACGACGGTAATCTCACCGCTCAGCACCATGATCCGCGCGTCGAAGTCGTGTGCGTGCAGTTCCTCGCAGAAGCAGGGCTTCTGACCGCCATTCACGACCTCGAAACCTTCCCGGCGCAGATCGCTCTCGAACGCCTCGCGGGTCAGCGGTCCATTGCGGCGGCGGCCCGAGAGGAGGGCGACGCCTTCCCGCCCCACGTGCTCGGCGTGCATGCCGCCCGCTGGGACCTCGAAGCATTGCCCTGCTCGAAAGGTGACCGGGGTATTGTCACGGGTGATGGTGATCTCGCCGCCCAGGACCAACGCCTTGGCGTCGAAGTCATGGCAGTGATTGGGTGTAACCAGGTTCGGCTTCACGCTGCTGTTCACAACCCGATAGCCGTCGCGACGCAGTCCTGCCTCGAATTCGGCCCTGTCCATGACCTCTCCTCCTTGCTTTAGTTCGCCCGTGTGTGCACTATGAAGGACATGATGTCAACTATAGGGGACGAAGTAAGCCTTCGCACGGGCCGCGCTGTCAAGCAACAGCGCGAGGCGCTCGGCTTCAGCTTGCGGGTTCTGGCCGCGCGCAGCGGCATCTCGTCCTCGATGATTTCGGACATCGAACGCGGAGCTAAGTCACCGACCGTCATCACCGTGGTGCGGCTTGCCCAGGCGCTGGGGGTTAGCGCCGCTGCTCTGGTCGACGGGGGCCCGGGTCCGGCGCCGCGCATTCGCGTGCTACGCCATGACGAGGGTGCTGGCGGTGAACACCCAGCCCGTTGGAAAAGCCTGGCGCCCGCGGCCCCCGGCAGCCGCATCGACTTCGTTCGCTACCAGATCCCTCCGTCCACTGTCCTGGGTCCGACCGCGGCCCACGCTCCCGGCACGGTCGAGCATATGCACGTGGCCACCGGCACCGTCCGCGTCACCGTGGGCGACGAAACGGCCGAACTCGCCGCGGGCGACAGCTGCAGTTGCCGCACCGACGCACCGCATGCAGTCGAGAACCCCGACCCGTCGGCCGAGGCGCTCATCTATCTTATCGTCGAGCGGGCCTGATCCCGCGTGTTGGCGGCGGCGCCACGCCGCGACCGATCACGCTGGCAGTGTGTTTGCCATTTTGGCCGCAACTGCCGTTGGCTGCCTTAATTCTCTACGCGAGAGCTCAGTCGGAGACGGCCAATCCGTCCCCAAGAGCCGGCGGCCCGGTTGATCGTCGGCAGGCGATCTGCGACCCTGTCGGCAACCACCAAGAAGGTTGCCGATGCCCCCGGTTACCACCCTAACGCCAGATCTTCTCTGGCTGTTGCTCTTCGTCCCGCTGCTGGCCGGCGTGCTGGTCGGCTGGCTGCTGGGCTGGCCCGGACGCGGGCGCGAACGCGCGGCGCAGGCTGAACGCGACTCGGTACGCGTTGCGCTGGCGCAGACCGAAACCGAACTGGCGATCGCGCAGGCCGGCGCCGACCGTGTGCCGGCACTGGAGGACAGGCTTGTAGCGGCGGATCGGCTGGCGGCGCATGCGGAGCGTGTGCCTGGCCTGGAAACGGAACTGGCGCGCCTGCGGCAGCAGGTCTTGGGGCTGACGGCGACCAATACCCGGCTGGCGGAAAGCCAACGCAAGACCGAGGAGGCGCACGCCGACAAGCTGTCGGCGTTGACGGCGCTGCGGGCCGACGTCGAGGCCAAGATGAAGGCGCTGGCCGACGCCGCCTTGCGCGACAGCCAGAGTTCATTGCTCGAGGTCGCCAAGCAGCTGTTGGAAAGCCACAAGCAGGTCGCTGACGCCGACCTGCAGGCGCGCCAGGGCGCGATCGACGGGCTGGTCAAGCCGGTCGCCGAAACGCTCGAGAAGTACCAGGCCAAGCTGGCGGAGTTGGAGTCAGCGACGGCCGAGCGGTACGGCGTCATCAGCAATGAGCTGCGCAACGTCGTGCAGGGACAGGAAAGCGTGCGCGGCGAGGCGGCGCGGCTGGTCAACGCCCTGCGCGCCGCGCCCAAGACGCGTGGCCGTTGGGGCGAACAGCAGCTGCGCCGGGCGCTGGAACTGTCAGGCATGAGCGAACATGTCGACTTCGACCTGGAGCACACGGTCGAAGGCGATGACGGCGGACGACTGCGGCCGGACGCGGTGCTGCGCCTGCCCGGCGGCCGCAGCATTGTGATCGACGCCAAGACCTCGCTGGCCGCTTACCTGGAGGCACTGGAGGCGGGCGACGATGCGGCGCGCGAGGCCAAGATGGCGGACCACGCGCGCCAGATGCGCAGCCACGTCAGCATCCTGGCCGGCAAGGCCTACTGGGCGCAGTTCAAGGACGCGCCGGATTTCGTGGCGATGTTCGTGCCCGGCGAGAACTTCTACAGCGCCGCCGTCGAGCGCGATGCCGGGTTGTTCGACGATGCGCTGCGCCAGCGCGTGCTGGTCGTCACACCCACGACCCTGATCGCGCTCGCCAAGGCCGTGGCCTACGGCTGGCGCCAGCAACGCATCGAGGAGAACGCGCGGCGGATCGGCGAGCTGGGTCACACGCTCTACGACCGCCTCGCCAGGATGTCGCTGCACCTCGCCGGCGTCGGCCGTGGCCTGGATAACGCCGTCGGCGCCTACAACGACTACATCGGCAGCCTGGAAAGCCGGGTGCTGCCCGCCGCCCGCCAGTTGCGTGACCTGGCGCCGGGCGAGAGCGCCAGGGACCTCGCCGAGGTCACGCCGATCGATGCCCGCTCGCGCGAGGCGCGGGCCGAGGCGGAACTGAAGCAGCTGCCGGTCAAGAGCGCCTGACGGCGCCGTCGTCGCCGGCAATCATCACCGAGGCGTGACCACGGCGGTGTCGAACGCGCGCCATGTCGACCGTCAATTCGGTCAGATGCCTGACCAGGGAGGGCGGTGATGGCCGATCCGATGCGCACGCACGGCATGTTCAGCTGGAGCGAGCTCTATGCCGGCAACGGCGAGGCGATGAAGCGGTTCTATGCCGGCGTGCTCGGCTGGAAATTCGAGGACATGCCGATGCCCGGCGGCGCCTATCCCGTCATCAAGGCGGGCGATGCCAGCGTCGGCGGCGTCGTGCCGACCGGCAACGGCATCAAGGGCTGGATCCCCTATGTCACCGTCGACGACGTCGATGCCGCGGTTGCCAAGGCGACGTCGGCCGGCGGCAAGGTCCTGAGCGCCGCCATGGACGTGCCGCAGGTCGGCCGCATGGCGACGTTGGCCGATCCGGATGGTGCGGTGTTCGCGGTGATCAAGTACGCGCCCGACGCGCATTAGCGGCGGGCACGGCGCCCTCAAGCCGGCGTCTTGTGCGGCTTGACGGCGATGGTGACGGCGCGGCCGAGCTTGGCTTCGCGATAGGCGATGTACATGCCCGAGGCGGCAATGATCAGGGTGCCGACCAGGGTCCAGATCGTCGGCAGTTCGGCGAACACCCAGAAGCCCATCGCCACCGACAGCGGCATGCGCAGGTAGTCGAACGGCGCCACCGCCGAGGCCTGGGCGACGGCGTAGCCGCGCACCCAGAAGTACTGGCCAAGCGTCGCGCCAAAGCCGAGCGCGGCGATATAGATCCAGGTGGTCAGGGTCGGCCAGCGCCATACCAGGATCGCCGGCACGACCAGCAGCAGCGACGAGATGACGCCGAACGTCACCACGATGTTGATCGCCGGCTCATGCGCCGACAGGCGCTTCACCATCATGGCGCCGACCGCCATCAGCAGCGCCGAGGCGACCGCCACCAGGGCGGCCGGCTGCAGCACCTCGGCGCCGGGCCGCAGCATGATCAGCACGCCGCCGAAACCGACGATGGTGGCGGTCCAGCGCCGCCAGCGCACCTTCTCGCCCATGAACAGGGCGGCGAACATGGTGATGAACAGCGGCGCCGAAAAGCTGATCGAGGTCGAATCGGCGATCGGCATATGGGCCACGGCGTAAAAGCCGCACAGCATCGAGGCGGTGCCGATCACGACACGGGTCAAGTGCTGGCCCAGCCTGGGCGAGGCGAAAGGATTGAGCCGCAGCCGCAGCATCACCGGCGCGATCAGCACCAGGCCGACCAGGCTGCGCAGGAACGCGACCTGCATCGTGTCCAGCTCGGCCGACGCCAGGCGGATGAAGACGCTGACCAGGGTGAACATGAAGCCGGCCACAATGACCCACAGGGCGCCACGCAAATTGGCGGGCAGGGCACGGATATTGGTGAACAGGGACAATGCGGATAGACGGGCGACGGCGGCGGACACGGCGGGCTCCAAACACGGTGCCGGACGGGTGTCCGGAGGCCGTGCGCTACGTGATCATATGTATGTTATGCGTCGACGTAATACCACGGACAATAATGCATAGGTTTGATGTCAGGGAGCGATAAGGGCCCGCGCGTTGAAGGTTATCAGATTGAAAAGACGGTGATTCTCGAAGATTGGCCGGTTATTGGCGGGCAAATGAGCCCGTTCAATTCGGACGCGTAGCAGGGCTGCACGCATCTATTGGCGTACGCGTGACAAAAGCCCGGCCGCTAAAGGATCGTCACGGCCGCAAACGCCCGTCACCCAGCTGGCCGCTCGGCCCGCTCCTTGAGCGCGGCGTTCATCGCCTCGAGGCCGGCCTGGGTGGGCTTCAGCCGGTGGCAGAAGAGGCTGACCAGCAGGCCGCTGAACGTCTCGCCGTGTACTTGGTGCACCACGCCGGTACGGCCAAATCCGTTGCCACAGTGGGGCTTGTTCTTGGACGCCGGTCGGAGTCACCAAGCCTTGCTGGTGACCGGTCGCCACACGATAATTTGCCGCATGGACCGCCAGACGATCATCGACCGCGTCCGGTCGCATGAGAACGAACTCCGCGCGCGGGGCGTGGCGCGTGCCGCGCTCGTTGGTTCGGCGGCGCGTGCCGAGTCGCGGCCAGACAGCGACATTGACCTTGTCATCGAGCTGCGTAACAGCGCCCGTTTCAGCCTGATCAGCCATGCCAGTGCCAGATCGATGCTCGAGGAATGGCTCGAGACGCCGACCGACGTGCTGATCTGGGAGGACCTCGAGCCCGACTTTCGCGATCGCATCGCGCGAGACCGCGTCGAAATCTTCTAGCACGCGCTTGCACGCCCGCCGTCGAAAGCTGCCTGCGCCGTATGCGGGGGTCGAGCAGCGCCAATTTCTCCTAAGTCGGCCATGCCGCGCCCACCCGGCTTCACGCCCGCAGGGCTCCATGGGGGCCTCTCCAGAACGCCGCTACGCGCGACAGCCGTTGCCCTGGAACGTGACACCGGCGACTTTTCCAGCCTCGATCCGGAACGTCGTCTCGCAGACCTCCGTATATGTTTGTGGGGGATTGACCCAGCAGAATCCTCGGACACATTGATAGTATCCAGGAATGGTGATGCTTCCACCGCGCAGATAAGTAAGAAACTTAGATCCGGCGTTCGGCGCGCCTGCCACCAGCGTAGTGTTGGTGCCGTCGGCGCGATGCACGTTCTGCGGCGGTCCGAATCGCTGGATGATCTGTTCCTCGGTCATGCCAACCGTCGCGTCGGCCGCCTTCCGATAGCCTTCCGTCGTTCCGCAGGCCGAGACCAGCACCAACGTCACGACAAGCATCCCCCTGACCATCGTGTCCCCCTTCGTTGAATTGTCATCGTCAACTTCTGCCAGCACGCGGCAGAGCGACGTGAGACCGTCCGTGCGGCGGCCAACATCTTGAGAGGGGACAACTATCAGTTTAGCAGGATCGGTCGTTGAATGGAAAGTGGATATGCATGAACTCTCAAGCGGCGGCCCGCGGACGTTCGCACCGTCCATGCCGGATGCGTCGCGGTCGCCGATTCCTAACCCTTTCGTCTTACGCGGACTGGCCAGCCTTTTCGCAAACACCCCGTGAGGGCTCACCGCAACGCCAAAGCCACCGCGGCCGTGTGGACGGCGATGGCCGGATTTGCCCGTGTAACCCGGATATTTGGCTAGTCCTCTGGAGCGCGATCGCCGAAGCACGCGATGCTCCATTCAGTAGGCGCCATCGCGGACTCAACGGTCAGAACAATCGGTCGTTGTCCAGACTGGTAACTGGGTCCTCACCCCGCCGGCCGCTCAGCCCGCTCCTTGAGCGCGGCGTTCATTGCCTCGAAGCCGGCCTGGGTGGCTTTCAGCCGGCGGCGGAAGAGGCTGACCAGCAGGCCGCTGAACGTCTCGCCGTGCACCAGGTGCACGGTGCCGCTGCGCTCCTCCAGCCGGAAGAAGTGGTCGCCCTGGAGCATGCCCGGCACCAGCAACCGGCCGACCCAGCGCAATTCGCGTTCGGGTTCGGCCGCCAGGACCGTGGGTCGGAACATTGCCGCGCGATGACCCGGCGGCCGGATGTGCACTTCCAGCGCGGTGCCGGCCACGGCCTGGCCATAAATCGAAACGATGAACGGGTTCCACGCCGGATAGGCGGGAAAATCGGTCAGGATGTCCCACACCCGGTCCGGCGGCGCCAGGATATCGACGGCGGTCTCAAGGTAGTGTTCGAACATCCCGGTCGCTCATGGCGAGGTGGCGACGCGCCGCCATCCCGATGCAGCCTTGCGGCGCCAAGACGCGGCAGCGCCGCACGTGTCTAGGCGGCCTTGATCGACGCCGGCACGGTGAGCTTGGCCTGGGTCTTTGATTTGACCTCCTCGACCGTGACGCCGTCGGCCAGCTCGACGACCGTCACGCCGCCGTCGCCCTGCTTGTCGATGGCGAAGACGCCCAGCTCGCTGATCACCATGTCGACCACGCGCTGGCCGGTCAGCGGCAGGGTGCATTTGCCGAGCAGCTTGGACTGGCCGTCCTTTGAGACGTGCTCCATGACGACGATCACGCGCTTGACGCCGGCCACCAGGTCCATGGCGCCGCCCATGCCCTTGACCATCTTGCCGGGGATCATCCAGTTGGCGAGGTCGCCGTTCTCGGCCACTTCCATTGCGCCGAGGATCGACAAGTCGATGTGCCCGCCGCGGATCATGCCGAAGGAATCGGCTGACGAGAAATACGACGTGCCCTTGACCTCGGTCACCGTCTGCTTGCCGGCGTTGATGATGTCGGCGTCGACCTCGTTCTCCAGCGGGAAGGGTCCGACGCCGAGCATGCCGTTCTCGCTTTGCAAGGTGACGTCCATCTCTTCCGGCACGTAGTTCGACACCAGGGTCGGGATGCCGATGCCGAGATTGACGTAGTAGCCGTCGTGCAGCTCCTTGGCAGCGCGGGCGGCGATCTGGTCGCGGGTCCAGGCCATGTCGCTTTCTCCTCTCGTCCTTCCTACCTTCCCCCGCCTGCGGGGGAAGGTGGCGCGAAGCGCCGGATGGGGGTGACGCGGGACAGACGTGGTGCTCGAAGGCCACCCCCATCCGCCCTTCGGGCACCTTCCCCCGCGAGCGGGGGAAGGTATGACAACGCGCTGTCCATCACGCCGCCTTGCGGGTGGTGCGCTGCTCGATCTTCTTGTCGTAGGGCGCACCGCAGAAGATGCGCTTCACGTAGACCGCGGG
>DATFGV010000219.1:0-3537 GCA_035249115.1 Vineibacter sp.
ACTGGCTGGTCATTCCGCCGGATGGCGCCGGCATTGTCGTGCACGACGTCCACCGCGCGCACGACCGCTGAGCGGGGCCGGCTGCGGGTTATGCCTGCAGCACCCCGCGCCGAATCTGGTCGAGCTCGATCGACTCGAACAGCGCCCGAAAATTGCCCTCGCCGAACCCGTCGTCGCCCTTGCGCTGGATGATTTCGAAGAAGATCGGGCCGATCACCGTGGTGGTGAAGATCTGCAGCAACCTGCCGCCGCCGGGTGTCGGCGCGCCGTCTATCAGGATGCGGTTGCGCTTCAGGCGCGCCACGTCCTCCCCGTGCTGCGGCAGGCGCTTGTCGATGCCCTCATAGTAAGTCTCGAGCGTATCCTGAAATACTACATCGCCGGCGCGCAGCGCCTCGACGGTGGTGTAGATGTCGTCGCTGCCTAGCGCGACGTGCTGGATGCCCTCGCCGTGATAGGCCGACAGGTATTCCTGGATCTGCGACTTGTCGTCCGAGCTCTCGTTGATCGGAATGCGGATCTTGCCGCACGGGCTGGTCATCGCCTTGGATTTCAGGCCGGTCAGCTTGCCTTCGATGTCGAAGTATTTGATCTCGCGGAAATTGAACAGCCGCTCGTAGAACTCGGCCCACTCGGCCATGCGACCGCGATGCACATTGTGCGTCAGGTGGTCGATATAGGTGAGTCCGACACCTTTCGGCGCCCGTTCGACTCCCGGGAGGTACTCGAAATCGACATCGTAGATCGTGCCCTTCGAGCCGTAGCGGTCCACGAGGTAGATCAGGCTGTCGCCGATCCCCTTGATCGCCGGGATGTTCAGTTCCATCGGCCCGACCTTGCCTTCGACGCCCCAGGCGCCCAGTGACAAGGCCCGCTTGTAGGCCGCCGCCGCGTTCTTCACCCGAAACGCGATCGCGCAGATGCTGGGGCCGTGCACCCGCGCGAAGCCCTGGGCGAAGCTTTGCGGTTCGGCGTTGACGATGAAATTGATGTCGCCCTGGCGGTAGAGCGTCACGTCCTTGGAGCGGTGCCGGGCCACGACGGTGAAGCCGAGGCTTTCGAACAGCCAGCCGAGCGCCGGCGGATCGGGCGCAGTGTACTCGATGAATTCGAAGCCGTCGGTACCCATCGGGTTGACGGCATCGCCGCCCGATGCGGCGGAACTGGTGACGTTGGCGGCCATCTCGTCCTCCATCACGCGGGCGGTGATTGACGTTGCGCCCGAATTAGTTTCAAATGTAACTATCAGCCTTCGCGATTGGTTTCAACTGAAACTATCCACAGACGTTGGTGACCGCCATGCCCCCGACCCCGCCGGCCGCCACCCTCGCCTTGGAACGTTTCCTCCCTTACCGCCTGTCGATCCTCAGCCAATTGGTGAGCGGCTCGATCCACGACCAGTATTTCGAGCCCTCCGGCCTCAGCATCCCGCAATGGCGGGTCATGGCGGTGCTGGGCCGTTTCGCGCCCCTGTCGGCCGGCGAGGTCGGCGAACGCACCTTGCTTGACAAGGTGACTGTCAGCCGCGCCGTGGCGGCGCTGCTTGACCGCCGGCTGATCGCGCGCGCCACCGACTCCGATGATCGGCGTAAGTCGGCCCTGATCCTGACCGGCGAGGGCCGCCGCCTGCACGGTCATGTCGCAGGCCTGGCGTTGGACTATGAGGCACGGCTGCTCAATGGCTTGACGCACGCTGAACAGCGTACGCTTGATTTGCTTCTGCACAAATTGACACGGCACGTCCGAAGTCTGCGGCCGGACGCCAACGGCACGTGACCGGCTCCATACCGCGCAGGTACTCGCCCAACATGCATCTCATATATAAGGTGGCGCTGCGGCGGGTTGCCAAGCCCCGGACCAGCCACGCCTTGCCGGCGGTAGGCGCCATGCTATAAGGCCGGCGACTGTGTCACGAGGCGGTGCCAGGAAACCTCAAACGGCTGAAATGGCTCAACAAATCAAGCCTGTTCTGTTGATGAACGGGCCCAACCTCAACATGCTCGGCAAGCGTCAGCCGGAGATCTACGGCCGCGAAACCTTGGCCGACGTCGAAGCCGCGTGCCGCGCCGAGGCCGGGCGGCTGGGGATGGCCATCGAGTTCTTCCAGAGCAACCACGAGGGTGCGCTGGTCGATCGCATCCAGCAGGCACGCGATGGCAACGCAGGCATCGTGCTCAACGCCGGAGCCTATACCCACACTTCGGTCGCCATCCTCGACGCGCTCAACGCCGCCGAATTGCCGGTGATCGAGGTGCACCTTTCGAACATCCACCGGCGTGAATCGTTTCGGCACCATTCCTATGTCAGCCAGGCGGCGATCGGCATGATCGTGGGGCTCGGCAGCCAAGGTTACCTGTTCGCTCTGCAAGCGTTGGCCAAGCTGCTGGCTGGCGCCAAAAAGTAACGCGGCACTTTTCCCCCTCGAAGGACCCCGACGCCATGCCGACGAACCAGGACGATCTCGATATCGTGCGCAAGCTGGCCGACATGCTGAAAGAAGCGGGTCTCAGCGAGATTGAGTACGAGGTCGATGGCCGGCGCATCCGGGTTTCGCGCGCCGTCGCACCGGTCGTGGCGGCTTCGGCCCTTTTGCCGGCGATCGCCGCGGCACCCGGCGTACCGGCCTTGACGCCCGCCGCCGCGGCGGCCGACGACAGTACCCATCCCGGCGCCGTGAAATCGCCGATGGTCGGCACCGCCTATCTCTCACCCGAGCCAGGCAAGCCGGCGTTTGTCGCGGTCGGCGACAAGGTCGCGGCTGGCCAGACCTTGCTGATCATCGAGGCAATGAAAACCTTCAATCCGATCAAAGCCCCGAAGGCTGGCACGGTTACCCGCTTGGTGGTCGACAACGCCCAGCCCGTCGAGTTCGGCCAGGTGCTGATGATCGTGGAGTAAATCCGTGGCGTCAGTCGCTGCGCCCGCCTGCCTGAGCGTTCCGGAGACGGCCGCATGTTCGACAAGGTGTTGATTGCCAACCGCGGCGAGATCGCGCTGCGCATCCACCGTGCCTGTCATGAGATGGGCATCCAGACCGTGGCTGTCCATTCCACGGCCGACGACGACGCCATGCATGTGCGGCTGGCCGACGAGTCGGTGTGCATCGGACCGCCACCGGCCAAGGACAGCTATCTGAATATCCCGGCGATCCTGTCGGCAGCGACCATCGTCGGCGCTGATGCGATCCACCCCGGCTACGGATTCCTGTCGGAGAACGCCCGGTTCGCCGAACTAGTGGAGGAACACAAGTTCACGTTCATCGGCCCGACACCTGAGCACATCCGCATGATGGGCGACAAGATCGTCGCCAAGCAGACCGCCGAGGAGCTCGGCCTGCCGCTGGTTCCGGGCTCGCCCGGCCCGGTCGGCTCGCTCGAGGAGATCGTGGCGCTGGGCGAGAAGGTCGGCTGGCCGGTCCTGATCAAGGCGGTCGCCGGCGGCGGCGGTCGCGGCATGAAGGTCGTCGAGAAGCCCGAGGATTTCGCCGAGAATTACGCCATGGCGCGCAACGAGTCGAAGGCCGCCTTCGGCAACGAC
>DATFGV010000220.1:0-6287 GCA_035249115.1 Vineibacter sp.
GCTCCAGCGTGCCGGCAGCCTCGACCGTCACCGAGTCGACATAGCGGTAGGTATCGTCATTGATTTCAATCTCGAGGTGGAAGTTGCCGCTCGGCGTGAACGCCAACGAGTGCGTACCGGTCCGCAGGGTCGTGGTCCGGACGTAGCTGTCGTCGCCGCCGGCCGTGCCGACCCGGAAAGTAACGGGGCCACGCGAAACCACTACCCGCAGACCGTGCGCAACGTTCTGGTTGGCGCCGCTGACCGTCACGGTCTGGCCGACCACGGCCTTGCCGCCACGGTTCACACAGTTCATTTCGAGGTTGCCATTGATATTGAAGTTCGCCGTGGCGCCGCCTGTCAGCGTCGTGGACCATCCCGTGCCACTGCCCATGTCGCCGTTGGTCACCGCCGTGCTCACCGACGGTCGCATCACATAGGCATCGTTCTTGAGCACTCGCATGACGTCATCGGAGAACACCAGCATCTGCGCGTCGGCGGTCGCGGCGACGAACGGCGCGCAGCGCGCAGCAGCGTTATTCTTGGTTGCGCCGACATAGCCCAGGCCCGGGCGCAAGCTCATCGGCCCCAGCACCTGCGGCAGCCAGTTGACGCAGGTTTCCGCCGCCAGACGCAGGCGTTCGAGATCGACTCGCCCTAGCGCCAGCGGGCTGACGATGCCGCGGTTGAAGGCGGCGATGGCCGCGTTGGTCTTTCCCATGGCTATGTCCGCGTCCGTTCGTTGCGCGTGGGGCTGCCCCAGCGCGCCCGCACCCAGGTGCCGCGCGGGGGGAACTGCGGCGGTTGGCCGACGGCGTCCTTGGCGAGAGCCTCGGCGCGGCGGCGCTGGCGCAGCTTGTCCAGCTCCCCGAAAGCGGCATTGCGGTGATGCACCGCCATCTCCGCCGCCAGGTGTGCCTGGACATAGAGTGAGAACGAAGGAGTCCAGCGCGTCGTGTCCATGCCCCAGGCAGCGTCGGACGAGACATAGCGCACGAAGAGCGGATCGACGTTGGCCTTCCAATACTCGGCCTCGTCGGCGTACTCGGTGAGCGGCGTGCCGAAGGTCTCGTCGGCGCTGAGCGCGGCGGTGCGCAGCCAGTCGTCCGGTTTCTCGAAGGCGAACTGGAAGCCGAACGCCAACGCCACGTCCGGGTCGCTGCCGACCTGGATGCTACGCAGGGCAAAGTTCCAGCTACCGGCCTCGAGACAGGCGCGCACGTGCTCGTCCCACAGATCGTCGAGGATGCGCCGCGGCTCGCGGTTCTCCGCCAGCGACGCCAGCCGCGTGTCGCCCAGCAGGCGAAGGGTGCCGTTGTACACGGCGAGCTTGGTGGTGCCCATGGTCTGGCTCGTCGGATAAGAGGCTCCTCACCCTTCGCGATGCGCGCCTGCGGCGCGCTCCTCAGGGTGAGGAGCTGTTTGCAGCGATGTCGTATCTCGCTTCATCCCGAGGAGGCCGCGAAGCGGCCGTCTCGAAGGATGAGGCGACCCCCTAGTCCGTGTTCGTGGCGCTGCCGATGGTGGTGCCGTCGGCCAGGTTGACCGTCGTGCCGGAGACGACGACGGTGTGGGCGCTCCAGATCTTCGAGGCGCTGTTGTAGACGAAGATCAGGTCGCCATCGCGCAGGCCACGGTCGTGGCCGTCGGTAAAGTAGCCCGAGGCGTCGACCGTCGCGGCCGCGTCGGCCGAAGCGTAGACCCAGAGCTTGGGATAGGCGCCGACCCCGAGGTCGAGCACCATGCGCGGCGGGTTGGTCGTGCTGTATGCCATGTCGATTCTCCCGGTTACTGGGCGGCGAAGGCGCTGCCGTCGTGGTTGACCACGACCACGCCGGCGTTTTGCAGCAGCTTGGCGCCCATGAAGATCGAGCAGCGGGCCCAGCTGAAGTCGTGGCGCCCGTCGTAGTCGACCATCGACTTCATGTTGCCGGTGTCGGCGGCATGGCCGATCGCCTTGACGTTCCAGAACAGGCACTTCTCGGCCGCCGTGCCCAGCCCGGTCAGCCCGGTGTGGACGACGAAGTCGACGCCGTACCAGCGGAACTTCTCCATCGCCTGTTCGTTGGTGGTCTTCTCGAACGGCTCGGTGGCCCGGTAGTCGGCGGAGCCGAACTCCGGGATTTGCATCAGGTAGCCGTGGAAGGCCGGCGTGATGGCGGCGCAGATGCGGCCGCCGCCGGCGTTGTTGTTGCCGAGAATGGTCTTCGCGTAGGCGACCAGGTTGAGCGACCCCGGCTGCGCCGCGCCGGTATCGTTGGTGCCGGTCTCCAGCTCGGTGATGATCTGCTGGTCGATCTTGCGGTTGACCACCGCCATGGTGGTCTCCTGCATGATCTGCCGCTGGTTGCCCTGGCTGGCGAAGATGTTGACCGAGGTCCTCTCGACCACGTCGTGCCATTCGCTCAAGGTGCAGCTCAGCTGGTTCAGGTCATCGGCGCGGCCCGGGATCTTTCCGTTGACGCCGCGGGTGACGGCGTTGGCGCCGCCGGAGCCGGCGACCAGGAACACCGCGACGTTGCCGCGGATCTCGGCCTTGCTGCTGACCATGTCGCGCAGCGCCGACTGGCGCCGCTCGAAGGACTGGATGTGCTCTTGCAGGTACTGGGTCTGGAATGCCGTGTCGGCCATCTTGATCTCCATGTGGAGGGGCCGCTGGACTCAGGGAGCCGCACAAGCGCCCGCGGGGAGCCCGCCGTCGAACGGCGGGGGCCGCGCGCGCCCGCGAAGGGGCGTCGTGCAGTCGGTCGGTGGATGCCCGCCGCGCCGGGGCCGCCGAAGCGGGGAACCGGGCGTCGGGCCAGTGCGGAAATAGGGGACTATTCAATCGTCCCCACGCCAGTGGGGAGGTGGCCCAAAGGGCCGGAGGGGAGCCAACGTCGGGCTTCTCATGGAGACACCACGAGCGCTCCCCATCCGGCCTTCGGCCACCTTCCCCACTTCGTGGGGAAGGTAAGAGCGTTGTTCAGCCGGCGCGCCGTCGGGGTCGGGGCTCAGCGGCAAGTAGCGTGCGGTACTCGGCCTGCAGCGTTTGGTCGCCCCAGTAGCGGGTGTTGGCGTCGGGGCCGGCCATGATCGCCTCGATCTCGGCGCGGCGGCCGGCGATCGCCGCGGCATGCGCCACCGGCTCGCCAGGTGTCGGGCGGCTGGCCGGATCGAGATCCATTGCCAACTGATAAAGCGCGCGCGACATCGCGGCGTCGTCGCCGATCACGCGGCCGTCGGGCATTCGTGCCAGCAACAGGCGGTCGAACAAGTCGGTGCCGAAGGCAGCAAAGGTCGGCCGCAACTTGGCGGCGATCAGGTTGACATTGCGGCCGTAATGCGCGCCCCAATCCTGGCGCAGCGTCGCCGCGGTGGACTCGCGCGCCTCGTCGTCGGCGTTGATCCGCTCAATGTCCTGCCGTTCGCGCTGGCTGAAGTACCAGCGCAGCATCGCGTCGACGTGCCGCTGCGGCAGGTCGGCGGCGTGCGCCGCCTGGAAGAAGCCGTCGACCACCGGAGCGTCGGCCTCGCCCAGCACCATCGCCTCGGGTAGCGCTAGCGCCGTGCCGTAGTCCTGCCACCGCGCCGGCACACCCTGCGCCCTGCGCCAGGCGGCGATTGCCTCGGGCGGCGCGTCGGCGGCCGGCGGCCCGGCCTTGGCACCGCGGCGCGATAGCTCAGTGCGCATGTCCTTCAGCGCCCGCGCCATCGCCTTGGGCGACTCGTAGCGGCCGAGCAGCGTCGCTACATCGCGGTCGCCCGACGCCGCCAGCTCACGCCAGTTGACTGGGAATTCCGTGACGTCGGTCACTGGACGGCCGACGTCGGTTGGCGCCGCAGCGCCTGCGTCGCTGTCCGCTGGCGTGACGCCGCTGTCCTGGTCCGCTTCGCTCATGCCGGGTCCTCACCGCTGTCGGCCGCGCGCAGCTTGTCCAGCCGCAGCTTGCTGAGTTTCACGATCTGCAGGCCGACGCAGCGCTTGCCCTCGGCGAATGCCGTCGCGGCCGCATCGCCGCCGCGGTAGCTGAGCCCGTAGGTGTCGGCGGCGCGCTCGACGATCCAGCGCAGCGCGCGTTGCTGCTGCGCGGCGTCAGCCGTCCCGGTCACCAGCGCCTGGATCGCCACGACGTCGGCGTCGTCATAGGCGGCCGGTGCCGCCGGGTCGCGGCCGCCGACCGGCACGGCGCTTGTCGCGTAACTGCGTCGCGTCATAATTCACTCGCTGTTGTCATGCCTTCCCCACGAAGTGGGGAAGGTGCCCGAAGGGCGGATGGAGACCGCACGTGGTGCTGCTCATCGAGAGACCACGTCGCGTCCCCTCCGGCCCTTCGGGCCACCTCCCCAGCTTCGCTGGGGAGGAAAATCAAGCTTGCCCCAGGCCGTCGCGCAGGCGCTGCGCGGCGTCGCCGACCTTGCCGGCGACGTCGGCGCCGGCGCTGACCATCGCTGCGGCCTGCGCCAACTGCTGCTGCTTCTGGCGCGCGGCGCGCAGACCGGCGACGGCGCGCGGATCGCGCAGCCATGCCGGCGCCGCGCCGATGCCGTGCAGCGCATCGCGATAGGCGGATTCGGCGTCGAAGTTGTCGGCCAATGCCGGATCGAGCTGCGCGCCCAATCCGGTCAGCTGCATGGCCTCCTGGAAGCGGGCGATGTCGGCGCGGCCGCGCGCTTGCCGCAAAGGCGATTCGAAGGTGAACGCGACGCCGCGTCGCGACAGCACGTCCGGCATCGACGCCAGGTCGAAGGCGCCGTTGGCCAGCAAGGTTTCGAACGTCGCTTCGCACAGGCGGGCGTTGTATTCGGCCTCGACCGGCTCGAACAGCGTGACGGCGGCGCGGTACGCCTCCTCGGTGCGCTTGCTGACCTCGAAGGCGGTCATCTTCTCGCCCGGATCGAAGGCCGGCAGGAAGATCCGGTTGAGGTACCAGGCCGAGGCCAGCAACTCCTCTACCTTCCGCGCCAGCTCGACGCCGGTGCCGACCGCGCCGCTGCTGGCGCCCACCGGCATCAGCACGTCGCTCAGGCGCTGGTCGGCCTCGATGTCGGCCCAGGTCAGGCCGCCGGCGAACAGGTTGATGTCGGAGCGGAACAGCTCGTGCTTGACGACCAGCGGCGGATCGACCGCCTTCTGGCCGCTTTCGAGGATCACCAGCATCTGCGCCTGCAACAGCCGCGCGTCGGGCAAGCTGACGATCGCCGCCGGGCTGAAGGCGTAGGGCGAACCGCTGACCGTCTCCCAGCGCGGGATCACCCAGGGGAAGGTCGAAAGCGGCGTCTCTTCGATCAGATGCTGGTGCTGCACGTCGATGTAGAGGCAGACGTAGGGAAAGCGCGCCGCGTTGCGCGGCTTCTTGCGCCAGTCCCAGTCAGCCGCCGGCAGCACTACGTGACGGCAGGCGACCTCGCGATGCGGCGTCTCGGCGAGTTGTGCCAGCAGCTCCGGCGCCATGCGCTCGCGGCCGAACTCGCGCACCAGGTTGCGGGCGGTCGGCCGCCAGTCGCGGTGCACGGTGTCGATCTCGCCCTCCGGCCCCTCGCGCCATGCCACGTCGCGCAGGTGCCAGGAGCGGTAGAGCAGCGCCTGGGCGCGGTAGTTCATCTCGACCGTGATGGCGCACTGGCCGAAGCCGGCGAAATCTCGGTCGCCCTCCTTGGTGGCGCGGGTGAAACGCGCGACCGGATCGTACATGGCGCGCAGCTGCACGCCGGTGGCGTAGGCGCACCAGCCGCGCACCGCGCCATCGTCCTTCAGGCGGTCGTCCTTGACGCCGACCTTGAACCACTCCGCGCCCAGCGGCCGGGTGTTGCTGATCGCCGCCGCCAGGTCGCGATGGCACATCACCGGATACGACGTCATCAGGTGCGACGCGAACTCGGTGCCCGGGGCGCGCGCCACGGTGAAGTCGGCGCGCTGCGGATAGAACTGGTCGGCCAGCTCCTGCCACAGGCCAAGCAGCGGCCGGCGCTCCTCGAACAGCGCGTTGCCCTGGCTGATGATCTCGCTGACCCGCGACTCCATGGCCTGCGCCTCAGCCGCCGAGCTCGCCGCCGCTGTAGTCGGCGCCGCTCATCGGGTCGGTCAGCATGGTCGAGGCGCGGCCGCCGCGCTGTGCGATCTTGGCGCGGCGCCGGCGCGCCGCCTCCTTGGCCAGCGGCGAGTCCTTGTCCGGATCGGGCGCCGCAGCCGGCGGCGCGGGTGGCTTCGGCGTGCTGAACAATGCGCCCATGGGGAGCTCCATCAGTCAGTGATTGGAATGTCAAATGTCAGGCGTCCAGGCGCAGCGACACCCCGCGCCAACGCTTCCCGTCAGCGTTCGTTAAGA